>NZ_JBHRSQ010000015.1:0-73980 GCF_042643535.1 Halomonas tibetensis
TAGGCCGGGGGGGGGGGTAATGTTTCAGCCGGTAACGCCAGCCCTGCGGGCTGGCGTTACGATAGCGGGGAGAGACAATCAGCCGCAGAGAGTTTCGAGGGTCTCTATCAGGCTCTCCATCTCATCATCGGTGCCGATGGTGATGCGCAGAAAGTCTCGCAGCGCCTCAGTGTTGAAGTGGCGAACCAGGATGCCGCGTTCACGAAGGCCGGCAAACAGCTGAGCGGCGTCATGCTCTGGGTGAGTGACCAGCACGAAGTTGGCCTGGGATGGTAGCACGTGAAAACCGAGCTTCTCCATTCGAGTGCGAGTACGCTCCCGGGTAGTGATTACCTTTTCGCGGCAGGCCTCGAAGTGTTCATTATCCTCTAGGGCAGCGATAGCCAGGGCGCTGGCGAGGCTGTCGACAGGGTAGGAGTTGAAGGAGTCCTTTACCCGAGTCAGTCCCTCGATCAGCTCTCTGGAGCCTACCGCATAGCCCAGTCGCAAGCCGGCCAGGCTGCGTGATTTTGAGAAGGTGCCTGTCACCACCAGATTGGGATGGCTTACCACCAAAGGAATGGCACTTTCACCTCCGAAGTCAACGTAGGCCTCGTCTACCAGAACTACGGAATCTGTCACTCGCTTTAGCAGTTCGGCAATCGCCTTGCGGCCGTGGCCGTGGCCAGTAGGGGCGTTGGGGTTGGCGAAGATGGTTCCGCCGCTGTCGGTGGCGAAGGCAGCCAGATCTACCTCATGGTTGGCCGTCAGCGGCAGCGCGCGCCGCTCGATGCCATACAGCCGACAGTAGACCGGATAGAAGCTGTAGGTAGTCTCCGGCATTTCCAGGGGGCGTTGCTGACAAAAGAAGGCTTGGAAGGCCAGAGCCAGCACCTCGTCTGAGCCGTTGCCGACGAAGACCTGTTCGACCTCGACCCCGAACTCGCGGGCCAGCGCTTGGCGCAGGGCGCCGGATTCCGGGTCGGGATAGAGTCTGAGGTGATCGGTGGAGTAGTTGCGCAGCACGGCACCCACGCCCGGGGCCGGCGGATAGGGGTTCTCGTTGGTGTTCAGCTTGATCAGGCGTTCGCGGGGCTGCTCGCCGGGGGTATAAGGCGTCAGCTCGCGCACCCTGGGACTCCAGAACTTGCTCATGGTGGCTCGCTTGTTGGCAAGAATAGGGGACTCAGCTAATGGTGACCTGCCAGAAGCGGCCGCGCAAGCCGAGGCCGTGCTAGTCTGGAGCCACTTTTGTAGATTCGAATGCAATGGGATCCTTCATGACCGCTCAGATCCTTGCCACCCTGCTGCCAGTGTTCCTGATCGCCGGCTGTGGCACCCTCTATGGACGCTTTCGCACACCGGACATTCGCAGCATCAACACACTCAACATGGAGCTGTTCGTTCCCATGCTGGTGTTTGTGGTGCTGGCCGACGGGCAAGCGCCGCTAGAGGAATACGTCGGGTTGGCGATTGGCGGCGCGGTGATCGTGGTGGGCTCCGGGGTGCTGCTATGGCCTCTAGTAAAGTGGTTGAAGCTTAACCCCAAGACCTTTTTGCCGCCGATGATGTTCAACAACTCCGGCAATATGGGCATCCCATTGCTGCTGCTGGCCTTCGGTGAGGCGGCGCTACCTGCGGCGGTGGTGCTGTTCATCGTCGAAATGCTGCTGCATTTCTCGCTAGGTCTCTGGATGCTCAGTCCTGGGACACCGCTTTGGCGGATTCTGCGCATGCCCATCGTGCTGGCGAGCATCGCCGGGCTTGCCGTCAACCTGACCGGTGTGGCCCTCCCCGGCTGGCTTCTCGAGGCGCTTCACATGCTGGGCGGTGTCTGTATCCCTCTGCTGCTTTTTGCCCTGGGCGTGCGGATGCTAGATATCGATTTCGGGGACTGGAAGACCGGCATGCTGGGCGCGCTACTCTGTCCGCTGTCGGGGCTGGTACTGGCATTGCCCCTTATCTGGCTGCTGGGGCTCTCCGGCCTGCAGGCCGCGGCGCTATGGGTGTTCGCCGCGCTGCCCCCGGCGGTGCTCAACTACCTGGTAGCCGAGCAGTATCGCCAGGAGCCCCACAAGGTGGCCTCGCTGGTGTTGATCGGCAACCTGGGTGCGCTGGTGGTGATGCCGGTGGTGCTGGCCCTTGTGTTCGGGCATGTCTACCCTGGCGTGGGCTGAGGCAAGCAGGATGGTGTGGCAGACTGTCCGCCAGTGTCGTGAGAGGTTATGCTGTCAGTCAGGCCGCCATGATTGACGGTGTCACTGCCTACTGCTCAGGAGGACAGATATGCACATCAGGACCTTGCTTGCAGGATCGGCCATGCTTGCGCTGCTTGCCGGCTGCGCCGCCGGTCCGACTGCAGGCCCCGAAGCTCCCGCCACGCAGATTGACGAAGAGCGCTATCAGGGCACTCTGCCGTGCCGCAACTGCGACGGCATCGATCTCGATGTCGTTCTGATGGGCGACGAGCAGAGCCAACCCCAGGAGCGGACCTTTACCCTCCAGGCCACCTATCGCGCGCATCCCCAGAACCCGCCCGACGAGAACTATGCAGGCAACTGGGAAGTGCTGAACGGCACCGACAAAGAGCCGGATGCCACTGTCTACGAGCTGACCCCGGACGGCGAAGGCCAGATCTACTACTTCCTGCGCCTCGACGAGGGCACTCTGGAGCTGATCGACCCCGAGCAGCGTCGCTTCCAGAACAGCGAAATGTTGCAGCTGCAGCGTCGGTAATCGCCAGCACTTGGTTTGTTTGTGGGGGGCGGCCGCTGGGCCGCCCTCTGCGTTTGATCCCCAAAGAGGCAAGGAGCCATGGCCAAGGCAAAGAGCGCCTTCGTCTGCACCGAGTGCGGTGCCGAATTCAGCAAGTGGCAGGGGCAGTGCACAAGCTGCCAGGAATGGAACACTCTGAGCGAGGTGCGTCTGGCCCCGACGCGACCCGGCGCCAGCGGCTCGAGCGGAGGCGCCACCGGCCGCAGCGGCTATGCGGGCGCCCTGAGTCGAGAAGTGGTGGATCTGGCCAACGTGGATCTGTCCGAGGTGCCACGGTTTTCCTCCACCTTCGGCGAATTCGATCGAGTGCTCGGCGGCGGGCTGGTGCCGGGCTCGGCGGTACTGCTGGGCGGTAACCCCGGCGCGGGCAAATCGACTCTGCTGCTGCAGACCGCCTGCAAGCTGGCCCAGTCGCGCCGCGTGCTCTACGTCACCGGCGAGGAGTCGCTCTCCCAGGTGGCGATGCGCGCCCATCGCCTGCAGCTGCCGGTTCAGGGCCTGAAGATGCTGGCCGAGACCAGCGTGGAGACGATCCTCGCCGTGGCAGAGCGTGAGCGCCCCGGTGTTCTGATCATCGATTCCATCCAGACCATGCATCTGGAGGATATCGCCTCGGCCCCGGGCGGGGTGGCTCAGGTGCGCGAGTCCGCCGCTGCGCTGACCCGCTTCGCCAAACACTCAAATACTGTGCTGCTGCTGGTCGGCCATGTCACCAAGGATGGTTCTCTGGCGGGCCCCAAGGTGCTCGAGCACATGATCGACGCCTCCCTGCTGCTGGAAGGTGGCGCCGATTCCCGCTTCCGAACCCTGCGCGGTCAGAAGAACCGTTTCGGCGCGGTCAACGAGCTGGGTGTGTTCGCCATGCTCGAGCACGGACTGAAAGAGGTGAAAAATCCCAGCGCCATCTTCCTCTCACGCACTCAAGAGGAGGCGCCGGGCAGCCTGGTGATGGTGGTCTGGGAGGGCACGCGACCGATTCTGGTCGAGGTGCAGGCGCTGCTGGACGACTCGCCGCTGGGCAATCCCCGCCGGGTTGCCGTGGGCCTGGACCCCAACCGACTGTCCATGCTGCTGGCCGTGCTGCACCGCCACGGTGGGCTGTTTACCGGGGACCAGGACGTCTTTCTCAACGTGGTAGGTGGTGTGAAGGTGCTGGAGACCAGCGCGGATCTCGCCGTGCTGCTGGCCGTGGTCTCCAGCCTGCAGAGCCGGCCGCTCCCCAGGGAGCTGGTGGTGTTCGGCGAGGTTGGGCTCTCCGGAGAGATCCGCCCGGTACCCAGCGGGCAAGAGCGTATCGTCGAGGCCGCCAAGCACGGCTTCACCCGCGCCATCGTGCCGCGCGGCAACGCGCCCAAGCAGTCACCACCGGGCATGGAGGTGGTCGCCGTGGACAAGCTCGCCGAGGCACTGGAGGCGCTGTGATCCGTGGCCGAAGCTCCGCCGTGCATACTGTAGAATGTCGCTAACCAACGCCAAGGAGAACACGATGAGCGCCATCCGCCTGACCCAGTACAGCCACGGCGCGGGCTGTGGCTGCAAGATCGCCCCCGACGTGCTGGACAGCATTCTGGCCAAGGCCGGGACGGGGGCTCACAACTCGCGGCTGATCGTCGGCAATCAGGGGCGCGAAGATGCCGCCGTCTACGATCTGGGTGACGGCCGCGGCATGATTGCCACCACCGACTTCTTCATGCCCATCGTCGATGACCCCTTCGATTTCGGACGCATCGCCGCCACCAATGCCATCAGCGACGTCTTCGCTATGGGCGGCACCCCAGTGCTGGCCTTGGGCATTCTGGGCTGGCCGCTGGACACACTGCCCGCCGAGGTGGCTGGCGACGTGCTGTCCGGCGCACAGGCAGTCTGCCGCGAATTGGGTCTGGCACTTGCTGGAGGCCACTCCATCGACGCGCCTGAGCCGATCTTCGGCCTGGCGGTGAACGGCCTGGTGGACCTCGAGCACCTGAAACTCAACAAGGGCGCAAAGCCCGGCGACCTGCTGTTCCTCACCAAGCCGCTGGGGGTGGGCATGCTCACCACCGCGGAGAAAAAAGGGCTGCTCGAAGCCGGCCACCAGGGCTTGGCCCGGGAGACCATGCTCAAGTCCAACCGGATCGGCGTGGCGCTGGCCAAGGTGAAGGGCGTCAACGCCATGACCGACGTTACCGGCTTCGGCCTGGCCGGGCATCTCAGCGAGGTGTGTGCCGCCAGCGGCGTGGCCGCTCGGCTGGACTTTCGCCGCCTGCCGAGACTCGCCGAGGCTGAGGCCTATCGCCGCCGGGGAGCGGTGCCCGGCGGTACCCTGCGCAATCGCCAGGCCCTTGGCGCGAGCCTGCCGGAGATGGATGAGGCCCACTGGCAGTGGCTCTGCGATCCACAGACCTCCGGCGGCCTACTGCTTTCTGTAGACCCCGCCTGGGAGGATGACGTGGAGCGCATCGGCCGTGAACACGGCGTTACGCTGACTCCCTTCGGCGAGATGGTCAAGGCCGCGGGCCCTGCGCTGATCGAGGTGCGCGGATGAGTGAGCTGCCGCTGGTCGAGCCTGATCTCGCGCTGCTGCGCGAGAAGCGGGTGCTGATCGACGTGCGCGCTCCGGTGGAATTCGCCCAGGGGGCGTTGCCCGGGGCGGTAAATCTGCCGCTGATGGATGACGAGGAGCGTCGCCGGGTTGGCATCGAGTACAAGGAGCGCGGCCAGCAGGCGGCCATCGAGCTCGGCCAGCGCCTGGTCAGCGCTGACGTCAAGGCGGCTCGCGTCAGCGCCTGGATGCAGGTCCTGGAGAGGCATCCCGATGCCATTATCTACTGCTTCCGTGGCGGGCTGCGCTCACAGGTCGCTCAGCAGTGGATCGCCGAAGCCGGTGCGACTCGGCCGCGGATCCGCGGCGGCTGGAAGGCAATGCGCCAGGCGCTCTGCTCACGCATCGATGCTGCCGCCGAACAGCCTTTGCTGGTGGTGGGCGGGTTGACCGGCTGCGCCAAAACCTCGCTGATCCTGGCCCTCGACAACGGCCTCGACCTGGAGGGCTGCGCCCGCCATAAGGGGTCAGCCTTCGGGCGCCACCCGCTGCCGGCGCCTAGCCAGATCGACTTCGAGCATGCCGTGGGCCTGCGCCTGCTGGACCTGCCCGGCCGCCCCTTCGTCGTGGAAGACGAGTCGCGGCATATTGGGGCCGCCAACGTGCCCTTGACCCTCTGGCAAGCCATGGAGAAGGCACCGCGGCTGCGGGTAGAGATGCCCCTCGACTGGCGCCTCAACCAGATTCACAAGGACTACATCGATGATCTCTGGGAGGTCTACCGGCATCATTGCGGCGAGTGGCTGGGCTGGGCGCTGATGAAAAAGCACTTAGCCGGCTCGCTGGCGAGGCTGCGTAAGCGCCTTGGCCGCGCTCGGCTCGATCGGTTGCAGCGGCTGCAGGCACTGGCCTTCCGTGAGCATGCCCGGGGTAACCGCCAGGCACACGAGGCTTGGCTAGCGCCGCTGCTCACCGAGTACTATGACCCCATGTATCGTTATCAGCTGGAGAAGCACCCCGAGCAGCGTTTCCTGCACGTAGGCGACTGGCATAGCTGCCTGGAGGCGGCGCGGACCTGGTCAGCCGAGCAGGCTATGCCCAGCCAGGCCCCCAGCGTTGAGTCGGTTCGTTAATGCTCAGCCCGCCGGCGAGCGCAGCCACTGGCTGAGTAGCCGGTCTAGCAGCGGCGCCAGATGGATGAAGCGCTGTGGGTCGGCGAACATGGCCTCGCTGGATTGGATATGAGGGCTCCGTTCGCTGCCATCGAGCAGCGGTTCGTTGGCGAGCAGTGCCTCCACGCTCTCTCGTGTGGCCTCCAGGTGACAGAGCAGACCCACGACTCGGCGGGCGTCCCAGCTGAAGCCTTGCAGCGGGCTTGCCTCGCTGCTGCCCAGGGGCAGGGCGTCTTCGGGCAACGCGAACACCTCGCGGTGCCACATGAAGGCATTGAACTGCTCGGGGAGATCCAGCGGGCTCTCCGGTGCCAGAACAACGCGATGCCAGCCAGTTTCTGCTTGGGTGCCGCGGGATACCACGGCACCCAGTTCCTCGGCGATCAGTCGCGCGCCAAAGCCGATGCCCAGCAGCGGCTTGTGGCTGTCCAGGGCGCGGGCAATGAGCTTGCGTTCGCGCTTCAGCCAGGGTTGTGCGGTGTCATCGAGGGGGCCAACAGGGCCATCGAGTACCACCAGGGCATCGCAGTCGGTTAACCGCGGCGGGGTCTCGCCTGCGTCCAGGTGGAACACCGTATGGCTGTGCCCCATGCTGGACAGCCAATCGGCAAGCCGTGCCGGGCCCTGATGGGGGCTGTGCTGGAGGAGGTGAAGGTGCATGGGGAACCTCGCCATCAAGGAATTGCGGCCAAACAGGGGGCGCAGGGTACATGAAGTCGGCGCTGCGTGAACAGATACTGACGATCTTGGCGGCCATTCCGTCTGGCCGTGTCACGACTTACGGGCGTATCGCCGCCATGACCGAGGGCGGAACGCCAAGGCTGGTGGCCCGCGCTCTGCGCGACCTGCCCAAGGGCCACGGCCTACCGTGGTTTCGCGTCATCACCGCTTCCCGGAAGCTGGCGGATCACCCCGGTGCCGCGGAGCAGCGCGACCGGCTCGCCGCCGAGGGAGTGATGCTGGACGCCCGCGGCCGAGCCCCGACCGAGCGTCTCTGGCCGTGAGACACTGATATTTCAAGGAGAGTCCATGAGCGGTTTCTACCAGCGCCTGCAAGAGCTCGAACCGCGCTCTCAGCAGGCCTTCATGGCGGCGCTCTGCGAGCGCCTGCTGCCCAACTATGGGTTCTATTGCCAGGCGCTCGACGCTCGGACCCCCGGCCAGGGTAACCCGCAGGCATTGCGTGCCATCCTCGATCTGGTGTGGGAGCGCCTGGCGGTGAGGGATGCAAAGATCGACTTTGCCCTGCAGGCGGAGAAGCTCGCCGCGCTAGCGCCACCGGCAGAGGACGACAGCTTCGGCGCCCGCCGTGCCTCCGAGGCGCTGGCGGCCCTTTCGGCGCTGCTCGATACCCTGCAGGGTGAGTCGCCGGAAGCGGTGCTGGAGGTCAGCAAGGCGTCCCGCGGTGGCGTGCGGGCCTTCATCGAGTTGACCGAAGGGGAAGAGGACGGCGAGCGCCTGGCCGCACTGGTGCGCGACCATCCGCTGATGGCGGACGAGAACGACTTCCAGGATGCCGTGCTCGAGGCCGTCGAGGGGCCGTTGAGTCGCGACCAACTCAAGGCACTGCGCAGGCTAGGGCGCAATGAGGGTGTCAGCAACCTGGGGCTTTCGCTCGACTAAAAGCGCACCCCGAAGGTAACCATCATGCCGGCGGTGCCGAACACAATCAGGTCGGCCTCCAGGCGTTTCCAGCTTGCTCCCAGGGTGGGCAGGATGGCCGGCGCGATCTCGTAGCGGTTGAAGGGGATCTTGTCGCGATACTCGCCGCGGTAGCCGTGCAGGGCGCCGGCGGTCAGCTTGGCGCGGATGCGGGTATCGCCGGACTCCCACATCGGCAGCTCGCGCCCCACGTAGAGGTAGTGGGAGTCCTGGCCGAAGGAGTTCTTGAAGCGGGCAAACCCTGTGAACCAGAGATCGGGATTGTGCAGTTCGATGGCGACCAGCTGCTGGTTGTCAGTATGGTCAGGGTCGGGGCTGAAGTGGTCGGTGTAGAGGCTGGCCTGCACCAGCACATGGTCGATCTCCAGCTGCGGTGGCCAGTCGAGGTGCTCTCGCCATCCGCTTACCTCCTCCGCCCAGGCGGAGGAGATGAGCAGAGGGAGGCTCAACAGCAGGGCGATCAGTCGATTACGCAGCGTCATCCCGTTTCCTTCGTTGGCTCTCAGAGCCGCATCTCGATCCCGCGCTCGGCCATGTAGCGCTTGGCTTCGGGAATGGTGTACTCACCGAAGTGGAAAATACTGGCGGCCAGCACCGCATCGGCACCGCCCTCGAGAACGCCATCTACCAGGTGGTCGAGGTTGCCGACTCCGCCGGAGGCGATTACCGGCACGCTCACCGCGTCTGCGATGGCGCGAGTCACGCCCAGATCGAAGCCGATCTTGGTGCCGTCGCGATCCATGCTGGTGAGCAGCAGCTCGCCGGCACCGTATTCAACCATCTTCTTTGCCCACTCCACGGCGTCGAGCCCGGTGGGGCGTCGCCCGCCGTGGGTGAAGATCTCCCAGCGCGGCGCCTCGCCCTCGGTGGAGACCTTCTTGGCGTCGATGGCCACCACGATGCATTGGCTGCCGAAGCGCTCGGAAGCCTCTCGCACGAACTCGGGGTTGGTCACCGCGGCGGTGTTGATCGAGACCTTGTCGGCGCCGGCGTTGAGCATGGTGCGGATGTCATCGCAGGTGCGGATGCCGCCACCTACGGTCAGCGGAATGAACACCTCACCGGCAATGCGCTCGACCATTTCCACCGTGGTGTCGCGATCCTCGTGGCTTGCCGTGATGTCGAGGAAGGTGATCTCGTCGGCGCCCTGCTGGTTGTAACGCTGGGCGATCTCCACCGGGTCGCCGGCGTCGCGGATACCGATGAAATTGACGCCCTTGACCACGCGTCCGGCGTCGACGTCCAGGCAGGGGATGATGCGCTTGGCCAGTCCCATGTTCAGCTCCTGGCTCACTTGAGCCCTGTGGTCTTGAGTGAATCGGTGAGTTCATCGCACAGCCGCTGGCTCTCGGCCACGTCCAGGCTGCCTTCGTAGATGGCGCGGCCGGTGATGGCGCCCAGTATGCCCGGCTCTCCAGCGGCCACCAGAGCGCGCAGGTCGTTCAGGTCGGTAACCCCGCCGGAGGCGATGACCGGAAGACCGCCCTCGCGGGCGAGTTGAGCGGTGGCCTCGACGTTGACGCCGTTCATCATGCCATCGCGGGCGATATCGGTGTAGACGATGCTCGAGACACCGTCGTCGGCGAAGCGCCTGGCCAGGTCCACGGCCTTCACCTGGGAGACTTCGGCCCAGCCGTCGGTGGCCACGAAGCCGTCGCGAGCATCAAGGCCGACGATCACGTGACCCGGGAAGGCGCGGCACATCTCGCCGACGAAGGCGGGTTCCTTGACCGCCTTGGTGCCGATGATCACATAGGACACCCCCGCGGCCAGGTAGTGCTCGATGGTCTCGGCCGAGCGGATGCCGCCGCCGATCTGGATCGGTAGTTCGGGCCAGCGGCGAGCGATGGCGGTCACGGCCTCGCCGTTGACCGGCTTGCCCTCGAAGGCGCCGTTGAGGTCCACCAGGTGCAGACGGCGGGCACCCGCCTTGACCCAGCGCTCGGCCATGGCCACCGGGTCATCACCGTAGGTGGTGGCGTCGTCCATGCGCCCCTGCTTCAGACGCACGCACTTGCCGTCCTTGAGATCGATGGCGGGAATCACCAGCATGTCCAGCTCCTGTTGGGTGCCGCTGAGGGCCCCGGTTGAAAGTCGTCGGCGGTGTTCCGCCCGGTTCCCGAGCGGTTTCGGCGCGAGTGGCGGAGGCCCGAGCGCGTTTCAGGGCGACCAGCTAACAAAGTTCTCGAGTAGCCGCAGGCCGGACCGGGAGCTCTTCTCCGGGTGGAACTGTACGGCGAAGGTGGCGTCGCGGCCAATGGCCACATGGGCCTGGATGCGGCCGTAGTCGGTGGTGCCGAATACCGTGGCATCGTCGGCGGCTTCCACGTAGAAGCTGTGAACGAAGTAGAAGTGCTCGTCCTGGTCGATGCCCTCCCACAGGGGATGCTCACGCTGCTGGCGAACCAGATTCCAGCCCATGTGCGGCACCTTGAGGCGCTGGCCTCGGTCGTCGCGCATGTCGCCGGGAAAGCGCTTGACCCGGCCGCCGATGAAGCCCAGGCAGTCGATGCCCCCGTTCTCCTCGCTGTGATCGAGCAGCATCTGCTGGCCCACGCAGATGCCCAGCAGCGGCTTCTCCTGGCTGGCCAGCAGCTCTTCCACCAAGCCGCGTAGATCAGTCTTTTCCAGCTCTCCCACGCAGTCGCGGATGGCGCCCTGGCCGGGCAGCACCAGTCGGGTGGCGCCGAGGATACGACGCGGGTCGCGAGTGATCACCACGTTCTCGTGGGTGACGTGCTCCAGTGCCTTGGCGACGGAATGCAGGTTGCCCATCCCGTAGTCGATGACGGCAATGGTCATGGGGCGCTCCTCGTGTGGTCTTGGGGCGGCCTCACAGGCAGCCCTTGGTAGACGGCATCTGGCCGGCCATGCGGGGGTCGGGCTCCACGGCCATGCGCAGCGCGCGGCCGAAAGCCTTGAAGATGGTTTCCGCCTGGTGATGGGCGTTGAAACCCTTCAGATTGTCGACGTGCAGGGTCACCATGCCGTGGTTGGCGAAGCCCTGAAAGAACTCCCAGAACAGCTGGGTGTCCAGGCGGCCGATGGCAGCACGGGTGAACTCCACGTCCATGAACAGACCCGGGCGACCGGAAAAATCTACCACGACCCGGGAGAGCGCCTCATCCAGGGGAACATAGGCGTGACCGTAGCGGCGGATGCCGCGCTTGTCGCCGACGGCTCTGGCGAAGGCCTGACCCAGGGTGATGCCCAGGTCCTCGACGGTATGGTGGTCGTCGATATGCAGGTCGCCAACTGCCTTGATCTCAAGGTCGATCAACCCGTGGCGAGCCACCTGGTCGAGCATATGGTCGAGGAAGGGCACGCCGGTCTCGCAGGCCAGCTTGCCGGTGCCGTCGAGGTTGACGGTGACGGTGATCTGGGTCTCCTGGGTGTCACGGCTGACCGTGGCGATACGCTCGGACATCGATGCATCTCCAGCGCCTGGGCGCATGTCGGAAGCGGCCACTGGCGGGCAGCGACCTGAAAGAACAAGCTGACGGCGGGCCATGCCCGCGGTCGGAAGTCTGCCATTATAGAGAATCGGTGACCCCATCCGCTACAATGCACCCCACTGCGCGGCGGCGACCCCTCGCCGCCCCGGCCCAGGGAGATCCATCTATGCCGGTGACACTCCATTCCGTCGACCGCGCCGCCTGGGAAGCGGATGCCCAGGCGCAACTCGACCTCGCCCGTATCTATTCCGATGCGCCGTCCGAGCGCCTGCCCGCAACTGTGGGTACTTTTATTCAAAGCCATCTGGGCGATGGCCATCGTTTTCTCTGTGCCCGTTTCAACGACCGCCTGATAGGCGCGGTGGCGCAGCGTGACGATGGCTCGGCCTGGTGGCTATCGCACTTCTGCGTGCGCAAGCCGACCCGACGCCGCGGCGTCGGTACTCGGCTGCTGACCCTGGTGGGGCACGCAGCCCAGGCCGAGAGCAGGGCTCTGCGCGCAGAACTTTCCCAACTGCAACTGGCCGATCAGGTCCTGCTGACGAGGCTGGGCTACCGGCTGGAGCAGCATAGCGGCTTCTACGAGTTGATGATGCAAGAAAGGAGTCAGTGATGCGGCGCTTACTGAGTATTCTTCTTGCCGCGGTAGGCATCGTTGCCGTGCTGGCCGTGGCAGCCGTGGTCTATGTCACCACTTTCTTTGATCCCGAGGATCTCAAGCCGCGGCTGATCGAAGTGGTTCGCGAGCAGAGCGGCCTGGAACTCGCCCTGGAGGGACCCTTGACCTGGTCCTTCTATCCGCGTCTCGGGGTGGGAGTGGAGAAGGCTGATGCCTGGTTGCCGGAGCAATCGGTGAGCGAGGATGAGTCCTTTGTGGCCTTCAGGCGGGCCGAGGTAAGCCTGGCCTTTGCCCCCCTGCTGCGCGGCGAGATTGCCATCGACGGCATGACCCTGGAGGGCATGCGTCTCAACCTGGAGCGAGACGAGGCGGGTCGAGGCAACTGGGAAACGCTTATGGAGCGTCTGGCCGAGCGTAGCGAGGCCGCCGAAGAGGTGCTGGCGCCGGCGAATGCCTCCGCCGGCCCGGTACCGGATGGCCAGGGTGGCCTGGCCGTGGCACTCAATGTTGCCAGTGTGCAGGTGCGCGATGGCGAGGTGCGCTATCGTGATCTGAGGACCGGGCATGAGCTGCGGCTGGAATCGCTCGGCATCACCGGCAGCAATGTCAACCCGCGCAGTGCCTTCCCGATTCGCACCACCTTCCGCCTGATTGGCCACGATGACCTGGTTTTGGAGAGCCGCGAGGACATCCCGAGGCTGACCAGCGATGTCTCCCTGGAGGCTCGCGTCACCCTGGGGCTGTCGGAGCGCCGCTACCTGCTGGAGAACCTTTCATTGAGTACCACCAGCCGACTGGCGGGCATTGAAGGCGAGCAGAAATTGGCCCTGCAGGGCAGCCAGCTGCGCCTCGACTCCGTCGAGCGCCGGCTGCGCCTTGAGGAGGGCCGCCTGGAGGCTACCCTTAACCATCCCGTTTTGGGCACGTCACCGCTGCCGTTCTCACTGATGTTCGCTCTGGAGGCCGACCTCGTCGAAGAGACCGCCAGGCTGCGCGACCTGGAGCTGAGCAGTGAGCATGGCCTTACGCTGAATGGCAACCTCAACGTCGCTGGCCTGCTGGGGGCCGTGGCCTATGATGGCCAGCTGCGCCTTGCCCCCACGACTCTGCGCCCATGGCTTGAGCGTTTCGACAGCCTGCCGGTCATGGCAGATGCCGAGTCCCTTGCCGATGTTGCGCTGACCAGTCCGCTGCGAGGTGACCTGTCCCGATTTGAGCTGAATGGCTTAACGCTGGTGCTGGATGACAGCACCTTTACCGGACGGCTCGCGGCGGGCCTCGATGGGCAGATGCTCGACTTTGAATTGCAGGGCGATCGTCTGGACCTTGATGCCTACCTGCCGCCTTCGGTGCCTGAAGGCGGCAGCGCCGCGGCTTCCGGTATCCCGGGGATCTCCCGGTCCTATGCCGACCTGGTCGGCACCCTGGTGCCGGAGGAGTGGCTCGCCGAACTGGCGCTGGATGGCCAACTGCGCCTCGGCTGGCTGGGCCTGGCTGGACTGGCGTTCCGCGACGTTGATCTGGCCCTTCAGGGTGCCGATGGTCGGCAGCGTTTGACTCGATTTACCTCCGGCTTCTACGAGGGTAGCCTGGCCGCCGATGGTGAACTGGACCTGACGCGCGACCCGATACACTGGCAGCTGCTACCCCGCATCGAGCGCGTGCGAACCGACGAGCTGTTTGCAGCGCTGAGTGACGAGGAGGCTCCGCTGCGCGGCCGCCTCTCCGCCGAAGGTGAGCTGACCACCCGGGGCAACACGTCGCCTGCGCTCAAACGGAACCTGGACGGTAATATCATCGCCCGCATCGACGACGGCGCCATCCTCGATGTCAACGTTTCCCGGGAGCTTTGCACCGCCGTTGCCGCCATAGAGGGTCGCGAGACCAGCCGGGACTGGCATCCGGACACGCGTTTCGAGCGCGTCGAGGCCAGCTTCGTGATTCGCGACGGCACCCTCACCAGTGACGACTTGCTTGTGGCCATTCCAGGCATCGAACTGGGCGGTGAGGGTTGGCTTGATCTCATCAGCGAGCGCTTCGAGCTGCGCGCCGCGGCGCGGGTGGTCGATACCGCCGATGCCGCCTGCCGGGTTAACCCCCGCCTGGAGCGGGTGCCTTTTCCGGTGCGCTGCGAGGGAAGCCTCTCGGGCGACAGCGCTGACTGGTGCCGCTTCGATCAGCAGGCCTTCCAGTCCGCCATCGGCGAGGTACTGCGGGATGAACTGGGTCGCCGCGCCGGGGAGGAAGTGGAGCGCCGTCTGGAGGGGGCCCTGGAGGGGCTCAACGAGCAGCTAGGCGAAGGCGCGGGCAGGGAACTTCGTGACACGCTGCGTAGTCTGTTTGATTGAGCAAAGTCAGTCCCTGCGCCGACATCCATGTCGGCGCTTTTTTTGGAGCCGCGATGAGTGAGATGCCCTCACCCGTCCTGTCCGCTGTAGAGTTCCAGCGCCGCCTGCTTGCCTGGTTCGATGTCCACGGCCGCCACGATTTGCCCTGGCAGCAGGATCGCTCGCCCTATCGGGTGTGGGTCTCCGAGATCATGCTGCAGCAGACCCAGGTCGCCACGGTAGTTCCCTATTTCGAGCGCTTCATGATGCGCTTTCCGAACGTGCGCGCACTGGCGTCGGCGAGCCAGGATGAGGTGCTGCACCTGTGGACGGGGCTAGGCTACTACGCCCGAGGACGCAACCTGCACCGAGCCGCGGGTGTTATTGTGGATGAGCTCGGCGGCGACTTCCCCATGGACTCGGAAGCCCTGGCGGCACTGCCGGGCATCGGTCGCTCTACCGCGGGGGCGATCATCGCCCAGAGCAGCGGTGAACGGGCGGTGATCCTCGACGGCAACGTCAAGCGCAGCCTGACTCGGCTGCATGCGGTGGAGGGCTGGCCTGGCCGGCCGGCGGTGGAGCGCCGCCTGTGGGCGCTGGCCGAGCACTATACTCCGCATGAGCGCCTGGTCGACTACACCCAGGCGATCATGGATCTGGGCGCGACGCTTTGCCGGCGCGGCACCCCCGAGTGCGGGCGCTGTCCCTTCGTGGATGTCTGTTTGGCTCATGCCCGCGGCGAAGAACGTCGCTTCCCCGAGTCGAAGCCGAAGAAGACGCTGCCCACTCGCACCACTCGTATGCTGCTGCTGCGGGACGCGCGGGGTCGGGTGCTACTGGAGCAGCGTCCGGCCAGTGGCCTGTGGGGAGGTCTCTGGAGTCTGCCTCAGTTCGACGAGTTCCCCGAGCTGCAGGACTGGCTCGACTGTCATGCGCCGGGCAGCACCATCGAGCCGGCATACCCTTCTTTCATTCATGTGTTCAGCCATTTTCGGCTGGAGATCACGCCCCAACCGGCGCGCGTCGAGCGCCTCGACGCGGTGGGCGAGACCCGCCGCTGGTACGATCCCCAGAATCCCGATGCCATCGGGTTGGCAGCCCCGGTAAAGTCGCTGCTGACCGGTCTTTTGCCCTTCGCCCTGAATGCCAAGCCGGGCCCTTGACGCCACTTTCACTTTTTTCGAGGAGAATGATTCATGAGCCAGACCGTTTTCTGTCGCAAGTACCAGCAAGAGCTCGAGGCCCTGCCGATTCCGCCGCTGCCCGGCAAGAAGGGTCAGGAGATTCAGGCTAGCGTATCCAAGCAGGCCTGGGAGGAGTGGCAGGCGCTGCAGACCCGCCTGATCAACGAGAAGCACCTTAATATGCTTGAGCCCTCGGCCCGTGCGTACCTGATGGAGCAGATGGAATGCTTCCTGGATAACCGTGAGACCGATCAGGCCGAGGGCTATGTGCCACGGGAATCGTGACGCCAATCCCTGGTCATCTCCGGCCATCGTTTTGAAACGGAAGGGGTTGACGCCGATTCTCCACTGAGGTTTAATACGCACCGTTGGCAGCGGCCAGATAGCTCAGTCGGTAGAGCAGGGGATTGAAAATCCCCGTGTCGGGGGTTCGATTCCCTCTCTGGCCACCATATTGCTGGGGTATAGCCAAGTGGTAAGGCACCGGTTTTTGGTATCGGCATTCCCAGGTTCGAATCCTGGTACCCCAGCCATCGCCAACCTTGAATACGAAAGACCGTGAACATGGGTTCACGGTCTTTCTCGCTCAGAGGATTTTACGCCTCTGCGCCGCTACAGAGCATCGCATTGCCGGCATAGCTCAGTTGGTAGAGCAACTGACTTGTAATCAGTAGGTCCCGGGTTCGACTCCTGGTGCCGGCACCATCAATGCCCTGCTAGTCAGCATCGTTCGAACGAATGGTAACCGTCCTTTGAGGCGGTTTTTTTGTGCGTGCCATCGGAGCGGTTTTGGTCCCAGGCGGCCATGGCCGCCTGCCAGGCCAACGGCGGGGTAAGGCAACCTGTCGGCCCCGCGGAGGTGGTACGCGGCGCACGGTGCGGTAGACTGTGAGGCTGGTCGCCGAGATGCGGCACGCATAACGAGAAGGAGAAGACCCGCCATGCGCTTTGTTCCACGTTTTACCGATGGCCAGGAATTTCCCCATGCGCTCGGCAAGATCGTCTGCGTCGGCCGCAACTATGCCGATCATGCCAGGGAACTGGACAATCCGGTGCCCAGCGAGCCGCTGCTGTTCATCAAACCGTCGACCTGTGCTGTTCCGCTGGAAGAGCCCATCGAAGCCCCCTTTTCTCGGGGCGAGGTGCACTACGAGACCGAACTGGCGCTGCTGGTCGGCGAGGAACTCTCCCATGCCACTGCCGACGAGGCCGAGCGTGCGATCGTTGGCATTGGTCTGGGACTGGACCTGACCCTGCGCGATCTGCAGACCCGGCTCAAGGAGAAGGGACACCCCTGGGAAACCGCCAAAGGGTTTGACGGTGCCTGTCCGCTCTCTGCTTTCCTGCGGCTCTCTCAGGTGCCCAACTGGAGTGCTCTGGCGTTCACCCTCGTCATCGACGGTGAGCCGCGACAGCGTGGCGAGGGCGCCGACATGCTCTTTCCGGTCGCCACCTTGGTGGCCGAGATGAGCCGTCACTTCACCCTGCTGCCGGGCGACGTGGTGCTGACCGGGACCCCGGCCGGTGTCGGCCCGCTGTCGCGTGGCGCCGAGCTGCACTTCACTCTGACCGGCGGCCTGGAGATCACGACTCGCGTAGTGGAGTGATTGGGTGGAGTGACTCAGCAGACATATGCTGTTGCCGCGCCAGACGACGACGCCCCGCAGCATGTGGCTGCGGGGCGTCGTTGCATTCAGGGGAGAGACGGTCGGCTACTCCAGATAGGTATAACCTGCCAGCCCTTCCGAAAGAGCATCGAGGAATCTCTGCTGCTCGGCTTCTTCCAGACCGCTGGCGGCTAGCTGCTCGGCGAGATTGCTGCGCAGCACCTCGGCGTCGAAGTTGACGTAGCTGAGTACGTCGGCAACCCGGTCGCCCTGCTGAATGTGACTGAAAGTCCAGCCACCGTCTTCTGCCAAGGTGGCGTCCACCGAGTCGGTGTCTCCAAACAGATTGTGTAGATCGCCTAGAATCTCCTGATAGGCGCCCACCAGGAAGAAGCCCAGCAGTTGTTCGTCACCCTCCTGCCACTCGGGCAGGGGCAGCGTGGTCTCAACCCCCTGGCCGTCCACGTAGCCGTCGATGCGGCCATCGCTGTCGCAGGTGATATCCTGAATCACCCCTCGGCGAACCGGCTCCTGGTCGAGGCCGGTCAGCGGCAGCACCGGGAAGATCTGCTGAATACCCCAGACGTCGGGCACCGACTGGAACAGCGAGAAGTTGACGAACAGCTTGTCGGCGAGCTTCTCGGCCAGCTCGTCGGCGATCTCACGATGAGCGCGATTGCGAGTATCGAGACGGGCGCGCAGCCTCGCGCAGGCGGCAAAATAGACGGCCTCGCCCTCGGCCCGGGCGTTGATGTTGGTCATGCCGATCACGAAGCGTTCATGGAGTTCACCCATGGCCTGCACCAGGTCATGCCACGCCTCGACCAGGCCGCGTGGCTCCACCTGTTCGTGAAGCAGGTCGTGGACCCGCCATAGCTCGTTTACCTGGGGATCGTCCTCGACGCGGCGTTCCGGTGCGGTTTCGCTGATTCGCTCCTCGCCGATCACGTTGGTAATCAGCACCGCGTGGTGAGCGGTCAGGGCGCGGCCCGACTCACTGATCAGGTGCGGCTCGGGTAGATCACGCTCTTGGCAGGCCAGGCGAAAGGCATAGACCACGTTGCGGGCATACTCGAGCATCGAGTAGTTGACCGAACAGAAGCTGCGCGATCGGGTACCTTCATAGTCAACGCCCAGGCCGCCACCCACGTCGACGGTGTCCACCGGCGCGCCCAGTTCCACCAGGCTCTGGTAAAAACGCGCGCATTCGCGCAGGCCACGCTGGATATCGCGGATATTGGCGATCTGCGAGCCGAGGTGAAAGTGCACCAGCTGCAGGCTCTCCAGGGCGTTGGCATCGCGCAGGTGGTCCACTACCGCCAGAATCTGGCTGGCGGTGAGACCGAACTTGGACTTCTCGCCGCCGGTGTTCTGCCAGCGGCCACGGCCCACGGTGGCGAGTCGTGCGCGCAGGCCGATGCGAGGCTTGACGCCCAACGCTGCGGCCTCCTCGAGGATCATCGGCAGCTCCGAGAGTTTTTCCACCACCAGGTAGACACGGTGGCCGAGCTTTTCGCCCATCAGTGCCAGGCGCACATATTCCCGATCCTTGTAGCCGTTGCACACGATCAGCGAGGGCCCGTCTCCGGAGAGCGCTAATACGGCGAGCAATTCAGGCTTGCTGCCGGCTTCCAGACCCACTCGGTCACGGCCGCGCTCGGGCGTGGCGAGGATCTCCTCCACCACCCGGCGCTGCTGGTTGACCTTGATCGGGTAAACAGCGGTATAGCCGCCGCTGAACTCTTCCTCGACCATGGCGGTGTCGAAGGCGGCGCATAGCTGTTCGACGCGGTCGTGGAGGATGTCAATGAAGCGTACCAGCACAGGCAGGCGCAGTCCGGCGGTCTTGAGCTGCGCAACCAGATCATCGAGCGGCAGGGCAGGGCCCTCGATCTCGTTGCCCAGGGGACGGACCAGGGCGTGCCCGGAGTCGTCCACATCGTAGTAGCCGCTGCCCCACTGGTCGATATTCCAGACGCGCCGGGCGCGCTTTGCCGGGCTGCCGGCACTGGCCATGGAGAGACTCATGCATTCACCTCCGGGAGGGCGAGGGCGCCGTGCTGGAGGCGCGCCTTCAGGATGATGCGAAAACGTTCGGGATCGTGCGGGGTGAGATCGTGAGCTGGAGGATCCACGTAGACGACCAGTAGCCGCGACAGCCAGTAGCGCAGTGCCGTCATGCGCAACATCATCGGCCATGCCTCGCGTTCGGCTGCGGTGAGGGGGCGGCGTGCCTGGTAGGTGCCGAGGATGGCATCGTGGCGATCGGCATCCAGGTGGCCGTCGTTATCGGTAGCCCAGTCGTTGATGACAATGGCCAGATCGAAAAGCAGGTCGCCGGTGCAACCGTTGTAGAAGTCGATGATGCCGCCCAGCCGATCGCCCTCGTAGAGGGCGTTGTCGCGGAACAAGTCGCCGTGCAGCGTGCCCTGGGGCAAATCAAGAGCGCTGCCGAAGGCATCCTGATAGATCTCCACTTCGTCTTTCATCATGGCCTGGTCTTCCGGCGAGAGATAGACCAGCACCTTGTGATGCATGGGCAGCAGCCAGTGAAGATCTCGCGGGTTGGGCCGGTGCCCCGGAAAATGCTGCGACACCTTGTGCATATGGCCCAAGGCATCTCCCAAGGCCGCGCACTGGACCAGGTTGGGCGACTTGGGATGCTTGCCGGGCAGGCGCGGGAAGAGCAGTGCGGGCTTACCGGCCAGGCGGTGGAGTGCCACGCCCTCGCGGTCGTGCACTGGACCTGGCACTGGCAGACGATGCTCATCCAGATAGTCGAGCAGATCAACGAAGAACGGCAGCTCGCCAAACTCGCCCTGCTCGAACAAGGTCAGCACTAGCTGACGCTGGTCGGTGGTGACGAAGAAGGTGCTGTTCTCGGTGCCAGCAGGTACGCCTTCCAGGGAGACCAGCGAGCCGGCATCAAAGCGTGCCAGAAAGTCCGCGACTTGGGTCTCGGATAGCGGTGTGAATACGGCCATGTGTCTCTCACCCGGGGATGCCAAGCGACCTATTGTAGCGACTTGGCCGAGTGATGCACGTGTCGTGGTTTCTCGTCAGAATCTACGCAGGATCCACTGCGGCACGGCGAGGCGATCACCGTCCTGGCGCTCGAAGTTGCCGTCTCCGTCATGGTCCACCAGGTAGTAGGAGGGACCAGTGGAGGGGCGGATTTCGATGGCATAGAGTTCGCCATTGATGCGGTACTCGCGGATGGTGCGATCTTCCTCCTGACGGATGGTGATATCCGGCTCCAGGTCGGCGGAGGTCTGGGCCAGAGCGGGGCCCGTTGCGACCAGTGCCAGCCCAAGGAGTAGAACAATAAGGGTGCGTGTCACGATCATGATGGCCTCCTGGCCGCGGCGCGGCATATGAAGTAGCTATGTCACCAGTGTATGCCGTTGCGGTCAGCAGGCCCACCACCCGCGGCAAAACACCCGTGCAATGCGTATCATGGGTGATCAGGATCACTTCCCGCTCAGTCTCAATGGATGCCTTGCATGGCCGACACTCCCATCGTACTCGTCGACGGTTCTTCCTACCTTTACCGCGCCTTCCACGCCCTGCCGCCGCTCACCACCTCGAAAGGGCAGCCCACCGGCGCCATCAAGGGCGTGCTCAACATGCTCAAGCGGCTGATCAAGGACTATCCGGACAGCCCCATGGCGGTGGTCTTCGATGCCCCGGGCAAGACCTTCCGTGACGAACTGTTCGCCGAGTACAAATCCCACCGTCCACCGATGCCCGACGATCTGCGCTCCCAGGTGGCCCCGCTGCATGCTTGCGTGAGGGCGCTGGGGCTGCCTCTGCTGTGCATCGAAGGCGTGGAGGCCGACGACGTCATCGGCACCCTGGCCCGCCGGGCCACCGAGGCTGGGCGCGATGCGGTGATCTCCACCGGTGACAAGGACATGGCCCAACTGGTCAACGGCCATATCACTCTCGTCAATACCATGAAGGACGAGGCCCTGGACGTCGACGGCGTGAAAAAGAAGTTCGGCCTGCCACCTGAGCTGATCATCGACTTGCTGGCGCTGATGGGCGACAAGGTCGACAACATTCCCGGAGTGCCGGGGGTGGGTGAGAAGACCGCGCTGGGTCTGCTGCAGGGTATGAATGGCGGGCTCGAGACCATCTACGCCGATCTGGAGCGGGTCAAGGGACTGGACTTTCGCGGCGCCAAGACCCTGCCGAAGAAGCTCGATGAGCACCGCGACCAGGCGTTTCTCTCGTACCAGTTGGCGACGATCAAGACCGACTGTGACCTGCCGGTAGGCCTCGATGACCTGGATATCGCCCACCCGGATCGTGAAACGCTTATGGAGCTCTATCGCGAGTTCGAGTTCAGGGCCTGGCTCTCCGAGCTGCTGGAGGGCAGCGACCCCGGCGTCGACGACGTGGTTGGTGGCACGCCGACGCCGGCCGACGCCGAAGAGATCGGTGCCAGCGCTCCCCGCAATGACCATGTGATCCTCGAGCAGGCCGAGCTGGAAGCCTGGCTGACCCGGCTCGAAGCGGCCGAGGCCTTCTGCTTCGACCTGGAAACCACCAGCCTGGCCTACATGGAGGCGCAGATCGTTGGCGTTGGGCTGGCGCTGGAGGCGGGGGAGGCGGCCTACATCCCGCTGGCCCACGACTACCTGGATGCCCCCACACAGCTCGACCGCGACGTCGTGCTCGCCAGGCTCAAGCCGCTTCTCGAAGACGAGAAAACGACCAAGATCGGCCAGAACCTCAAGTACGATATCTCGGTGCTGGCCAGCCACGGCATCGCGGTGGCAGGACGGTTGGAGGACACCATGCTGGAGTCCTACGTGCTGGACTCCACTGCCACTCGCCACGACATGGATTCCCTGGCGTTGAAGTATCTGGGAGAGAAGACCGTCTCCTTCGAGGAGATCGCCGGCAAGGGCGCCAAGCAGCTCACCTTCAATCAAATCGCCCTGGAGCAGGCTGCCCCTTACGCCTGTGAGGACGTCGACATCACACTGCGCCTACATGGCGAGCTCCGCCCGCGCCTGGCGGCCACGGGTCGCCTCGCCGAGGTGCTTGAAGAGATCGAGCTGCCGCTGATCTCGGTACTGTCGCGGATGGAACGGGCCGGGGTGGCGCTGGACCCGGAGCGGCTCCATGCCCAGAGCCGCGAGCTCGAGGTGCGCATCCGCGAGCTGGAGGCGCGTGCCCATGAACTGGCCGGACGCGAGTTCAACCTTGGCTCACCCAAGCAGCTCGGCCAGATACTCTTCGAAGAGCAGAAGATTCCGGTTCTCAAGAAGACCCCCAAGGGGGCGCCCTCCACCGCCGAGGCGGTGCTGGAGGAGCTGGCGCTTGACTTCCCGCTGCCCAAGGTGATCACGGAGCACCGCGGCCTGGCCAAGCTGAAGTCCACCTATACCGACAAGCTGCCGCGGCTGGTCAACAAGGCCACCGGGCGGCTTCACACCAGCTATCACCAGGCGGTCACTGCCACGGGGCGATTGTCGTCGTCGGACCCCAACCTGCAGAACATCCCGATTCGCACCGAAGAGGGCCGCAAGATCCGCCAGGCCTTCATCGCTCGGCCGGGCTACCGGGTCGTCGCCGCCGACTACTCCCAGATCGAGCTGCGCATCATGGCGCATCTCTCCGAGGACAAGGGGCTGCTCGAGGCCTTTGCCGAGGGCCGCGACATTCACGTCGCCACCGCCGCCGAGGTGTTCGGGGTGCCCCTCGACAAGGTCTCCGGCGACCAGCGGCGCAGTGCCAAGGCAATCAATTTCGGCCTGATTTACGGCATGAGCGCCTGGGGCCTGGGTCGCCAGCTGCATATCGACCGCAACCAGGCCCAGACCTGGATCGAGCGCTACTTCGACCGCTACCCCGGGGTGGCCCGGTATATGGAGCGCATTCGCTCACAGGCGGCCGAGGATGGCTTCGTCGAGACGGTCTATGGCCGGCGCCTCTACCTGCCGGAGATCCACTCCCAGAACCGCGCTCGCCGCCAGGGGGCGGAGCGCACGGCGATCAATGCCCCCATGCAGGGCACTGCGGCGGATATCATCAAGCTCGCCATGATCGACGTGGACGCCTGGTTGCGCGTCGGCGGCATGGACGTCTGCATGGTGATGCAGGTCCACGACGAACTGGTCTTCGAAGTGGTGGAAGGGCAGGTGGATGCTTTCATCGAGCAGATTAAGGGGCGCATGCAGGCCGCCGCAGAGCTGAGCGTGCCGCTGATCGTCGAGGCCGAGAGCGGAGCCAACTGGGACGAGGCGCACTGATCCCTCTAGCATGACGCGACGATGAGACATGCCGACATAAAAGGCCTGGGTCCCGCAAATTACGGTACCCAGGCCTCTAACGCTGGCTGAATGAACTGTCCCACTACCGGGGATTCGTGCACTGCTCCGAGCCCTTTCATCATGGCTCAGAGCTGGGCGACGTGACGATTAGCGCCAGTTGACGCGATCGAAGATGCGCACTGCTTCAGGGTTGTGCTCGCCAAGGGCGCTGATATTCAGCTCATCACTCTTGTAGTCGTCCAGGGAGGCCATGAAGCCCTCGAGTTCCACGGAATCGACGACTGGGAACTCGTAGTTGTCGATGGCGAACAGTGACTGCGCCTTGTCGGAGGCGAGGAACTCGAGGAAGCGCTCAGCATTTTCCTCATTGGGCGCTCCCTTCACTATGCCCGCACCGCCTACGTTGACGTGCGCGCCGCGATCGCCCTGGTTGGGGAAAATCACCTGGACTTTCTCGGCCGCTTCGCGGTCTGCTTGCTGGTCGGAGTTGACCAGGCGAGCATAGTAGTAGTGGTTGGCCACGGCAATATCGCACTGCCCGCTGGCAACGCCGCGGATCTGGTCGGTGTCGCCGCCCTCGGGGTTGCGCGCAAAGTTGTTGACCACGCCCGCGGCCCACTCCTCGGCGGCTTCCTCGCCGTGGTGAGCGATCATCGAGGCCAGCAGCGACTGGTTGTAGATGTTGTTCGAGGAACGAATGCAGACTTGGCCTTCAAACGTCGGATCCGCCAGATCCTCATAGCGGGTAATCTTGTCCGCATCGACCGCGGTAGGGTTGATGAAGATTGTCCTGACTCGCTCGCTGAAGCCGAACCACTTGCCTTCCGGATGGCGGAGATGCTCGGGCACCCGCTCGTTGAGGATCTCGGACTCCACGCTGGCGAAGATGTCCTCCTGCTCACCACGCCAAAGGCGCCCGGCGTCTACGGTGATCATCACGTCAGCGGGGCTGGCCTCTCCCTCGAGCTTGAGGCGCTGGAGCAACTGGTCGGAGTCGCCTTCCAGTACGTTGACGTCGATCCCGGTCTGCTCGGTGAACGCGGCATAAAGCGCTTCGTCCGAGTCGTAATGACGAGCCGAATAGACGTTGAGCTCATCAGCGACAGCAGCTTGTGACGCCATGGCAGAGCTGGCCACCAGGGCGGCGAGGGGCATGGCAAGACGACGTTTTTGCAGCATGGAGGCACCTCATATGCGAGTTGATATTTCAAATGATAATGCTTTGCATTACATTTACGCTATTGAAGCGCCTTCCGACATCAGCGTCAAGTCCCGTCGATGGGTGATCTGATCCAGGTCAGGAACCGCCGTGCCTTGACCGCCGGGGAGCGAAATGCGAGCGATTGTATAACGCATTCAGGAGGCTTTCGCGTTACCATGCACCACACACCTTTATTAATGGCCGCTCAGATCCTATGACTAGCCAACCGATGCCTCAGATCGACGAAAACGCTGCCGCTGCACCTGTGCTCGCCATGCACCAGATCCGCCATGCTTATCAGCAGCACCTGGCAGTGGAAGACGTCTCCCTGGAGGTCAACCCCGGGGAGATCGTCTGTTTGCTCGGCCCCTCCGGCTGTGGCAAGTCGACCCTGCTGAGAATCGCCGCCGGACTCGAAGCAGTACAGCGGGGACAGGTAGCGCTTGGAGGACAGTTAATGGGGCGCGCTGGGCGCTCTCATGTACCACCCGAGAAGCGCAACGTTGGCCTGGCCTTCCAGGATTCGGCGTTGTTCCCCCATCTCTCGGTGCTGGACAACGTGGCTTTCGGGCTCAAGTCCCAGCCTGCCGCGCAGCGTCGCCGCCGGGCCTTAGAGCTGCTCGAACTGCTGGGCATGGAGCGCTATGCCACTGTTTTCCCGCATATGCTCTCGGGTGGACAGCAGCAGCGCATCGCACTGGCCCGGGCGCTGGCGCCTTCGCCCCAGCTGATGCTGCTCGACGAGCCCTTCTCCAGCCTTGATGCTCGCCTGCGGGACCGTATCCGCGACGACACTCTGCATGTGCTGAAGAAGGTCGGGGCAGGGGTGCTGCTGGTGACCCACGATCCCGAGGAGGCCATGTTCATGGCCGACCGCATCGTGCTGATGCGCGAGGGGAGGGTGGTTCAGGCCGGTACGCCATTAGAACTGTACTGTGCCCCTACGGATCCCTTCGTGGTCAACTTTTTCGGAGAGGTAAACGAACTCGAGGGACGGGTGGTGGACGGCAAGGTTTCCACGCCGGTAGGCGACGTCTCCGGCAGAGGGTTGCCAGAGGGCAGCCGCGTACAAGTGATGATCCGTCCCGAGGCGCTGAGAGTGGTGCCGCTGGAAGAACCGCTGGAGCAGCATCATAGCCATGTGATCATGGCCAAGCTGCTGGGACGCACCAGCCTGCTGCATATCTGCGCCCATGCACCCGATGGCCAGGAAACCCATATGCACGCTCGCTCACCCGGACTCTTCCTGCCCCGGGAAGGCCAGCCTGTGATGATCGGTCTGGACGCCTCCCAGGTCTTCGTCTTTCCCCTCGAGTCAGCCACTGCCGGGGCGTGATCGCCGCATCGCGATACTGAGGAGGATAACGGGCACGATGCCTACCACCACGATGGCCAGGGACGACGTCGAAGCCTCCGCCAGGCGCTCGTCCGCGGCCAGACTGTGAGCGCGGATCGCGAGAGTATCGAAGTTGAAGGGGCGCAGGATCACTGTCGCCGGCAGCTCCTTCATCACATCCACGAACACCAGAATGCCGGCGGCGATCAAGCTGCCGCGCATGATGGGAGTGTGCACCTTGCGTAGCGTGCCGCCTGCCGTCTGCCCCAGAGTCCTGGAAGCGGCGTCCATGCTCGGCGTGACCTTGCCCAGGCTGGCCTCGATAGCATTGAATGAGACGGCGAGAAAGCGCACCACGTAGGCATAGATCAGGATAAAGGCTGATCCGCTGAGCAGCAGCCCCACCGCGAAACCGAACTGCCCCTTCATGAAGTCGTTGATTTGATGGTCTAACCACACGAAGGGAATCAGAATGCCCACCGCCACCACCGATCCCGGTACCGCGTAGCCCATGGCGGCCACGCGAGTCGCGACCCGAGTGACCTTGTTGGCGTTCAGGCGAGCGCCATAGCTGAGCAGCAGAGCCAGCCCCACGGCGACGGCTGAGGCTAACGACGCCAGTAGCAGGCTATTGCCGGCAAAGGTCAGGAAGGCCGACCCGAACAGGGCATCTCCTCCCCGGAACGAAAGGTAGCCGAGCAGCCCGCTGGGGATCAGGAATCCCAGCAGCACCGGCGTCAGGCAGGCCAGAGTGGCGGCCCAACCGCGCCAGCCATGCAGCGGGAATTCCGGCAGATGCTGATAACGACCGGTGGTATGGAAATAGCGGCGCTTGCCACGGGAGGCACGCTCGAGCAGCACCAGCGCGATGACGAAGGCCAGCAGGCAGGCAGCTAGCTGGGCCGCAGCGACCTGTTCGCCCATCCCGAACCAAGTGCGATAGATGCCGGTGGTGAAGGTGTCAACGCCAAAGTATTGCACGGCCCCGAACTCGTTGAGCGTCTCCATTAGCGCCAGCGATACTCCGCCAACGATGCTTGGCCGCGCCAGTGGCAGGGCCACGCTGGTGAACAACCGCCATGGACCTCGACCCAGAGTCCGCCCGACGTCCAGCACGCATACCGACTGCTCGAGGAAAGCCGCTCGCGCCAGCATGTAAACGTAAGGGTAGAGCACCAGGGTGATCAGGGTGGCTGCTCCCCACAGGGAACGGATGTCAGGAAAGAAATAGTCGCCCGCCGACCAGCCAAAGCTCTCCCGCAGCCAGGTTTGCACGGGACCGGCATACTGCAGGAAATCCGTGTAGGCGTAGGCGATCACATAGGTGGGCACGGCCAATGGTAGCAGGAGGCCCCATTCGAACAGTCGGCGCCCCGGGAAGCGGTACATCACCACCAGCCAGGCAGTGCCGGTGCCGATCACGAAGGTGCCGATCCCTACCGTCACCACAAGGAAGAGCGTGTTGCCGAGATAGCGGGGTAGCACGGTACTACGCAGGTGCTGCCAGATGCCCTCCGTGGGGATGAACAGGTGTGCCAGCACCACAATGACAGGCAGGGCCACGATCAAGGCGATACCAATGGTCAGGGCGTTCCAGGCATTGAAGGGTAGCGATAGGCGAGCGATAGCGCGGGAACGGGCCGGACTGGTCAACGAGATCTCCTTCCAGCGGTGTCTGAAAGCGGTGAGGATGCGAGCTATTTGCGCGTGAGAATTCTATCAGTTAGACCTCGCGGCTGCAGCCATTACGACTACCTCGGCGGATGAAAGACGCCCTACCGCTTGAAGAGCGTCAGATCGGCGGCGAAGGCGAGTGGGGAGGCCATCAGGGTCGCCACGAGGGTGGCGGAGGCGAACAGTGACTTCTGCATGTCTGGATGATCCTTGGGTTGGCGGTCGGACGTATCCGCTCTGAGGCGGTTCGGGCTCCACTGCCAGTCTCGGTCTATCGGGACGATAGCAAAATTATTGTCTGCTGCAAATGATAATGATACGCAAAATGGTTTTCATGACGTGCGTCAATTCCTGTGCTGCTACGGCACAGCGTTGGATACCAGAGCGCCCGCCATGCAGGGCATGACGGGCGCTCTTGGACGGTTCTGGTAAGGCAGGGTACCCGAATCAGCGGCCAGAGTAGACTTGGCCAGGAAGCCAGGTAGCCAAAGGTTCGAAGAAGAACACTAGAGCCAGTCCGAGGAGTTGCAGCGCTACGAAGGGTGCTACGCCCAGGTAGATATCACGGGTCGTGATTTCCGGCGGGCAGACACCCTTGATGTAGAAGAGAGCGAAGCCGACGGGCGGAGTCAGGAAAGAGGTCTGTAGACAGATGGCGAATAGGATGGCGAACCAGATCGGATCGACTCCCAGGCTGAAGACTACCGGTGCCACCAGCGGCAGGATGATAAGCGTGATCTCCACCCAGTCGAGGAAGAAACCCAGCAGAAAGACCACCAACATTACCGTCAGCACGACGCCCGCTGGGCCAAAAGGCAGACCGGTGATGGCGTCTCGAATCACATCGTCACCGCCCAGACCGCGAAGCACCACGGCGAAAACGGTGGCGCCTACGAAGATACCGAAAATGAAGGCCGTGGTGCGCGTGGTCTGATATAGCGCGCTCGAGACCACCTTATAGCTCAGGCGGCGGTTGAACAGCGCCAGCAGCATGGCGCCGAGAGCCCCCACAGCCGAGGCCTCGGTGGTGGTAGCAACACCCGAGAAGATCGAGCCTAGTACCGCCACGATCAGCACCATGGGGGGTAGAACCGCCACCAATACTTCGTAGATCGCCTTGAGATTCAGTGGTTCGCGATTCTCCGGCGCCGGGGCAAAATCCTTCTTGAAGTAGGCAGCAATCAGGATGTAGGCGATGTACATCACCCCAAGCATAATGCCGGGAATCAGCGCTCCCATGAACAGACGGCCCACCGAGGCCTCTGAGGTCCCCAAGCGATCGGCCATCAGGACGAGCATGATACTCGGCGGCACCAATATGCCCAGAGTGCCCACCGAGCAGGCGGTACCTACCGCCAGTGACTTATTGTATTTGGCTTGCAGCATGGGGCCGATAGAAAGCATGCCTAACAACACCACAGACGCACCGACGATACCGGTTGAAGCGGCAAGCAAGATGCCCACGATGACCACTGTCACGGCATAGCCGCCGCGCAGGCCGCCAAGCAGGCGTACCAGAGAGTTCATCAGACGCTCTGCGATACCCGAGCGGTCGAGCATGATTCCCATGAAGATAAATAAAGGAAGGGCCACCATTAGTTCATTGGCGACGATACCGAAGAGTCGCCTGTCGAGAACGCCAATGGTACCCCCCCAGGAAAACCAGAGATTGGCATTGAAGTATTCGACCAGTATGTGGCCGATGATGGCGAACAAGAAGCCGATGCCGGCTAGCGACCAGGCCACCGGGAAGCCGAGTAGTAGTAGCCCCATGAAGCTGGCAAACATGCAGAAAACGAGTATTTCTTCGATACCCATGATGATCCTCGCTGTTCCGCGTTAGCGAAAGTTGGTCGGGTGACGCAGGCGCAGTTCCCGAGGAAAGTTGAATAGAAGGGTAGTGCAGCGCAGTGCCCGCGAGAACAGTGCGATGGCAATAAGTGCCATACCTATAGGCAGAGAGCTCTTGATGATGTAGCGATAGGGCAATCCACTTGCTGACTGGGAACTTTCACCCTGTAGGAAAGAGCGCTGAGCGTATTCAAAGAGCCCGTCAATCATGAAGTAGAGTAGTGGCATCATGAGCAGCATAATGCCAGCAAGATCCACCCACGCCTGGAAACGAAGAGAAAACTTCTCACGCAGCACGTCGACCCGTACATGGTCATCAGTGACCACAGCATAGGCCAGGGTCAGGATCATGGTGGCGCCAAACAAGTGCCATGACATTTCTTCCAAAGCAACAGAGCCACGACCGAGGATGAAACGACTGAAGACATTGGTCAGCACGACAACCAGGGTGGCAATCCAGAGCCAGGAAAGCAGCTTGCCGGTGAAAGCAACGGATATGTCCAGCCGATGGCTCAAATGATTGGTTGGAAGGTCCGGGGGGAGTGAGGAATCCGAGGATTTCGTTGACATGGTGAAGTGTCTCGAGGATAGGAAGGACGTAAGCGTCCGGAGAGCCATTACAGGCTCTCCGGACGTGCTCAGTCGAGCGATGCTCAGTCGAGCTGCTGTATCCTGTCGGGTGCGAAATGTTCGCGCGGCAGGTGTCCCTTAACGTGCCATTCGCCATGAATGCGCATCCAGTCCTGCTGACTCTGCAGAACGCGCCCGAACATTTCATCCTCCTCCGCGATATCGGCCTGGACTTCGTAGGTGACCTCTCGCAGCGCCTCGAGGATCTCTTCCGGCAGCACCTGGGCATTTACCCCTTCATCCTGGAAGTCGCGCAGTGCCTGGGGGTTTTCCCATTCGCTCTCTGCGAAGCCGAAAAGTGTGGCGGACCGGCAGCCCATATCGATCTGGGCGCGGGTGGAATCTTCAAGTTCGTCCCAGGCGTCCTTGTTGATCAGCAAGTGTGCAGTGGTGAAAGTCTGGTGCCATCCGGGCAGCACATAGTTGTTGACGATTTCCTGCATGCCCAGGATGCGATCCACCGCCGGCGCTGAGAACTCGGTAGCATCGATGGTGCCGCGCTCCATAGCCTGGTAGAGCTCGCCGCCGGGCAGCATGGTGACCGAGGCGCCCAGGCGCTCCATCACACGACCGCCAATGCCGGCGAAGCGGATGCGCAGGCCGTCGATCTGATCCAGGGACTCCAGTGGCTCGGCAAACCATCCGGCGGCCTCTGGCCCAATCATGCTGCAAAGCAGCGGATGGACGTTGTAGGGCTCGTAAATCTCCTTGAGCAACTCATGGCCGTCACCATGGTAGTGCCAGGCCAGGTACGCAGGCGGCTCCATACCGAAGGGGGCGCCAGCAAAGAGCGGAAGGGAGGGGATGCTGCCCTGATCGTAGCCCACCCAGGTGAAGCCAGCGGGGTATCGGCCCTCGGACACTGCGTCGAGGATCTCGAAGGGAGGAATCAGTTCACCCGGCTCGTAGTAACGGAGGTTGATGCTTCCACCGGAAACCGCCGCCAGAGACTCGGAGAGATGTACCACTGGGGTACTCAAGCCTACCAGATGCGAGGGAAAGGCAATCGGCACTTGCCAGCGGACGCTCTCCTGGGCTTGGGCACTGGTGGTGATTGCGGCCAGAGCCACGCCGGCGGCCAGGCCGGTGAGGGCAAACTTGGTCATCTTCTTCATGTGGTGCTCCGCGAATTGTTCTGATGGGGTTGGAGAAGAAGGAGTGCCGTTACCGCTCCGCTGATGAAGGGCGTATCGGGGCGGAATCTCCTGCCCATACGGCACTTGATTGTATGGGCAGGGTAGGCAGCGGGAATCAAGCTAGCACGCGTCCCATGTCACAAGCGATAGTTAGGCAGGTACATTAGTGGGGAGTTTGTCGAGTACGCAAGGAATGCCCAAGGACCATTGTGATCTTCAATAAAGTATTCACTATCAAGTGGTTGGATTAATTGCCATGCTCTCGTGCAGGGCGACGTTGAGGCGGCGGCTGCGTTGAAAGGAAGAAGGCATGCGACTAAAGTTGTTCGTCCCCGGGGTGGTTCTGCATGGCTGATCCTATCGATTGGGCCGTTGCCGAGTTGCTGGGCCATGCCGACCGCCTGGCGGCGCGACGTTGGCGGGGGCTGGTATGGCTTACCGGCGAGGTGGACGCGTGCCGACATGCCGCCCTGTTGCTGTGGCAGGGTGGGGATTGGCAGTCGCCACTGTGGGTGGCGCCCGACGCTCCGTCGGGGCTGGCCGAGGGAGACTGGCTGGCCCCCGGCCGAGCCCGCACACGGCTGGGCGGCGAGCAGGACCTGCTGGTAGTGGATGCGGTGTCGCCCGGGGCGGGCTTCGACCCCGACGCTTTCGGGGCCCTCGCCGGCACCCTGCGCGCCGGCGGCCTGCTGGTGCTGATGACGCCGCCCGACTGGGGCGAGCGCCCAGACGCCGACTACGCCCGTCTGGCCGAGTATCCCTTTCGCCCCGAACAGCTGACCTCCCGCTATCTGGCGCGGCTGGCCGGCTTGCTGGGCGCGGCATCCGAGGTGATTCGCTGGCCGGTAGGTGACGAGCCGTTGCTGCCGCTGCTGCCGGCCCTGGCTCGGTCTCCTGTGCCACCCTTTGGGGATGCCGACTGCCTGACCGCCGACCAGGCCGAGGCGGTGGTGCGGCTGGTAAGGCAGCGCCGGCGCCGCCCCCTGGTGATCACCGCCGACCGCGGTCGCGGCAAGAGCGCGGCGCTGGGCATCGCCTGTGCGCGACTGTTGGCTGCCGGCGAGGCGGAGATCCTGGTTACCGCGCCGCGCCCAGCGGCGGTGGAGAGCCTCTTTCAGCGCATCGCGTCGCTTTGCCCAGCAGGGCAGCGCCAGGGGCTCGCCTTCGTGCTGAATGAGCGGCAAGTCCGTTTTGTTGCCCCCGACGAGCTGACGCGCCTGGCCCGTGAGGGCGCGATTGGCGGTGCCGGTGCGCGTCTGCTGGTGGATGAGGCGGCCGCCATCCCCGCCGCCCTGCTCGGCGAGTGGCTGACGGCCTTCCCGCGTATCGCCTTCGCGACCACGGTTCACGGCTACGAGGGTTCCGGGCGGGGCTTCGCGGTGCGCTTCCTCGAGCGGCTCACCCGCGAGGCCCCGCAATGGCAGGGCATTCACCTGAGCGAGCCGATCCGCTGGGCAGCGGATGACCCCCTGGAGAGGCTGGTCGATTGCCTGCTGCTGCTTGATGCCGAGCCGTTACCGGCCTCGTCATCGGTTTCGACGGTCTGGCAGCGAATATTGCCGGACGAGCTGGCGGATGATGAGCATCGGCTGCGTGCCCTGTTCGGCCTGCTGGTGCAGGCCCACTATCGCACCACCCCTGGCGACCTGCGTCGGCTGCTGGACGGTCCCGGCGTTGGCATCGGTGCCCTGGTTTCCGACAAGACGCCGGTGGGCGTGGTGCTCACCGGCGACGAGGGCGGTTTCGACCTCGAACTGGCCGAGCGGGTCGCCCGCGGCGAGCGCCGGCCCCGCGGTCATCTGATGGCCCAGTCGCTGGCCGCCCACGCCGGCTGTCGTGAGGCGTTGACCGCCCGGCTGCGCCGGGTGGTGCGCATCGCCGTGTCGGCCTCCCATCGCCGGGGCGGGCTGGGGCGGCGGCTGATCGAGGCCGAGGTCGTGCGGGCAAGCCATGAGGGCATCGACCTGCTGGGAGCCAGCTTCGGCGCCGAGCCGGGGCTGATTGCCTTCTGGCGTTCGCTGGGGTTTGTCACCCTGCGCCTGGGGCTGACCCGGGAGACTGCCACCGGCGAACATGCGCTGATGATGGCGCGCCCGCTGACCGAGCACGGCGAAGCGCTGGCGTCGGCGCTGACCGTCCGTTTTCAGCGGGCCCTGCCTGGGCTGCTGGCCTTCGAGCTGCGCGAGCTGGAGCCGGAGATTGCCGCTGCGCTGCTGGCCGAGGGGGGAAGCCTCACGCTTGACGCCACCGATCGCCGCGATGTGGAAGACGTCGCCTTCGCAAAGCGCGAACCGGCCCTGGCTCGCCCGGCACTGCAGGCGCTGGTGCGCAACGCTCTGGCGAGGGGCGTTTTGGCCGGTAACGAACCGCTTTGCCTGCTGGTGGCCTGGGGCTTCCAGGGCCGCAACAGCGAGTGGCTGGCCGTCCGGCTCGGCGTGTCGGGGCGCCGCGAGGTCACCGCCCGGCTCCGTCAAGCCGCGGCAGCGCTGTTGGCGTCTACTTCCCCAACAGAGCCGGGCTGAGTAAGGTGGATTCGTTATCACAGGACCGAATCCCCATGAATGCACATCTCGACACCCTTGAGCCTCAGCTGCTGTGGCGCCACTTCCGCACCCTCTGCGACACCCCGCGCCCCTCAGGTCACGAGGCGGCGCTGGTGGCTAACCTGGAGCGGTGGGCCGACGCCCGGGGCCTGGCCCATGACCGTGACGCCTTCGGCAACCTGCGTCTGTGCAAGCCGGCCAGCCCGGGCCGCGAGGCGGCCCCCGGCGTAATCCTCCAGGGCCACCTGGACATGGTGGCCCAGGCCAATTCCGACCATCACCATGACTTCACCAGCGACCCGATCCAGACTCGAGTGGGTGACGATGGCTGGCTGCGCGCCACGAACACCACTCTGGGCGCCGACAACGGCCTCGGCGTGGCCGCGGCGCTGGCGATCCTCGAGGACGAGACCCTGGTGCACGGCCCGCTGGAGGCGCTCTTCACCCTGGAGGAGGAGAGCTCCATGGGCGGCGCTCTCAACCTGGCCGAAGGCTGGCTGGAGGGGAGCCTGCTGCTCAATCTGGACTCCGAGGATCGCGGCGAGGTCTACATCGGCTGCGCCGGCGGGGCCGATGTGGTGGTGGAGGCTCAGCTGCCCACCTCGCCCATTGCCAAGGACGAGGTCGCGATGCGTCTCTCGCTCACCGGCCTGAAGGGCGGGCACTCCGGCATGGATATCCATAAGGGGTTGGGCAATGCGAATCGCTTGCTGGTGAGGGTGTTGCGCGCTTTAAAGAGCTGCGACGTGCGCCTGGTGGACTACCACGGTGGCACCCAACGCTCTGCCGAGGGAGGCCTTTGCCACCCTGGCCATGCCGGCCGGCCAGCGCGAGACGGCGCTGGGTCGCGTGATGGCGCTGGAGATCGAACTGCGTGCCGAGCTGGCCGGGGTCGATGACGGCTTGGCGCTGGCGCTCTCACCGTCGGAGGGTGAGTCCGCCGAGGCACTGACCGCCCAGGCGAGCCACCTGCTGGTAGCGGCTTTACATGCGGCGCCCTGCGGCGTGGAACGTATGAGCAGCGAGGTGCCCGGCGTGGTAGAGACCTCCAACAACCTCGGTGTGGTCGCTCTGGAGGGCGGGCGTTTCCATCTCTGCGCTCTGGTGCGTTCGCTACGCGATAGCGCCACCGCCGATCTGGCCGACCGCTTCACGGCGCTGTTCGATCTGATCGGCGCCCAAGTAAGGGTCGAGAACGCCTATCCGGGCTGGACGCCCCAGCCGGGGAGTGACCTGCTGGCGCGTTTCTGTCGGCTCCATTGCAAGAAGATGGGCAGCGACCCGGCAGTCAAGGTAATCCATGCGGGACTGGAGTGCGGCATTCTCGGCGGCAAGTACCCGCACCTGGAGATGATCTCTTTCGGGCCGCTTATTCGAGGCGCCCACTCCCCGGATGAGCGGGTCGAGATCGCCTCGGTGGAGGAGTTCTGGACGCTGCTGCGGGCGCTGGTCGAGGACCTGACCCGCTGAGTCAAGCCCCGTAAACCACGACACCGCCCTCGGGCGGTGTTGTGGTTGCATCAGTCAGTAGACCGTCGATGTTCAGCCCAGATGGGCGTTCAGCATCCAGATGGTCTTCTCCTGCTCGCGGATATAGTCGCCGGCCTGGGCGGCGGTGCCCTCGTCGTCGGCATCCGAGGCCAGCGAGAGGATCTCGCGCTGCAGCTCGATCAGGGTCTGGAAACCCTGAAGCGTGCCGCGCACGCAGGCCTCGCCGTTGGTGACGTTCTTCGCCTCGGCGATGCGTGACATGGTCACGTAGTCGCTGTAGGCGTGAACCGGCTGATGGCCCAAGGTCAGGATGCGCTCGGCGACCTCGTCCACCTTGGTCAGCAGGTCGGTATAAAACTCTTCGAACTTGGCGTGCAGTTCGAAGAACTGCGGCCCTTTCACGTTCCAATGGTACCCGCGCACATTCATGTAGAAAATCTGGTAGTTGGCCAGCAGCTCGTTGAGCTTCTCTGCCAGATGGCTGGCGCTACCCTCGTGCAGGCCGATGGTATTGGTGTCGCTCATGCGTATGGCTCCTTGGTCGTGATAGGAAAATGCGAGGTTGAAGTCGTCTAGCCCGCTGTCGCAACGCAGCAGGGCCAAAGATGATGATGGCCGTCATAGCCGATACTAGCGATATGCTGGCGGTCGATGCCGATTTCAAGTGAGTCGTGTCAGGTCCGCGCTGCGATAAACAGTCGCACCGCGCTCTCGGCGCGGTCGGCGAGGAGTTCGGCGCATCGCGCCAGCGCCTCTTCAAGGGCCATGGGGCCATCGGCCAGGGCGAAGGCGGCGGTGACGCCTTCGGCCATGGCCGCCTGCCAGCCAGGCGCCAGGCGCCCGGCCAGTACCACCACCGGCACGCCTCGGGCCTGCGCGGCTCGGGCCACGCCCACCGGGGTCTTGCCGGCCAGGCTCTGGCCGTCCAGCTGGCCCTCGCCGGTGATCACCAGGTCGGCGTCGGCCAGTAGCGCCGCGAAGCCGACCTGTTCCATCACCAGTTCGATGCCCGGACGCAATTCGGCGCCCAGGAAGGCCCGGGCAGCGAAGCCCATGCCACCGGCGGCGCCGGCGCCGGGTAGATTCCGGTGCTCTTCGCCCAGCGCCCCGGCGGCCACATCCGCAAACCGCGCCAGCGCGGCATCCAACCGGTCGACATCGTCGGGGGTGGCACCCTTCTGAGGGCCGAACACTGCGCTGGCACCACGCTCTCCCAGTAATGGATTGTCCACGTCCACCGCGGCCTCGACGTGCAGGTCGGCCAGGCGCGGGTCGAGCCCCGAGAGGTCGAGCTCGGCCAGGTGCTCCAGGGCTGCGCCGCCCGGGGGGAGTTCGCGCCCGGCGGTATCACGCAGTCGGGCGCCCAGCGCCATCAGCATGCCGGCGCCGCCATCGTTGGTGGCGCTGCCGCCGAGGGTCAGCAGCAGCCGCTCGGCGCCGGCGTCAAGCGCAGCGCGGATCAGTTCGCCGACGCCATGGGTGGTGCTGTGCAGGGCGGTGCGCTCAGCAGGAGCCAGCGCTTGAATGCCGCTAGCTTCGGCCAGTTCCACGAAGGCGGTGCGGCGCTCGGCCAGCCAGCCCCAGGCAGCCTGGGTCGAGCGACCCAGGGCATCCTGCACGGTGGCGGTTCGTCGCTCGGCGCCAGTGGCAGCGAGCAGGGCTTCCAGGCTGCCCTCTCCGCCGTCGGCCAGCGGGCACTCGACCAGTTCGATCTCTGCCTTTAGACGGCGGATGCTGCAGGCGATGGCGCGGGCCGCCGCAGCGGCGGGCAGGGCGTCCTTGAAACTATCAGGGCAGATGAGGATCTTCATGAGTGGTTCTCAACGGAGGAATCTAGCCCAGCTTAGTCGCGCAAGAGAGCGAGCAGAAGTGCGGGCGTTCCTTCCGCCGTGCCCCATGCGTACACTGCTTTCCAGTTAACCCTTGGGAGAAAGGCCATGTGCCTCTGGCAGTTGCCCCGCGTACTGGTAATCGTGCTAGTGACAATGCTGGTGTTGGCAGGATGTCAGGCCATCCCCTCAACGCTGCCGGCGGCGGAGCCTCGTCCCTCAGCGGCCTGCTCCTGGCCGCTGAACGACCAGACGCCCCGAGTCGTGCTTGTTGGGGCCGTGGCGGCTCTGGAGGCCGATGGCTTTCTGATTCGCCATACCGACCTGGCTCTGGGGCTGGTGAGTGCCGAGCGCACCCGCATCCTGCCCGGCTACGGGGACCGCTACGATCGCTGGGATACCCGCGGCATGTTTGGCGGCATCAGCATCGGCGGCGGCAGCGGTGGGGTGAGCAGCGGTGTGATGATCGGCTTCGGCGGGGTGGGCAGCCTGACCCGGGATGCGACCCAGTTGGATCGGGTCTCACTGCTGGCCGGCGATGGCGAGGTGGCGGTGAGCCGCGACATCCAGGTGATCGACTGGCGAGGAGATCTGGTCGAGGCGCGTAGCGCCAGCACCGGGGACTTTTGCCAGCGGCTGCGCGGCGCCATCGAGTCGGGAGATGTCCGATGAGCCGCTTGGTGTCCGCCCTGCTACTGGCCCTCCTGCTGACGGGTTGTGCCACCTCGCCGCCCCGGGAGGCGCCTCGCGAGCTGGACTTCCCCTTCGCCCCCGAGGCGACGCTGCGGGCCTCCGCTCAGGTCCTGATGGCCAACGGCTATGTGGTGCGCCATGCCGATGCCGACCTGGGTCGTCTGGAGGCGGTGTTCTCGCGCTGGCCCGGCTACCGGGTGCTGGTGGAGGTCTCGGGGGAGGGCGAGCAGAGCCGGGTGAGCCTGATCGCCACCCGGGGGGGACGTCCACTGCCGCCGCAGACGCTGGATCGCTTGCTGGTGGAGATGCAGGGCCGACTGGGCATGTGGCGCTGATCATTCTTGATTCGACTCACGCTGTGCAAGATAAAAGGCAAGGAAAACCAGAGAGACGCCATGTTCGATAATCTGCAACGACATCTCGGCCTGGCCGCCACGGGGCTGCTTTGCCTGGCCATGAGTGGCCTGGTCCACGCCCACCCCCACGGCTGGATCGACCTGCGCATGCGCCTTGTGGTGGACGACGATGGCCAACTGACCGGTTTGCATCAATCCTGGCGCATGGATCCTTTTTACAGCCTGGTGGTGCTGGAGGAGCTCGGTCAGGTCGGCGACGATGGCGGCCTAGACGCAGCTCTGGATCAGCTCGGCATCGAGATCCGCGACAACCTGGTGCCCTACGGCTATTACACCGAGCTGACCCTGGCAGGCGAGAAGCTGAGCTTCGATGAGGTCAACGACTATACCGTGCTGGAGCGTGGTGGCCGGGTCGAGTTCATCTTTCTGCTGCCCCTGGCCGAACCGCAGCCGCTGGCCGGTCAGACCCTTCGCTATCAGGTGTTTGATCCCACCTATTACATCGAGATGGTCCACGAAGAGGAGAATCGCGAGCCGGCGGACGATGCTCTGCTGGTGGGCGGTGCGCTGGCGTGCGAGACCCGTATTCGGCCAGCCGATCCGGACCCCGAGAAGGTCATGCAGGCCGCCATGCTGGACGTCGACGATGCCGCCGAGCCGGGGCTTGGGCGCCACTTTGCCGAGACCGGAGAGGTGACATGTCGGTAACGGTATGGCGTCTGATAGGCCTGGCGGGTGTGCTGCTGATCGCCCTGCTGGCCTGGCAGCTGCTGCAGCCGGCGCTGCAGGGTCTGAGCCTGCAGTTGGTGGCCTGGCAGCGTAGTTTCCATCGCGCCCTGACGCTTGCCATCAGCGACTTCTCCGGCGCGCAGTCGTCGGCTGCCTGGGCGACTCTGCTCGGCATCAGCTTCGGCTACGGGGTCTTTCACGCCGCCGGGCCAGGTCACGGCAAGGCGGTACTCTCCACCTACCTGATCTCCCAGGGCGGTGCCCGGCGCCGGGCGCTGGGGCTTTCCTTCGCCGCTTCGCTGTTGCAGGGGCTGGTGGCCATTGCCCTGGTGGTGGTGCTGGTGCACGGCCTGGGCTGGCTGACACGCCAGGCCATGGGGAGCGTGGTGTGGGTGGAGCAGGCCAGCTTCGTGATGGTGGCGCTGCTGGGGGTTTGGCTCTGCCTGCGGGCGATCCGACAACTGCGCCGACAGCCGTCGGCGCTCCAGGCACACGCCGCGGATCCGACGCACGAGCATCATGGTCATCATGACGGCCACGTGCATGGCCACGCGTGCTGCGGCGGCCACCATCATGTGGATCCCCAGCGGGCTGGCGACTGGCGCACCGCCCTGGCCACGGTCGTGGCCATCGGCATCCGCCCTTGCAGCGGGGCGGTGCTGCTGCTGGGGGCGGCGACCCTGCTAGGCCACTTCGCGGTGGGGGTGGCAGCGGTGATGGTGATGTCCCTGGGTACGGCGCTGACGGTTTCCGCCCTGGCGCTGGCCAGCGTCTATGCCCGGGGCTGGGCGGAGCGACGCTTGACCAGCCAGGAGCAGGCCCAGCGCGCTGGGCGCCTGTTCGGCTGGGCCTCCCTGGCGGGCGGCCTTGCTATTGTGGCGCTGGGTGCTTCACTGGCGGTGACCGGCGTCAACCAACCCTCCGGGGCGCCGCTGCTGGGCGAGCCGCCATCGCGCAGCGCCCCGACCGAGCCAGCGCCGAGTCGCCATCCCTTCGGCGGCTAAGCGGAGCGTCAATCGGCCTTGAGGTCGAGTCCCTCTACCAGGGCCAGCACCCGGTCGCGCATGGCGGCGAGCTCGTCGAGGTTGTAGCGGCGAGACTCGCCCTGTCCCCATACCGGCCCCGGCCAGGTCTCGTCGCTCTCGCGGCGTATCACCAGGTGCACGTGCAGCTGGGGCACCACGTTGCCGAGGCTGGCCACGTTGAGCTTGTCGGCCCCCAGGAACTCCTTGAGAGCCTGACCGATGCGGCTGGCCTCACGCCATAGCTGCTGCTGGTCAGCCTCATCCAGGTCGAATATCTCACTGACTCCGCGCCGCCGAGGGATCAGCAATAGCCAGGGATAGCGTTTGTCGTCCATCAGGCGCAGCTGGCACAGCGGCAGCTCGGTGACGGGGTAGCTGTCTTCCTCCAGGCGCTCATCGAGTGCGGCGTCTTCCATGTCCTTTCCTCATGCAGGTCAGTGATATGGCATCATGCCATATCTTACTCGGCTCGAGTTTTCTCACCGCCGCGGCTATGCTCGGCGCCCCCTTGACCGGACGTCGTGATGAGGAGGCTCCATGACACTGTTAGAAGGCCTGGCGCTGCTGATGATCGGGGCCGTAGCGGGCTTCATCAACGTGCTATCGGCGGGCGGCTCGATGCTCACCCTGCCGCTGTTGATGTTTTTGGGCCTGCCTCCTCAGGCAGCCAACGGAACCAATCGCGTTTCCATCGTTTTGCAGAGCATCTCGGCGGTCACCAGTTTCTTCCGCGCCGGGGCGCGCTACGTGGGCCTGTCGCTGCGGCTCTCGGTGCCCGCGGTAGTTGGTTCCCTGGCAGGTGCCTGGCTGGCCTTGCAGACCGGTGACGCTCTCTTCGAGGCGATCCTGATTGCGGTGATGGCAGGCTCGGCGGTGCTGATGCTGCTACCACAGCCGCGGCTGGACACCCGCCCGCTTACACCCGAGCGGCTCACTCCGGCGGTCTACCTGGCCATGTTCTTTATCGGGCTCTACGGCGGCTTCATTCAGGTCGGGGTGGGCATCCTGTTCATCGTGGTGCTCTACCGCATGTTGAAGATCGACCTGGCCCAGGTAAACGTTTTCAAGGTGTTGATCGTGCTGATCTATACGTTCCCGGCCCTGGCAATTTTCCTGTTTAACGACCAGGTGCGTTGGAACTATGGCCTGGTGTTGGCCGCCGGCAGCATGAGTGGGGCCTGGTTGGCGGTGAAGGTCAACATGAGCCCGCGCGGAGCCTTTGTGGTGAAATGGCTGACCGTCGCGGTCATCATCGCGATCATTCTGCGCCTCTTGCTGGGATAACCCGGCAATTCGATGCTGGCGGTGCTAGATTGCATGAGGGTACCCAAGATCCACAGGCAAGGAGCCAATCCAATGAAACGCACCATGGCCATCATGCTGCTGTCGCTTTTCACCCTCTCGCTGCTCTCCGGCTGCAACACTATTCGTGGTGCAGGGGAGGACATCGAGAGTGGTGGCGAGGCGATACAGCGCTCCACCGACTGATCCAGCGAACGGGTCTGCCGCAGGCCGGACCGGGGCGACCCGTTCCGGCCTTTGTATCAAGGAAGAGGAAAAGGCCATGTCCTTCAAGCTGTTCCCCACCGTCATTGCTGGCTTGCTGTTGGCCGGCTGTGCCGGATTGACCTCCCCGCCCGTTCACGAATCGGCCCCGCCGCCGCCCCTGGTGGTATCCCGCGGGGAATGCGGTGCTGCCCAGGTGCAGGACCGAGTGGGACGTGAGTTCAGCCTGGTCCTGGGCGAGGCGATACGCGCCGAGAGCGGTGCCGCGGCGATGCGGGTGATCCGCCCCGGTGAGGCGGTTACCCTCGATTATCGCCCGGATCGCCTCAATGTCCGCCTGGATGAGGGCGATGTCATATCCGAGATCGGCTGTGGTTAACCCTTGGTAGCCAGATCCGGATTGTCGCTGTCGTGCTCTGCCTGGGTACGGCGCTCCTCTTCTTCTGCCTGTTTGCGCAGCTTCTTGCGAAGCGCCGCCTTCTCGAAGCGCAGTTTCTGCAGGCGTGTCGTCAGCGCCAGTGGGGGCACTCGGGCGGGCTGTCCCTTGTCGTCGACTGCCACCATGGTCAGGTAGCAGCTGTTGGTGTGGCGGATCACCTTCTGACGGATATCCTCCGCCAATACCTTGATGCCGATCTCCAGGGAGGATCGACCCACGTGGTTGACGCTGGCCAGAAAAGTCACCAGCTCGCCCACGTGGATGGGTTGCTTGAACAGCACCTGGTCCACCGAGAGGGTGACCACATAGTGGCCCGAATAGCGGCTGGCACAAGCGAAGGCCACTTCGTCGAGCTTCTTGAGGATGGCACCGCCGTGGACCTTGCCGCTGAAGTTGGCCATGTCGGGGGTCATCAGCACGGTCATGGAGAGCTCGTGCTGACCGGGTAGGGCGTGTTCGTCCATCGGTCCTTCCCTTGTGGTTTTTCCTGACAGCATAACGCCTTGTCCCAACCGGGAGACAAGGCGTTATTCCTCTGGCCTGGGAAAAGCGTTAGAACCAGGTCAGGCCGACGGCGATGACCGCCCCGGTAATGAACAGCTGGATCAGGCAGAAGCCCATGATGTCTTTCGCCTTGAGGCCGGCGATGGCCAGCACCGGCAGGGCCCAGAAGGGCTGCAGCAGGTTGGTCCAGGCGTCGCCCCAGGCTACCGCCATGGCAACCCGCGAGATATCCACACCCAGTGCCTCGGCGGCGGGCAGCATGACCGGCGCCTGCACGGCCCACTGGCCGCCGCCGGAGGGCACGAAGAGATTAACGATGCCCGCGCTGATGAAGGACCAGAACGGCAGCGAGGTCTCGGTAGCGAATGACACCAGCGCCTCGGACATCGTGGCCGCCAGGCCCGACTGCACCATGATCGCCATGATGCCGGCGTAGAAGGGAAACTGAATGACGATGCCGGAGCCTCCTTTGATTGCCTCGTTCAGGCTGATCAGCAGGCTGCGGGGGGTGCGGTGAAGCACGATGGCCAGGAACAGGAACAGGAAGTTGACGATGTTAAGGTTCAGCCCGCCGCCGCGCAGGAAAAAGTGGTCCAGCAGGTAGATCAGGCCCGGGATACCCACCAGCCAGGCCAGGATCACGCTGTTCTCGAGGCGGTCGGCGGGGCGGCGGATGCGCGACTGGGCCTCGTCCTCGTCAGCCAGCAACTTGGGATCGACGTAGACGCTTTCCTTGTCGTCGGGCAGCATCAGGCGGTTGACCAGCGGGATGGTAATGAACAGGCACGCCACGATAGCCAGGTTGAAGAAAGCAAAAATGGTGGAGCCGGTGCCGATCACACCGATCTGGTCGGCGGTGAAGTGGCCGTCGGTGGCAATGGTCAGAGGAATCGAGCCGGCCAGGCCGCCGTGCCACACCACGAAGCCGGAGTAGGCACTGGCCACCAGCAGCCGATAGTCCACCTTGACCAGGCGGGCCAGCTCCTTGGCGAACAGAGCCCCCACCACCAGGCCGAAACCCCAGTTGATCCAACTGGCCGCCAGCGACACATAGGTCACCAGCAGGATGGCGCCGCCGGGGCCCTTGGCCAGCGCGGCGAGACGCTGCAGCAGCTTCTTTATCGGAGGCGAACTGGCCAGCATGAAACCGGTGACCAGCACCAGCAGCATCTGCATCGAGAAGGTCAGCAGGTTCCAGAAGCCATCCCCCCACATGCGCATTACCGCCAGCGGCGTCTGGCGCTCCACGGCGATGGCGGCCACCGCGGCGATCAGGGTCAGCAGCAGCACAAAGATGTAGGGGTCTGGCAAATAGCGGTCGACCAGCTTGACGGCTGGCCTTGAGAGAGCCTTGAGCATGGGAATTTCCCTGTTTATTTAAGACTGTTTTGGGATCGCTGCGAGAGCGTTACGAGAGCGATCCGCTGTCGTCGTTTATCGAGCTTGGCGTGTCATGCAGAAAGTAACGCAACTTCATGGGCTTGCGCCACCCGGCCCGCCAACGCAGGGGCGGGTGTATGGGTGTATCGGAGCTGTCTCCCGGCACTCCTTAACAGCCTAGTCGTGCCAGACGCTACGGCGGTGGTGCAGATAGTAGGCGCCGAGTACCGCCGAACGCGCGACGGCAAACAGGGTGAAAGCGAACCACAGGCCGTGGTTGGTGAGCGATTCCGGCAGCAGCGCCTGGGTGAGCCACCAGGTGGGCAGGTAGGCGGCCAGCCCGACGAAGATGCTGTTGCGCATTTCGCGGATCGCTGTTGCGCCGATAAAGACGCCATCCAGCAGGTAGCTCCACACCGCGATCAGGGGCATTACCACCATCCAAGGTAAGTAGGTGGCGGCGGTCTCGCGCACCTCCGGCAGGCCGGTGAGCAGGGCGATCAGCCACTGGCCGCCGAGGGCGAAGGTCAGGGCTGCCGCCCCGGCAGTGGCCAGCGAGAACCAGGCGGCACTCTTCACCGCCTGGCCGAACTCGTCCCAGCGGCGGCGCCCCACCGCGCGGCCAGCGATGGCCTCGGCGGCATGGGCGAAACCGTCCAGGGCGTAACTGGTGAGCATGATGAACTGCAACAGCACGGCGTTGGCGGCCAACACGGTATCGCCCTGGGCCGCCCCACGGGAGGTGAAGAAGGCCATGGCGAACAGCAGCCCCAGGGTGCGCACGAAGAGGTTGGCGTTGACCACGAACAGCTCGCCGTAGGCGGCCAGAGCCAGTAACCGGTTGCGCAGGAAGTGCCCTTCAAGAAGCCTCAGCTGCCGCGACACCAGCCATAGGCCTAGGGCCAGGGCGGAGTAGTCGGCGATCACCGTGGCCCAGGCCACGCCGTCGGTGGTCATGCCTAGCCCCACCACGAACAGCAGGTCAAGGACGATATTGACGCCATTGGTCAGCACCAGAATGGCCAGGGTGACCCGGGAGTTCTGCTGGCCCAGGAACCAGCCGAGAATGGCGTAGTTGGCCAGCACCGCAGGCGCCGATAAGATGCGGATCTCGGCATACTCGGCGGCAAGTGCCGTGGCGACCTCGCTGCCGCCCAGCAGCCACAGACCCAGGGCGATCAGTGGGCGCGAGAAGAGGATCAGCAGAGTGCCAATCACGCACGCCAGCAATAGCGACTGGCCGAGCAGGTTGCGCACGTCGCTGTCGTTTTCGCGGCCCACCGCCTGGGAGGTGAGTCCGGTAGTGCCCATGCGCAGGAAGCCGAAACCCCAGTAGAGGAAGCTGAACAGGGTGGCGCCCAGGGTCACCGCGGCCAGGTAGCGGGAGTCCGGCAGGTGGCCCATCACCGCGGTATCCACCAGGCCCAGCAGTGGCACGGTGATATTCGATAGAATGATCGGCCAGGCCAGGGTCCAGATGCGACCGTGGGAAGCGTCGGGCTGGGAGGGAGTGGAAGAATTGGATCGGAGCACTGCAGCAACCCCAGAAGATGAGCCGGCTATCGTGTCGGACCTTATGATCGGGTGCAACCGGCGGCTGAGCAGCTATCCTGCTCGTAGTGGCTTCGGCGGTTGAACGGTGCAGGTTACCTTGGTGGTATGGAACCTGGTATGGAATGCCTTTACAAAGCCATAGCCGTTAGAGCGGGGTGAATTCATGAAGGGGATCAATATGAAACGGACAACGTTTTTCACAACCGTCCTTGGCGCAGTGCTGGGCACTATGCTCCTCAGCCTGCCGGCTGCTGCGGAGACAAGACAGCGGTTGGAAGCCCAACCCAGCGGTGGGGCAATGATGGTGGATGCGGTGGTGGTCCGCCCCCTGATGGCAGCCGCAATGCTGGGAGGCACTGCGCTTTTCATCGTTTCGATGCCCTTTTCTGCGATGGGCGGGAACATGGAAGGCGCTGCCGAAACGTTGGTCATGACGCCAGCAAGAGCCACTTTTGCGCGTTGTCTGGGTTGTACTACCAGTTTGCCTCGCCAGGAGCTCAGGGCGAGGGAGACCGACAGACACGTTCCCTGATTCGAGAGGGCTTAACGCATAACGCCCCGCTGATAAGCAGGGCGTTACGCGGTTAAAGCACAGTGGTGTGGTGGGCGCCTGGGCTCAGGCCGCGGTGATGACGTGGTATTTCGCCATCAGTTCGTCGCGGCTCTCCTTGCGCTCCGGATCCAGGGGAATGCAGTCTACCGGGCAAACCTGCTGGCACTGGGGCTCGTCATAGTGGCCGACGCATTCGGTACACAGGTTAGGGTCGATGACGTAGATCTCTTCCCCCGGCGAGATGGCGCCGTTGGGGCATTCAGGCTCGCAGACGTCGCAGTTGATGCACTCGTCGGTGATCATCAGGGCCATGGTGAATACCTCACGGAAATTCTGGTCGGGCGCATGGGTCAAATGTCCGCCGGACTGGATGCGGAGAGAAAACCCGATGCTAATGGTCAGGTATTATAACGGCTCTTCAGCGCCGCGGCGACCCTGGGATCGACCAGCTGGGAGATGTCGCCGCCCAGCTTGGCGATCTCGCGCACGATAGTGGAGGAGATGTAGGAATTCTCCACTGCCGGGGTGAGGAAGACGCTCTCCAGTTCCGGGGCCTGTGCGCGATACATGTTGGCCAGCTGTAACTCGTACTCGAAGTCCGAGGCGGCCCGCAGTCCCCTGAGAATCACGTTTGCCCGCTGCTCGGCCATCATGTCGGTAAGAAGCCCCGAGAAACCGATGACGTCGACGTTGCCAAGACCCTCGGTGATCTCTCGTGCCAAGCGCTTTCGGGTGTCGAGATCCAGCGCGGGCCCTTTAGCGGGACTGGCCGAGATGGCCACCACCACCTTGTCGAAGAGCCGTGAGGCGCGTTCTATCAGGTCGAAGTGGCCCTTGGTCAGAGGGTCGAAGGTACCGGGATAGACGGCAATGTTCATCGGTTTTCAGCGTCCGGAAGTCGTCCGTAGGGATTGTCCACCGTCATGGAAACGGGGCGCGAATAGCCGGGAATCTGCAGCTGCTCGTCGCTCATGATGAGCTCGTGTCCCTCCAGAACCCCTTCGCCGAAGCGATAGCGGACGGTGAACTGGCCCAGATCTGAGCGGCGGCGGTAGTCGGCGGCAGCCTCCCGGGTGGCCTCGCGCCGGTTCTGCCAGGCGGTCACGGCGGTCTCGCCGTGGCGCGCCATCAGCAGGCGCTCGGTCACCGCCGGAGAGAACAGCACGCCGGTGGCGTTGTTGCCGCCGAACCCCTTGGCGTTGATGAAGGCGGCATCGGCAGCAAAGGGGCGAGTCTCTCGGGACAGCACCAGACGCTCGGCATGAACATCGTCGGCCACGGCGTCCAGAGTGGCGATGCCGGGCAGCAGGCCGTGGGCAAAGCTGCCCAGGGCGCTGGCAATCTGGTCGCCGGCAGAACTGCCCTGGGAGTGGCCTATGTAGGCCTTGACCGCCACCACTGGCCAGTCATGAATGTCGTAGGCCCTTGCGACCAGGTCGAAGACATGGGATTCGGTGACCCGGTTCTTGGGGGTGCTGGTGCCGTGGGCGTGGAGAAAGGTGCGCCGTCGCAGCGCCTTTTCGCCGAGTATCTCTCGCACCAGTGAGGCCGCCTTGCCCAGGGTGATGTAGTTGCCGATGCCAGGGGCGGAGATGGAGCGCTTCCAGCCGTCGGCGTTGACGAAGACACCGGGCACGCTGCCGAGGATCTCGGCGCCCACTTCCATGGCCAGGCTGTCGTCCATCAGCATCACGAACTGGCTGGACTCGGCAATGGTAAATCCACAGTTGCGAGCGAAGGGCCTGCAGGCGCGCTGATAGTCGGCGTCGGTGAGCAGGCTGAGGGCGTCCAACGCCTTGAGGCTGTCGTCATCGGCCAGGGCACCCATGGCGCGGAAGCCCTCGATGATCTCAGGGGTCACCGGCGCATCGGCAGTGCCTACCATGACCACCCGGCGTCGCCCGGCCTGGATGTCGTCAACGCCCAGGCGGAGGTTATAGAGGAAACTGGCACAGGCACCCAGCGCAGCACCGGTGCCGCCCACGCTGCCCAGCACGTAGGCGTTGAGGAAGTCAGCGGGCATCTGGCTATAGCCCAGCGGCATCTGTTTGGAGGTGGCCCGGTTGCCGGAGACGAAGCTCTTGAGCAGGCCGCCCCAACCCTCATCATCCAGTTGCCCGATGGAGTTGCCGGCGTAGACGGCAACCGCGTCCGGGTCTAGCCGATCGCGGATCTGATCCCAGGAGAGCCCGCTGTCGCCGAGGCAGTCGCTGGCGGCGAAAATCGCCATGGAGAGCCCGCGAGGGTGGTGCACGCTATGATAAAGCTTGCTGGGCTCGAAGCCGCTGGGCAGCTGACCGGCGGTGCGAACCTGGGCTGGGCGGGTCTCGGGCAACATCACGTCCATGTTGCCGGCGGGCACCGTGACTTCCCGAATATGGCGGTCCAGGTCGCGTACCTGCCAGGTGGGTGGCAGGTCGTCCGGCAATTGACGCCGACGGATGCGAAAAGTCAGGGGTGCGTCCAGCGCGAGGCTGGCCCGGCGATTGGCGGGCAGGCCTTCGTCGTTGAAGCGGGGGTCCTCGATGCGGCGGATCAGGGTGTGGTCGAGCACCTGTTGCCGGGTCTGCTCAACAATGGCGGCCGCATCGAGGGACTGGCCCGTGGCATCCTTCCAGCTGCCGTCTTCCTGGCCGCTGGCCAGGCGCATCATGGCCGCCAGGCCCAGCAGGGTGCGGGCCTGGTCGTCTTCGGACAGGGCGTCGAGCACGGTGCGGCGAAACGCCTGGTGGCCCGAGGTTCTGCCGGCGGGATTCACGCCGCCCATGCCGACGATCACCGGTAAATGTGACAAGCCGGGTTCCTCGTTGTGCTGTTGATGTCTACGAGTGGTTATTAGGTATCAGGCCATCGATCATAGCACCCGCTCTGCGGCGGCGTCATGGGCCCGGCAGGGGTAAAGGCGGCTGCGAAGATAAAACATGTGTTTGAAATCAGGCGGGTAGTCGGTCAAGATAAGTCGTTAGTCGCGTCATTCAAGTGGCGATGAGCTCACCGTATCGAGCTGCGCTTTTTCAGGAAACGGCTCAGGAGGAGACGCTCCATGACACACGATATGCTCAAGAAACTTGGTCTGGTGCTGCTGGTTGGCATGCTGGCGGCGGGCTTGGTGGGCTGCCAGGACGAGCCAGGCCCCGCAGAGAAGGCCGGTCAGGAGATCGATAACGCCATGGATGATGCTGGCGAAGGCGTCGAGGAGATGGGCGAGTCGATCCAGGACTCTGTCCAAGGTAACTGATAGCTGACACAAAAAGGCCGGGCATGATCGCCCGGCCTTTCTGCGCCGACACGTTACTGGGTCTGTTCGTTCTGCTCGATACCCTGCACGTACCAGGGCGCGCCGTCGCGCATGTCCCGGACCAGGTGCCAGGTTTCGTTGAACTCGTTCTGCTCGCCGTTCTCGTCGAGAATGCCGTGGAAGAGCACGGTGGCTTCAGCCTGCCGGCCGACTTCTTCGATCGTGCCCAGCTCGGCGAACAGCCTCACCACTTCGGTGCGGTTGTTGGCCGGTTGCTTGTCGCGCTCCGTCCGCAGCAGGTTGTAGAGCTCCGGGGTCACGTACTCCTGAATGCCGGCGAAGTCATTGTTATCCCAGGCGCGCTGCAGCGTCATGAAATGCTCCTTGGCGCCGCCAAGGAAGCGTTCACGGTCGAACCACGCCGGCTCGCTGGCGAAGGCGGCGCTGCCACCCGGCGAATCGCTGGCCTGGAAGGCCTGGAAGGCCTGGGGCTGGGTCGGCTGTGACTGGGCCGTTTGGGGCTGTGCAGGACCTTCGCGCTCGGCGCTGCCAGCCAGTGCTGGACGACGACGTGCAAAGAGACGGAACAGCAGGAAGGCCAGACCGGCCATCACCAGGATGTCCGTCAAACGCAGCTCATCGAAGGCGCCGCCGAAGAACAGCGCGGCGAGCAAGCCACCGGCGAGCAGGCCGCCCATCATGCCAGGCATGCGCGAACCGGCCGCGGCCCCCTGCTGACCCTGGCGGGCGGGAGCGGCCTGGTTGGGTGACGCGGCAGGGCGGTCAGCCGAGCGGGAAAAGCTGCCGACGTTGCCTCCGCCGCCCATACGACGGGCCTCGGCGTAATCCAGCGCCGGGCCGAGGGTAAAGAGCCCAACAACAAGCATAACAAGCAGGTGTCGCATCAGAAATGCCTCCGATATTGGTCTGGGTAGGCGGTGGGAAGATCGAATCGAATCATTCTACCGGCTATGCTGGGGAGCACCATAAAAACTGATAACAAGCACGAGGAGACCACGCCATGCGTCTGACGCGAGAGGAGAGCCTGCTGTTGATCGTTGACCTGCAGGCGGGATTGCTGCCGGTGATAGAGCACGGCGAACAGGCGGTGACCGAGTCGGCCTGGCTGGGCGGCCTGGCCGGCTCGATCGACGTGCCAGTGTGGGTGACCGAGCAGTATCCCGACGGATTGGGCGGGAGCGAACCGCGGTTGCTGGATGCACTGCCGGATCATCGCCTGTGGCAGAAGGTGACCTTCGATGCCTGCGGTAATCCGGCGTTTGCCGCTGCGCTGGCGGAGAGCGGCAAGCGCCAGGTGGTGCTGTGTGGCACCGAAGCGCATATCTGCGTGATGCAGACGGGACTCGGTCTGCTGGCAGCGGGCTACGAGGTCTACTGGCTCGTTGAGGCCTGTGCCAGTCGGCGGTCTGCCGAGGCGCGGCTGGCCAAGGAACGCATGGTGCAGGCCGGCGCGGTGCCGGTCAGCGCCGACATGGTCGCCTACGAGTGGCTGCACCGCTGCGACGACGAACGCTTCAAGCAAGCCCACCGCCGCTTCCTCAAGGGCCGTTCGGCGCGGCCGCTGGTGTTTGTCTAGGCGAGGCGGTGCCTTTCATGAGGTGGCGCCCTCGGGGCGAGTAAAGACCAGGGTGTCGCCCTCGCTCATGGCCGGGCTGTAGGAATAGCCGGCCATGTCGAAGTTCTTGAGCCCCTCCGGGTCGTCCAGGCGCTCTCGAATCATCCAGGCTGCCATCAGGCCGCGCGCCTTCTTGGCGTAAAAACTGATGATCTTGAACTTGCCGTTCTTCTCGTCCTTGAACACCGGGGTGATCACCCGCGCCTGAAGCGTCTTCGGGTCGATCGCCTTGAAATACTCGTTGGAGGCCAGGTTGACCAGCGTCGGGCTGCCGCTCTTTGCCACTGCGCGGTCGAGCTCCTCGGTAAGGGTGCTCCTCCAGAAGGCGTAGAGGTCTCGGCCGTTCGGGTTCTCAAGCTTGATGCCCATCTCCAGGCGGTAAGGCTGGATCAGATCGAGCGGACGCAGCAGGCCGTAAAGCCCGGAAAGGATGCGCAGATGCTCCTGGGCGAAGGCGTTGTCATCATCGCTGAAGGTGTCTGCCTCGAGCCCCATGTAGACGTCACCCTGGAAGGCCTGGGCGGCAGGCTTTGCGTTTTCTTGGGTGAAGGGGGTGCGCCACTCGGTAAAGCGCGCGGCGTTGAGGGCGGCCAGCTTGTCGCTGATGCCCATCAGATCGGAGAGCCGCTGGGGGGAAACCTCGCGCAGGATCTCGATCAGCTCGCGACTGCGGTCGAGAAAGTCCGGCTGGGTGTGCATGGCGGTGTTGGCCGGGGTCTCGAAGTCCAGCGTCTTGGCGGGCGAGATCACGCTCAGCATAGGGGCGCTCCTGATACGTTATGTAGGATTGAAGTATACCAAGGGCGCCCCGGCCAAGGGGCTATCGTGGCGATAGCCCGGTGGGGCGTTCGGTAGTCGAGCCCCGGGTCAGGGAGCCGGGTTGGGCTGGCGCTGATGCACCGTCTGGATGGCCTCGAGCACGTCATGGGGGAGCTTGAGGGACTCGCTCTCCAGGTTGCTCTCGAGCTGCTCCATGCTGGTGGCGCCGATGATATTGCTGGTCAGGAAGGGGCGCGAATTGACGAAGGCGAGCGCCATCTGCGCCGGGTCCAGCCCGGCATCGCGGGCAATCTTCACATACTCGGCGGAGGCGGCCTCGGCCTGGGGGTTGGTGTAGCGCTGGAAGCGCTCGAACAAGGTCAGCCTCGCGCCCTTGGGACGAGCACCTTTCAGGTACTTGCCGGAGAGCACCCCGAAGGCCAGCGGCGAGTAGGCCAGCAGGCCCACCTGCTCGCGATGGGCGATCTCGGCGAGGCCCACCTCGAAGGTGCGGTTAAGCAGGTTGTAGGGGTTCTGCACCGAGGCGACCCGCGGCAGGTCGTGTGTCTCGGCCAGCTGCAACGCGCGCATCACCCCCCAGGGAGTGTCGTTGGAAAGACCAATGGCGCGAACCTTGCCGGCATCCACCAGTTCCTTGAGAGCGGCGAGGGTCTCCTCCAGTGGCGTGGTGTCCTCGTCCTCGTCGTATGGGTAGCCCAGTTTGCCGAAGAAGTTGGCCTTCCTTTCCGGCCAGTGCAGCTGGTAGAGGTCCACGTAATCGGTCTGCAGGCGAGCGAGGCTCTCGTCGATGGCTTGGCGGAGGTGCTCACGGGTCAGGCGCGGGCCGCCGCGAATATGCTCGAGGCCGGGCCCCGACGCCTTGGTAGCGATGATCACGTCGTCCCGGCTGCCGCGCTGTTTCAGCCAGCTACCGATGTAGCGTTCAGTGCTGCCTTGGGTCTCTGCCTTCGGCGGCACCGGATACATCTCGGCGGTGTCGATGAAGTTGATGCCGAAGGCCACGGCTCGGTCGAGCTGTTCATGGGCCTCGGCCTCGCTGTTCTGCTCGCCGAAGGTCATGGTGCCCAGGCACAGGCGGCTAACCTCGATGCCGGTGGTGCCCAGCGGTCGCGTCTGCATGCTCTACTCCATTGCCGGATCTGCGAATGTACAAACCGGCATGGTAGCGGGAGCTCGGCAGGGGCGGCAAATGGCCAGGGTTGAGTCCCGGGCGGGGCGGGCGTATGCTGGCCGCCGTTTCCGCTTTAAGAAGCTTGGAAGCGCTCAGGTTTCCGCACAGAGCAGACGCCGCGCACAGGGTGGTGCCAGCGTCCTTTTTTCGCACCAACAGGACCCGGTAACTGGCCATGATACAGGCATCATCACTGTTCACCCGGCTCGAATACCGCCTGGCGGAGCAGTTGTTTCATACTCGCTGGCTCCCCCGCTCGCGGCGTACGCAGCGTCTGACCATGCATCTTTTCCAGCGCTGCGCCAATGCTGGGCATCCGCCGGCGCTTTCCGTTTACGGCCATATGCTCTTCCACCGGGGTCTGACGCCTCAGGACAAGGCCCGCGGTGCTCGCTACGTGCTGGAGGCAGCCCACGCAGGAGATGTCCGCGCCCAGTATCAGGCCGGCCAGATCTACGAGCACGGCTGTGCCCTCTACCCGAGCCGCGACGATCACGCCGTGACCTGGTATGCGCGCGCGGGTGAGGAAGGCCATCCCCTGGCTGCCGCCCGCTTGGCTCGCGCCTACCGCGAGGGCCAGCTTGGCCTGCCCTTGGATAACGAGCGCGCTACCCACTGGCAACAGCTGGCCGATCAGGCCATCGGCCTGGGCGATGAGCTGGACAGCGGCGAAGCCGAGACGCGACACTAGGCCGACGCCGGGCGTGGCGCCAGCCCACTCCCTTGATTAAGCCCCCTTCAAACGCTTCGGCCTCGAGGATCAGCGCTCTCGTGACGCTACCGACACTGCTCGATATCGAGGCGTCCGGGTTCGGACGCGGCAGCTACCCCATTGAGGTCGGCCTGGCCCGCCCCGACGGCAGTAGCTGTGCCTTTCTGATCCTCCCCCTGCCTGAATGGACACACTGGGATCCCAAGGCCGAACTTTTGCACGGTATCAGCCGTGCGCGTCTGCATCGTGAGGGGCACCCGGTGCGACAGGTGGCGCGCTGGCTCAACGACGAACTAGATGAGCTAGGCATCGCCTACAGCGACAGCTGGGGCTACGACAATACCTGGCTGTCGCTGCTTTTCCATCACGCCGGCATGCTACCGGCTTTCCGCCTGGAAGCGCTGCGCAAGTTGCTCAGCGAGGAACAGCTTGTCCTCTGGCATGCTACCCGCGAGGCGCTGGTGGCCGAAATGGGGATTCGCCGGCATCGCGCCAGCGAGGACGCTCGCCTGCTGCAGCTCACCTACCAGCGCACCCGCGAGCTGGTCGACGACGTTTGACCCGGTCCGTCAGGCCGGTTCGGCAAGGCGCGCCTCGAGGATATCCAGCAGCTCGCCCGGCTCAGCGGCGTCGAACAGCTCGGCCCGGGTTCGGGCGTTGAGGAAGCCGTGCTCCACGGTGCTGTCCAGAAAAGCCAGTAGTGGGCGGTAGAAGCCGGCGCTGTCGAGCACGCCGATGGGCTTGTCATGGAGCCCCAGGTAGTGCCAGGTCCAGACCTCGAAGAACTCCTCCAGGGTGCCGATGCCGCCGGGCAGCACCACAAAAGCGTCGGCATGGGTGGCCATGCTGGCCTTGCGCTCGTGCATGTTGCGCACACGAACCAGTTCGGTAAGGCCGCGGTGGGCCTGTTCACGCTCCACCAGGTGGTCCGGCATCACCCCGATCACCTCGCCGCCCTCGGCCAGGGTGGCATCCGCCAGAGCCCCCATCAGGCCGATGCGGGCGCCACCATAGACCAGGCTATGGCCGCGACGAGCTAGCTCGCGACCCATCTCGCGGGCGGTCTCGAGGAACTGAGGGTCATGGCCATCTCGTGAGCCCAGATAGACGCAGAATCTTGGCATGCTCTTCTCCTTGGCGGGGGCGCTCTTCGCCAGTGTCGCTGACCGGTACCGGTGGCTCAGCGCGTGGCTTCGGCGTCGCGCTTCATGGCCTGGCGCAGCAGCTTGATGCCGACGCCGGTGATCACGAACATGCTGGCGATCAGGACCAGGCTGGCAACGACATGGGTATCGACGTACATCGGGAGCTCCTTGATGGGCGATGAGAGTTGGGCGTTTCATGATCAGGGGGAATGGGGTCGGGACCCACCGGGCAGGCAGTCGGCCACACCATACACGTCGTCCATCCACTGTCCGATGACGTTGTCGCCGCAGAGGTGATGGGCATACTGGGTATGCAGGCAGCGCACCTGGTCCCAGTTGGCGATGCCACCGATCCCGCGCTCAGTGAGGACGCCATCATAGCCCAGCCGCATTATCTCAGCCTTTTGTGCCGCGCTCATATTGCGCCAGCGGGCCGCCACATAGTCGCGGTGGCTCGCGTGATACGCGGCGAGGAAGTCGGGCTCCTCCTGCAGGCGCGCCTCCAGCTGCTTGATCACGCCGACGGCCTCGATGCGTGAAATCTCCACCTTTAGCCGCTCGGAGCAGAGCCAGAAGAGGGTAGGGAAGGGCTTGCCGTCGACAATGGGTGCCATGCGAAGCACCAGCGGAGTGCCCTCGCTGTCGGTGGCCGCCAGGGTCTCGATGCCGCGCGGTGCGCGACCCAGCTGCGCGGTGATGATCGCCAGTTGGCGCTCGTCAGGAGTCTGATCGTTGCGGATCACCATCGTCGGGGTCTCGTAGAAACTTGTTGGACTGGCCGACGGCCAGGAAGAAGGCGCGATTGAGCTGTTCGGGGGTAGGCGCATAGCGCCATTCCCGCTCGCAGTAGTCGGCGCCCCGGGCCATCAGCACGTCATAGAGTCGATTGAACGGCGCATCATAATCGTAGGGGTCGGCGCCGAACAAGCGGATGTGGGGATAGTCGGCAAAGCGCTCGACAAAGAAGCGGATCAGGCCTGACTCCACGGCGCGGTGCCGGTCGACGTTGTCAGGGTCCAGCCAGAGATCGTAGCGGATGGCCATGACCACCTCCTGTCGGGAATCGGGAATCGAACATCGGCCTTAACGGCCATACGGGTGTGTGACAGCGCGGGGCGCCATTTGGCTCGCGGGCTCATTGCCTGGCGAGCGGGAAAAGCTTCGCGTCGAGGAGGCGCATCAGATCGGTGGGGGCCAGACAGATCTCCAGTCCGCGGCGGCCGCCGCTGACGTGAATCGTCGGCAACCCTTGGGCACTCTCGTCCAGAAGGGTTGGCAGCCGACGCTTCTGGCCCAGTGGGCTGATGCCTCCCAGCACGTAGCCCGTGGCTCGCTGAGCCTCTTCGGCCTCGGCCATGGCGGCCCTGCGGGCCCCGGCGGCGCGGGCCAACGCCTTGAGGTCCAACCGGTGCGAGACCGGCACCATGGCCACCGCCAGCCGGCCGTCATCCAGCTTGGCGAGCAGAGTCTTGAAGACCTCATGGGGCGAGAGGCCCAGCGCCCGAGCCGCTTCCTCACCATAGGCGGGCGTGCGCGGATCGTGCTCATACTCGGCCAGGCGGAAAGCAACTCCGGCCGTTTCCAGCTGCTTCACGGCGGGGGTCATGCGGTGACCGGCTCCTCCTGAACGTGGGCTTCCAATGCCTCGCGCAGCTCTCCGTCGATGGGGATCGATTTCTTGGCCTGGTGATCGAATTGCAACATAACGGTGCGGCCTAGATTGGTCATCTTTCCAGCTTGCCAGGCCTCCTGGGAGACCGTAAAGGAGCTGTTGCCCAGGCGTGAAATATAGGTGCGGATCTCGATCTCGCTGCCGTACTGCAGTTCGCCAAAGTAAACCACCTCGATACGCGCCAGCATCAGCCGCCACTTGCGGGGGTCCAGATCCGGCGTGAAGAGCCGGAAGATGTCATTGCGGGCCAGTTCAAACCAGGCCGGCAGCCGGGTGTTATTGATATGACCCAGGGCGTCGGTGTCGTAGAAAGCGGGCTCGATGGTGCGGGTAAACATGGCAGGGGCTCCTTGTTGTATTTCCTACGGGCACGACAGCTTTGCCCCAAGCAAGCGCTCGGTCAAGTCTGGGGGAGCGCCTGGCATGTTGCCACGCCTGAAGCCGGGTCCAGCTCAGCAGCCACAGGGTGGCCACGGCGAAGCCGGCCAGGGTGCCGAGCCCGAGACCCAGCACGGGATAGGCCAGCGATACGCACAGGGTGTAGCTGAGCAGCGAGCCGAGCCCCGCCGGGTAGTGCTTGATCACCGTGGCGACCGGACCGGGACCGTGGGTCAGGTGCAGGATCACCAGGAAGGGATACATGGTGACCGGGAAGGCCGCCATCACCCCGGCCCAGGCCGCTGGGAGGAAGTGGGCCATGCCGGTGATGGCAAAGATGATCGCGGCGGCGAGCAGGGCGCGCACGCCCAGTGCGGCCCAGGAGAATCGCCCTGAGGGGCGTGCAGCACTGTCCGGCACCCGTCGGTAGAGCCAGCTGAACAGCGCGATGGCCGCCAGAGTGGTGAGCGTACCGCTGAGACGGTCGAACTCTACTCGGGTGAGCAGCATGCTCACCGCCAGGAAGGCGGCCAGGCCCGCTGCGGTGCCGGCCGCCACGCCCGGCAGGCCCGGACGGCGTCCGGCCAGAAGGTAGCCGCCGCCCAGCGCCAGGGTGGCCGTAAAACCGGCCAGGGTGTGCACCGCACTCTCGGCGGCGAAGCCTGTGGAGAGCTCCAGGCCGATGAAAAACAGCGCGATGGCGGTGCCCAGCGGGTAGCCGGCCAGCAGCCCGGCCACCCGGGGGCTGACGCGTACGGCGATGGCGCCGAGGCCCAGCACCATACCGATCGATACCGCCAGCTTGGCCAACTGCCAGCTCAGGGGAACTTCCATCTCGTTTTCCTTATCCTTTCAGGGAGTGTCCAGCTGCCGGAGGCCCCTATGACCGGCCATGTTTTTTCCCCGCCGCCGCGTCCCGATGGCTGCGAGCTGTGCGGTCGCGAGTCACCGCTGACCCGTCATCATCTGATTCCGCGCTCGCTGCACGGCAAGGCGCGCTATCGGCGTCGCTTCGAGCGGGTGGAGCGGCTGACCGCCATCCTGTGGCTATGCCATCCCTGCCACAAGCATATCCACGCGGTGCTGTCCGAACGCGAACTGGCCGACCATTATCGCAGTCGCGAGGCGCTGATGGCGCACCCGGAGATCGGTACCTTCGTCGAATGGCTGGCCGGCAAACCCGCTGGTTTCAAGCCCAAGCGGGCACCCAAGCGACGCCAGGGGCGCTAGATGAGCCGCAGGCCCTGGCGGTCCAGCCAGGCTGCCTTGAGGGGTAAGGCCAGCGGCCCGCGCAGGTGGCCAGGCAGGGCGGCCTCGGCGCTCTCGTGGTCGCTGAAGTCACGATTGCGCAGCCAGCAGTAGGCCCAGGCGCAGCACTCGTCGTCGCTTTTCGGGAGCGGCCGAGCGGGCATCTGTACCAGCAGGAAGGCGGCGGTGCGAGCCGCCCATAGCGGGATCTCGTCACCGGCCCCTGGCTCGGCCCAGGCCGCCAGGGTGGCACCGCTCGGGGTCGTCTCCGGCTGACCCAGCTTGGCCACACGTGCCGTTTCGGCGAGTATCAGCGCCAGGCGATCGGCATCGCCCTGGCCCAGGGCCTGCCATTGGCCGATCAGCGGGGGCAGCCCGCGACGCACCTTGGCATAAAAGCCGTCCTGGGGCATCGTTCTGGTCATTGCATTGTCCTGGTCATTGCATCGTCATGAAGCGAGAGGAGTGAAACATGGCATTTGATTTTGCCACGCCCGTGGAGCGTCGGCATCCGGCAGGTGGTCGTCAGTCCCACTGGCCGTCCCAGAAGTGGCACCGCTATGGGGACGACGTGTTGCCGCTCTGGGTGGCCGATATGGACTTCGTTTCGCCACCGGCGGTGCTGGAGGCGCTTCGCGCACGCGTTGACCACGGGGTGTTCGGCTATGGGCAGGTGCCGGATTCACTGCGGGACACGCTCTGCGCCTGGAGCGAGCGCCACTACGGGTGGTGCATTGAACCCGATTGGCAGCTGTGGCTGCCCGGCGTGGTGCCGGCGCTGCATCTGGCCAGCCTGGCGCTCACCGAGCCGGGCGACGGGGTGCTTACCATCACACCTATCTACCCGCCCTTCCTGCGGGTCGCCGAGCGCACCGGACGCATGCCCCAGCAGGCGGCCATGGCCGAGCCTAGCGCACCGGGCGACCCCTGGCGCCTCGATCTCGAGGCGCTGGAAGCGGCGATCACCCCGCGCACGCGGCTGCTGCTCTGGTGTCACCCCCACAACCCTACCGGTCGGGTCTGGACCCGTGACAAACTGGCAGGGCTGGCCGAGCTGGTGGAGCGCCACGATCTCATCGTGGTCTCCGACGAGCTTCACTGCGACCTGCTGCTGGATGAGGGTGCCCGGCACGTGCCGCTGGCGGCCGCGCTACCGGCACTTGCTGCGCGCACCCTGACGCTGTGGGCGCCTTCCAAGACCTTCAACCTGGCGGGGCTGACCACTGCCTGCGCAGTGATCTCCGACCCAACGCTTCGTCGGCGTTTCGCCACCGCGGCCAAGGGTCTGACGCCCGACGGCAACGTGCTGGGGCTGGTCGCGGCCCAGGCGGCCTACGCAGAAGGCGATCCCTGGCGACAGGCACTGCTGGAGGTGCTGCGCGGCCATCGGCAGACGCTTGTCGAGCGGGTGGCGCGCTGGCCGGGGGTGGTCATGAGCGCGCCGGAGTCCACCTATCTGGCCTGGCTAGACCTGCGCCAGTCTCCGGCCCTGGCAGGGGTCGATTCCCCTCAGCAGACGCTGCTACAGCGCGCCGCGGTGGCGCTTTCCGACGGCGCCGATTTTGGCGCCCCGGGCCTGGCGCGGCTCAACTTCGGCACCACCGCGACTCAGCTGGAGGCGGCGCTGGCACGCCTGGACGAAGTGCTGGCAGGCTGACCTCAGTAGAGCAGAGCGAAGAGCTTGCGGCGGTAGCTGACCGTCAGCGGGTGGTCGGCGCCCAGGGCATCGAAGACCCTCAGCAGGGCCTTGCGGGCCGCGTCGTCGCCGTAGGCGCGGTCGGCCTTCATCAGCGCCAGCAGGGCGCCGAGGCCCGTCTCGTAATCGCCGTCGGCCACCCGGCGCAGGGCACGCAGGTACTGCGCCTCGCTGTCGTCGCGCTCGCCCAGGGCGGCAAGCGCCTCGGCGCTGGGGGCTTCCTCACCAAACTCGATGCTGGCGCGCACGCCGCGAGCCGGGGGCGCATCGCGCTCCTCGGGGGGGAGGTTGTCGAGTAGCGCGCGGGCGTCGGCGGCGTTGCCCTCGGCCACCAGGGCTCGGGCTAGCGCCACCTGGTAGGGGTAGTGCTGGGGATTCTGCTGCACGAGCTCTTCATAGAGGGTGCGAGCGGTGGCCGCGTCGCCGGCGGCCAGCGCCTCGGCGGCCTGCTCCTCAGGGCTGATCGGCGCGTCCTCGGGGGCTGGGAAGTAACGCCCCAGCCACTCTCGCACCTCCTTCTCGGGCAGTGCGCCCTGGAAATGGTCGACCAGTCCACCCTGGCTGATCAACTTCACATCGGGTGCCGAGCGCACGCCGAGCTGTGCAGCGATCTCCGGGTTCTCGTCGATATTGAGCTTGGCCAGGATAAAGGCGCCCTGGTATGCGAGGGCGAGCTTTTCCAGTACCGGCGTCAGCGTCTTGCTGGGTTCGCTCCGAGGTGTCCAGCAGTCGAGCAGGACCGGCACCTCCATGGAGAGCTCCAGCAGCTGCTGGATATTACTGGCGTCGGCGTCGACGATCACCTCGGGTGCTTCGCCGGTGGCAGCGGCAGCAGGGGCGGTGCCGTTGGCGCCAGCGGGCGTGTCGGGGGCGAGGGGCTCGCCGGTGCGCGGATCGACGATAGGCATGATGGAAGCGTCCAAGTCTGGGTGGATTTCAAGAAGAGATGCGGGTGATGTCGGGCGTATTCAAGGGGAGGGGTGCGATGGACATCCTGCTTAGGCGGCTGGCGCTGATGCTCTCGCTGTTGCTGGCAGATGCCTCTTGAAGGTCAGCTGACGCTGCTGCGAATCATCCGGGCCTTTTCCTGCAGCAGGGGCAGGTAGGTCTCCATCAGGGTGGCGTGGCTGATCCGTGCGGCGTTGGTGCTGATGTTGATGGCGCCGAGCAGCTTGCCGTTGGCATCGAAGGCCGGCACTGCGATGGAGCGCAGGCCGGAGTCTAGCTCCTGGTCGGCGATGGCGTAGCCCTGTTGGCGTACCTCGAGGATGCACTCACGCAGCTTGGTCTTGTCGGTGATGGTCTTGTCGGTGTGCTGCTTCAGCTCTACCTGTGCGAGCCAGGCATCCAGCTCGTCATCGGGCAGCTGTGCCAGCAGCACGCGGCCCATGGAGGTATGCGCCGCCGGAAGACGCGTCCCCACCGAGAGGGTGATGGCCATCAGTCGGTGGCGTGAGGAGGAACGCGCCACGTAGGTGACCTCGTCGCCGTCCAACACACCCAGGGAGGAGGATTCCCCCGATTCGCTGGTGATCTCCTCGAGGACCTGCTGAATCACGCTACGGTAGTCGTTGGCGGAGAGGAAGGCGTACCCCAGCTGTAACACCTTGGGGGCCAGCTCGAAGACGCGCTGCTGTTTGCGCACGTAGCCAAGCGCATGCAAGGTCAGCAGGAAACGCCGGGCGCGGGCGCGGTTCATGCCGGTACGCGCGGCCACCTCGCTGAGCGTCATGCGCGGGTGCGCCTCGTCGAAGGCCAGGATTACCTCGAGCCCGCTGGCCAGAGCGGTAACGAAATCGCGGTTATCGGATGCCAGTGCATCATCCTTGTCGTCATGTGGCATCGGTATCCTCTCCTCGAATTTTTCCATCAACTCAACACTCTATCACGAAGCCGCATGGCGAACCTTAGTTCGCCATGCGGCATTTTTTGGTCGCACACCGGCGAGGGGTTTGACGATAGCCAGAAATAGGCATAGATTGTTCGTAATGCAAATCTATGTTCGCTTTGCGAACTTTCATCTCGGTCCATCAATTAAAACTACTCAATCTGTCGCGCCATGGCGTGAACTGAGGTCAACATGTCGAACCCCTGCATCATCTGCGTTGCCATCACTGGCAGTCTGCCGCGCAAGGAAAACAATCCGGCGGTTCCCATTACCATCGAGGAGCAGGTCGAGAGCACCCAGGCGGCCTTCGAGGCCGGGGCCACCATCGCCCATTGCCACGTGCGAAATGAGGACCAGACGCCCAGTTCCGATCCGGAGAAGTTCGGACGGCTGATGGAAGGTCTGAAGAAGCACTGCCCGGGCATGATCATCCAGCTCTCCACCGGCGGCCGCTCCGGCGCGGGGGAGGAGCGCGGCGGCATGCTGCCGCTCAAGCCTGATATGGCCAGCCTCTCGGTGGGCTCCAACAACTTCCCCAACCGGGTCTACGAGAATTCACCGCAGCTGGTGGAGTGGCTCGCCGAGGAGATGCTCAAGTACGACATCAAGCCCGAGATCGAGGCCTTCGACCTGTCGCATATCCATCAAGCGGTAGCCCTCTCCCAGCAGGGCAAGCTCAAGGCACCGCTCTATGTGCAGTTCGTGATGGGCGTGAAGAACGCCATGCCGGTGGATAAGCCGACCTTCGACTTCTATATCGAGACTCTGAAGCGGCTGGCGCCGGATGCCCAGTGGTGCGGGGCCGGCATCGGTTCCAATCAGATTGTGCTCAACGAGTGGTCCATCGCCGCCGGCGGCCATACGCGCACCGGCCTCGAGGACAACATGCGCCTTGATCGCGACACCCTGGCCCCCTCCAATGCGGCACTGGTCGAGCGCACGGTGGCCCTGTGCGAGAAGTACGAGCGTCCCGTGGCCACCTGGCATCAGGCGCGCGAAATCCTCGGCCTTCAGGTCGACTGAGCTCGAGAATACATCCTCAACCAGTGGGTAGGGGGAGGGCGTCCGCAGAGAAGCTGTGACACCGTTTGGCTGAAGGCCCGCATCATGGGGCTTTCGGCCCCACGGCCCGAATGGAGGGCGACACCGTCATATTGACGCCGCTGATGAAGGTGCCATCGCCCGATACGCTCAGCTCTATTGTGCCGCTATTGGTCAGGCTCAGGCGTTGTAGTTGCTCCGGTGAAACTCTCAACCGGTAATCCCCGGCGATGACGCCTGGCACGATATAGAAACCGTCCCAGCTGCTTGTTGCGCGGGCGACTACCTCTTGCCGTTCGTTGAGCAATTCCAGCGCTATATCCCCGATGCCGCGCTCGACACCCTCCTCCAGCAGGTAGACCGTGCCATCGATTTCCGTGGTCATGCGCACCGGGAAGTCCAGGCTGGCCACGCTGCCCGGGCGCGGCACCAGCCTTACGCCTTCCATCGCCGGCGCCCATTGCGGGTCTGCCAGCGTCGCGATGTCTATCCCGATGTCGAGATGCTGCTTCACCGGCAGGTGATCCACGTAGGCGATACCCTCGGCATCCGTGCGGGCTCGGTGCCTGCCGCCGTTGACCGTGAATCCAGCCCCCTCCAGCGGCTCCTCATCGGCGTCCATTACGCCATTGTGATTCTCGTCCAGGAACACGCGCACGGAAGCGGCGCCGGTGTTCGCCATGGGCCTGGCATCGAAACGCCAGTCGGAGCGCCGGTCATCCCGGCCCATGGCAATAAACAATTGCGCCCCCAGAGCGATATCGCCGGTGTCTGCATAGCTGGCATTGACGCCCAACCCGAAGCGGCCCAGGTTTTTGGTAAAGCCCGCCGAATAACGGGTTTCGGGAGAGGCAAAGGTGTGGGCGATGCCCAGGGTCCCGCGATAGCCGTTTGCCAGCGTCTTATCAGCAGACAGCGCCAGCGAGGAGAGGTCACTCTCCGAGCCCAGCTGGTAATCGATCTGGCCGCGCAAACTCATATCGCGAACGCGACGGCTGACCTGCAGGCTGCCGGTGGTGTGCTCTCTGTCATCGGAGGCACGCCAGCGCAGGGTGTTGGTGAGGGAGGTGCGATAGACATAAGCGGAAACGCGGGCGCTGACATCGGTACTGGTCCTGCCGGACTCCCGCTCGTCCCGCGTGGCCTCGAGGGTGACGGGCATGCGCGAGCGCGACGTCAGCGGAAGGGCGCCGGTGAGTCGAAGCGCATCACGGGTGAGAATGGGATCGCTGCTGGCAGAAAAGACCTCGCTGGTGAAATCGGTCAGCAGAAGGCGACTCGCGTCCACGGCCACGCCGCCGATACGCGTCTGGACATCGAGCTCGGCCAGCGAACCACCGTCCTTGGCCTGGACAAGGCTTCCGCCGAGACTCAGCGACTGCCAGAAGGTGCGGACTCCCAGGGTGGAATAGAGCTCCTCGTTTCCGTCCACCGGCGCCCGGATCAGTCCGGCCGAGGCGGTCAGCGCGCGTGCCAGGCCCAGGTCGACCTGGGCGACGGTTCGAGATTGCCCGTCGTCGTCCCGGTGCTCGGTCACGCTGTACTGGAACTCGCCGGGGAGCACCATGGATTGATCCAGGGGAAAACTGTATGGCTCTACCCGTGTCTCGCCTAGGGGGCCATGAAACACCAGCCGGAAGTCATTGCGGCCATAGCTCAGGGGCTGCTCCTCGAAACGATAGCGGCCATCGGCATCGGCCTGGGTGAAACCCACCAGGGCACCATTGTAATAGAGCTCCACGTCCCATCCCGGCGGCAAGTCGCCCTCGAACGTCTGGCGGTCGAAGCTGGTGGGCCGTGTCAGGGGGCGATTGCTCAACGTCACTCCCTCGCCGCTGATACCGCGGGAGATATTCTCGACGCTGGGGGTCGAGAGGCTGCCGAATTGAAAAGAGGTCGCTTGCAGCGGGCCCAGCAGGTTGCCGCCTGGGTCGTGGCGCCCGAATGTGGCACGTACTTCAGGCGAAGGGTCCTTTAGGCCGCTGGAAAAATAGAGAGAGGATTCCATGCCTAAGAAATCCCCGGTGAGGAAAGCGGTATAGGTCGCGTCGCCCTGGGTACGGCCATTGTTGCGCTGCAGGTCGGTGGTCAACGTCTGATCGATGAACGGCATGCTCCACAGCCGGTACGGCTGCTCGTGGTGGGGATAGCCGGGATCCTCATAGCCACCCGGCGTTCCGGCACGAGCCCCGAGGCCCTCGCGAGCCAGGCGGGCCTGCAGGGGCAATGCCTCGAGGGCATGAGCGCGCAGGAAGAGACCGGCACGGTCGATCTCGAGTGACAGCGGAAGCCAATCTTCGAGCAGGGACACCGCGACATAGATATCATCCGGCTCCGCCAGCACCAGCGCTGGATCGAAGCTTTTGGTATCCCCGGCCAGGGTAACGCTGGCGCTGTCCAGGTTCAGGCTGAACCCGCGATCTTCACTGAGGATAAAACCGCTGGCGACGCCTTTTCCTGGCTGAGTCTGGATGGCAATGGTCAGCAATCTTGCCAGCTCGCCCAGTGGCAGCAGAGTATGCTCACCCACCTCATAGGCAGGAATGGCACCTGACAGTACCGACTGGTCCAGGCGCACTTCCAGGATCAGCAGCTCCGGTTCTGTGGTCGGTTCTGCGGCCGGTTCCTGGGCCGATTCTTGTGCCGATTCCTGGGCCGATTCTTGTGCAGATAGGCCCGGGGCGAAGACCAGCACGCAGGCCAGCAGCACTAACAACAACACCAGCCTAGACGCCAGCACGGCCAACGGACTGGCTCGGTGGGCGCTAGCGGATGTCATTTTCGTGCGGCATGGCGCCAGGAGGCTATAGCGATAACGCCGCCTCGGCCAGCAACTCGCCACCGTCTTCTGCCTGTTCGCGGTAGGTGACGCGCAGGGTGCCGTTGCTGAGACTCAGGCCACTCGGCGGTTGCAGTGCAATGCGTGCGTTGCGCAGGGGGTTGGGCGTATAGACCGCCACCCCGTTGGCGCGGCCGATGACCTGCTCGGCGCCGCTTCGCGGGGTAAAGCTGACGGTCAGATCACCGTAGACCGACTGGGTACCGTTACGCTGCATCTGAAGGGCCAGCAGCGGCGCTCCGCTCGGGGCGCGCTGAAGCTCGAGCTGGGTCAAGGCCACATTGGCGTCTGTCGCGCCATGACGCACGATCACCGGAACGGAGGCGCCGACCAGCGCCGTCAACTGGACGCCTATCTCGCCATCGGCGGCAGAGCCAGATTCGATGCTCCGACTTCCACTGGCATCTGGCTGTTGCGCGAACAGCAGGTGCGAACGATATTCGCCGGTCGCCAGATCGCCTGGCTTGCGTACCATGATACGAACCGCTTGACCGGCACCCGGCTCGAGGGTCACCTGGCGCGGCGAGTATTGCAGCAGAGCATCGGCAAACTGTTCACCCGGGAGAGGCGCGGTGATGTCGGAGAATTCACCGGTGTCACTCATGCGGCGGTTGACCAGGGAGATGCGATAGGTAGCAGTTTCAGTGCCATTGTTGATCAGCTCCAGCTGGGCCGAGCGCTGGTTGCCCTCGAAGACGACGCGGGTCGGGTAAAGCATCAACTGCGCCAGTGCATGGCTCGCCGGCAACACGAGCAGCAGGGCGCACAGGGTCAAGCGGAAGAGCAACGTCGTGCCACGCGTTTTTTGATTGAATTCAGGGGTCAAGGTCTTGGGGAGCATGGTGGAATCCATTGTTCGTTTGTTTCGTGGGTAGCGGAGGGCGCGCGGAAAGACAGCGCGGCGCTAGAGAGGCATCAGTTAAAGACGCATCAGTTGTAGTTGACGATCACGCTGAAGCTGCCGGCGTAATCACCCGGTGTCTGTGCGTTACCGACATTGAGTGTTCCCCCGACCGTCAGGGCCTGGGAGCCACCCGCGCTCAGCTGGCCGCCGGCCCCGGAAGGGGCACTGGTAAAGGCGTTGATGACCATATCGCTGCCCGGGCCCGTGAGCGTCACGAAATCATCGCCGGGCAACTGGATCGTATAGGTCGCCTGGGTATCGCCCGTGACCGTAAACTCGGCGGCAATGCCCTCGCCCGAGCGGATCAACAGCACATCGCCGCCGGCACTGCGCAGGCCGCTGGGGCTGACCGCGACCGAGCCGCCACTGCCGGCCACGAAGCTACCGAACGACAATCCCCGGGTATTCTGGATCGCGATCTCCTGGGCCCAGCCATGGGAAGCCACGAGAGTGGCCAATAAGGCGCCAGCCGTGATCGCTGCCCATTTATGTTTCATCGCAGTATCCCTGGATTCTGATAATAATGGTCTATTTAGTTATAGACCTGAATTAATGAAATAAGTGCAGTACCTGCTTTTATTCTATAAATAAATAAAAAAAGTAATCCCCCGGCTTTTCCGGGGGATATTTGCTTCAGGGAAGAGAGTATTCATAGAGGAAAGTAACGCTGACGTCGCTCAGCGCCAAATCAAGGTGGAGCCTCTGAAAGGTCCTTTCATTACTCCACCCTGGTCTTCGCCGGACTAGCGCCCGGCTCGATATGCCAGTGAACGGTTAGTTGTACTCTACCGTTGCCGTCACATCGCCGCTATAGGTCCCGGCTGTCTGAGTTCCAGCTACCGTCAGCGTGCCGCCTAGGTAGATAGATTGGGTACCCCCGGTGCCGAGGGTACCTGCCGTCACTTCACCCGTGATGGCGTTGCCGGCGGTAAGATCACTGAATATTGCCAACGCCATCGTGTTCCCCCCTGCTTCTACTGAGTCGCTCAGTTCAGCAGCGGCATCCCAAGTAATACTATAGGTGGCGTTATTATCACCAGTTACGTCGAACCGGGCGGCGGACACGGTCCCGACGTCGACGCTTGACAGAATGACGTTCGACCCGGTTCGTGCACCGCTAGTGGAGACCGTCACGCTGCCACCGGCGCCGGGGGCGAACCTCCCAAAATTGAGATCAGTCCCCAGGGCAATAGCTATGGGCTCGATGACGGTGCTCGACGCCGAGGTTGTCGCCGCCGCAGCAAAGCTGTTGGATGCCCCGAACGCCCCAAGCGCGACGACGGACGCCAGCACGGTAAGGCGGAAATTCTTGCGAATGAAGGCAGATGAGTTCATTTTCAATCCCCTGTAAGCCATTGCCGCGGTGGTTTCCCGTCGACAATCGTTTGATTTGAAACCAGTTAGGGGAACCGTTAACACTGCGATGGGGGTCGGGCATGAGAAAAGCGTGCTCGGACCCAAAGGAGATGTAGGCGGTCCCGCTGTCATAGGGCTGTTGTGCCCATTAGACCGGTGACTTTGCGTCCCCGCCTTTCGACGGGTTTGCCTTTTTCTTTCGAAAGCTGGGTCAGCGACCCAAGTTTCGTGGCTTGTTCACTCTTAAGTGATCAGGCCTGACCCTATGCTGACGGAAGGGTGGGCTTTTCACAAGCATATTAGGTCCAAGTTTTCAAATTATGTGAGGCGGCTGATTTTATTTATGGCTATATAGCTGATTATTATGAAGTTGTCAGGATTTTTTAGCCAAAAACATTGTCCGTGATTTCTTGCATGTTTGGGCTGAAGTCGCCGGGGAAATAACATAAAACGGCGAGACGTTAATTCCATGTTTTACTTATTTGCCGGGCGGTCAACTTTTTTGGGACGGCGGTCAGCTCCAATGCATCCTGGCCGCCCTCCGGGCAGCAGGCCCAGCCGATAGTAGCGGGCAAGAAAAGGGAAAGCTGCTGAACTACCGCCGGCTGGTGCAGCCCCTCGACGATGCGCTGGTCGACCAATGCGGCTAGGGTCCTGGACCAGTCGCTCGTCCCCGCATGGTGGACGGCCAGATACTCGACCTTGCGCCGCGACTCCTTGAGATTGGAAGAGTATTTTTTGCTGAGTTCAGCCTGTCTTCAGGTTTATGCGTTACAAACGAGCTCCGCTGACTCAATTCAAAGAGGTAATATCATGCGCAAGACATTGCTGGCCCTGGCGCTGGGCCTGACCACGATGACTGCCTTCGCTGCTGGTGAGCACGGCAGCTCTCAAGCGGCGGTGGGCGATGCCGACATTAATCGCACCATTCGGCTCGAGGCGGGCGACATGTGGTTCGGCTCCGAGAATCTCGACATTTCGCCAGGCGACACCATCAAGTTCGAGATCGTCAATACCGGAAATATTGAACATGAGTTCGTCATTGGTGATACAGAGGCTCAGGAAACGCATCGCAAGATGATGCAGGAAATGAGCGGCAGTCATGGTAACGGTGGGCATGGCGGTCATGGCGGTCATGTAATGGCCGAGGGAGAGCATGGCGGTAACATGCCATCTGTAACTATCGCACCGGGTGAGACGGCAGAACTTGTCTGGACGGCCCCTCGGAACGTCCGCGGCCTGGAGTACGCCTGCAACATTCCGGGCCACTACGAGGCAGGCATGTCCGGAAACATCGATCTCAAGGGATGATTCACCCGCATGAAACTGTTGTTCATCGAAGATGACGATCTGCTCGCGGAGAGTTTGGCCGAGAGCCTGAAAGACAACGGTTACCGTGTCGACCTGGCCACATCATTGAGCGTGGCCAGGTCGCTCATGGCAACTGAGCACTATGAGCTGGCGATCCTTGATCTTGGCCTTCCGGACGGTTCCGGTCTGGATGTGCTCAAGAAGTGGCGCAAGGATGGTCAAGACCTGCCGGTGCTGATCCTGACCGCTCGTGATACCTGGGCAGACAAGATTGTTGGCCTGGAGAGTGGTGCGGATGACTACCTCACCAAGCCCTTCCATGAGGGTGAGCTTCTCGCACGACTCAAGGCGCTGCTGCGTCGTCGATCCGGTAGCATGTCCCAGGAACTTTCAATCAACGGGGTTAGCCTCGATGAAGCCAATCAGTGTGTCAGTATCGATGGGAATTCTTGGCAACCGCTGACGGGTACCGAGTTTCGATTGCTGCGCTACTTCATGCACCATCCCGATCGTGTCCACTCGAAGGAGAAACTCATCGATCAGCTCTATGCCCTGGACCAAGATGCAGCAGCGCCGAACCTGGTGGAGGTCTACATTGGTCGCTTGCGGCGCCATCTTGGCAAGTCGATTATCCAGACGCGGCGCGGGCAAGGGTATGTCTTCGCTTCACATTGACCGACGCAGCTTGCGCTTCAGGCTGCTGACCTGGCTATCCGGCATTGCCTTGCTGGTGATGGGGGCTGCCTGGCTCCTGCATGGCATCCTGTTGCAGGATCTGGCCCGCGACTTCCTTGGGGAGCGCCTCGAGCGGGAAGCCGATCATGCGATCGAGCAGTTGCAGCAGAACCGACTCTCTATTCCACTGGCACTGGACTCGGCGAGTCGGGCCTACCAGATTTTCCACCATCTCTACGTGCTACGTCTCGGTGGCGACACTACTGCGTCGGACCCTCGTTGGCAGGATGCCCTGGCTCCCCTGCTCGAGGAATCAGACAGCGCTCTCTTCGAGGTGAAGGAGGGCGAGCGACATCTTCTCGTCTACCGACGGCACTTCATGTTGGACGGGGAACCCGGTGCATTGCTGGTGGGTGAGGACTTTTCCCAGGTGGAAGCGGGGTTGCAGCGACTGCACTGGTGGGTCGCCGGTATTGCCGCTGGGCTTCTGATGCTATTGGTCACCTTGAACTTGCTGGCGGTCAACCGCGGACTGGTCCCTCTTTCCCGGCTCCGCGACCAGCTGGGTCAGCTTCAGGCCGGTGAGCGTGAGCGGTTGTCTCTGGATGTGCCGCCCGAGCTGGACAGTCTGGTCGTTCAACTCAACCGCTTCATGAATGAGATAGACAGTCGCCTGCAACGCTCCCGCGACTCGGTGGCGAACCTGTCTCACGCTCTCAAGACGCCGCTCGCGGCGGTGACCCAAGTGCTGCGAGGCTCGCGCCCCATCGATGAGGCTCGTCGCGAGAAGTTAGTGAAGCGTCTTGAAGAGATTCACGCCCAACTGGATGTCGAGCTCAGGCGCTCGCGTATCGCCGGCCCCCACGCTGGGCGTATGTCTGATCTGCATCGCGATTGCTCTCGGTTGATGGAGATGTTTCGCGGGATGTATCCGGACAAGCGATTCCATCTGGCCCTACCAGAAGAGAGGGGTCGACGCGTCCCGATCGAGTCTCAGGATCTCTCCGAGATGCTCGGCATCGTACTCGACAATGCGGGAAAATGGGCGGCCAGCGAGGTGATCTGCCGAGTGACGGTGAATGATGTCCTCAAGGTCACCATCGAGGACGATGGACCCGGGGTTGAACCAGAAGAGCTTTCTCGCCTTGGCCAGCGAGGCATTCGCCTTGACGAACGTCAGCCCGGATACGGACTGGGCTTGTCGATACTGAAGCAACTCATTCCCCGGTATTCCGGGCAGGTAAGGTTCGACATCAGTTCTCTGGGTGGCCTGAAAATCGAACTGACGATTCCCTTGAAGGAATATTTTCGATAACTGCCCTTTTTTCAGTAGTGATTCAGCTTCCCCCGTCAGTATGGCCTTCCCAAGACATTGCAGGGAAGGCACACATGGCAAGATCCAGAGTCATCACGCATCCACTGTCACGCCGTCAGATCCTGAAAGGCGGTGCGGCACTGGGGCTGGGGTCGGCGGCAGCCCTTGGCTTGCGGCCCAGCTGGGCAAGTCCCTGGGGACAGACCAACGTTTATGCCAAGGGTGTTGAGGAAGGTCCCGAAGTGGCGCTTGCCATCCGTCGTGAGTCGATTCCGATTGCCGGCGAGGAAGCCCGTCCGATCAGCATCAACGGTACCAGCCCCGGGCCGCTGATTCGGCTCAAGGAAGGCCAAAATGCCGTCCTCAAAGTCACCAATTTGATGGATGAACCGACATCAATCCACTGGCACGGACTGATCCTGCCGCCGGGGATGGACGGCGTGCCCGGGGTAAGCTTCGCCGGTATCGAACCCGGCGAGAGTTTCACCTATCGATTCCCTGTTCGCCAGAACGGTACCTACTGGTATCACAGTCACTCCGGACTGCAGGAGCAGCTTGGCCATGCCGGGCCGCTGATCATCGATGCTGCCGAACGTGAGCCTTTCCGCTATGACCGTGAGCATGTGCTGCTGCTCACCGACTGGACCTTCGAGGAGCCGACGTCGGTCTTCAGCAACTTGAAGACCGCCGAGGGTTACTACAACTTCCAGGAGCGCACCATCGCCGACTTCTTCGCCGATGTGCGCGAGAAGGGATTTTCCCCGACGGCCGAGATGCGCAGCATGTGGGCGAAAATGCGCATGAGCTCGCGTGATATCGCCGACGTAACCGGCAGCACCTATACCTACCTGCTCAATGGCCACTCGCCTGAGGAGAACTGGACGGCCCTGTTCAAGGCCGGTGAACGTGTTCGCCTAAGGGTGATCAACGGCTCGGCCATGTCCTACTTCGACGTGCGTATTCCCGGGCTGAAAATGACTGTGGTGGCGGCTGATGGTCAACCGGTGCAGCCGGTTCCCGTTGATGAGTTCCGCATCGGGGTGGCCGAGACCTATGACGTCCTGGTCGCTCCCGAGGATGACGCTGCCTACACCATTTTCGCCGAAGCCATGGATCGCAGCGGCTACGCCCGAGCCACTCTCGCGCCCCGCGAGGGGATGGGCGCGGAAATCCCCGGGAGGCGCCAGATCGCTGATCGGGGCATGGAGGCCATGGGGGCTCATGGCATGGCGGGGATGGACCACTCCAATATGCAGGGAATGGGTGATACCAGCATGGAGGGTATGGACCACTCCAATATGCAGGGAATGGGTGATACCAGCATGGAGGGTATGGATCACTCCAGTATGCAGGGCATGTCGGGCGAGCAGACCAAAATGAATGCCAACGGCATGCTGGCGGCAGGCGCTGCGCAGCCAGGCTCTCGCTACGATCAGGCCGGCATTGGTATTGATCCCGACGAGCGCCGGATGCTGGTCTACCGCGACCTCAAGGCATTTACGCCCTGGGCGGACCGACGTGAACCGGGACGAGAGCTGGAATTGCACCTCACCGGCAACATGGAACGCTACATGTGGTCCTTCGATGGTAAGAAATTCAGCGAGGTGACGGGTCCCATTCATTTCGACAAGAACGAGCGACTGCGCCTGATCCTGATCAACGACACCATGATGGAGCACCCCATCCACCTCCACGGCATGTGGATGGAACTCGAGAACGGCCAGGGCGAGCTGATCCCGCGCAAGCACACCCTGAACGTCAAACCCGGTGAGCGCGTCTCGGCACTGATCACCGCCGACGCGGAAGGCAGCTGGGCATTCCACTGCCACCTGCTCTACCACATGGATGCCGGCATGTTTCGTGTCGTCAAGGTTTCGTAAGGAGAAGGCATGTTGACCAAAATCCCAGTGATCGCCACCGGTGTCCTGCTGGCCGCGACAACGCTGTCCGTTGCCCAGGCGGAGGATGGCTATGATGCCCCGGGCAGTTGGCCGTCACCGGTCGTGGAACACAACATGGCCATGGCACTGTTCGACCGGCTCGAGTACGCCGTGCCCGACAAGGGCGACGAGGCCCTGGTGTGGGACTTCCAGGCCTGGTATGGCGGTGATATCAATCGTGTCTACCTGAAGTCAGAAGGGGAGAACGTCCAGGGCGACGGCGAGGATGCGGAGTTCGAGTCGCTGGAGCTGCTCTACAGCCGGCTCGTCGCTGACTTTTGGGAACTGCAGGGCGGCATCGGTTACCAGGGCGGCGTTTTCTCGGACGACCATGCCGAGCGAACCTACGGCGTAATAGGCCTGCAAGGGGTCATGCCCTATGGCATCGAGACCGATGTAGCCCTACAGGTCAGTGACGAGGGTGATGTCTCGGCGAGCGTCGAGGGCGAATACGACCTGCGCCTGACACAACGGCTCTATTTGCAGCCACGAACGGAAATTACCCTCGCTGCCAGCGAAGTCGAGGGGTTCGGCGTTGGTGAGGGCCTCAATTCGGTGCGAATTGGTATGCGGTTGGGGTACGGGGTGACACGCCGCTTCGCGCCCTACGTCGGTGCCTATTGGGAAAAGCAGTACGGCGATACCGCCGACTTCTCGCGTGCAGGCGGTAATGCCACCGAAGATACCGGTGTCGTGGCAGGTGTAAGGTTGATGCTCTAACGTTCGTTGCTTATTAGCAGCTTGCGCCAATGAAAGCTGACGGGTCATCGGGTACAAACATCGGGTGAAAAAAGCCAGAACCTTTAGGTTCTGGCTTTTCTGTGTTTGGTAGCGGGGACCGCTGAACTTGAAACGAGAGGTAACCGATGACGTGTCATCAGACGCAAAAAAACCGGCTCTTCGTCGTCGGGTGTGGAATTCGCCCCCGTCGTTGAGCCACGATAGAGCCTCCACGATGACAGGAGGCATGGCATGGACGGCACCCAGATTCTGACCCTCGGCCTGGGCCTGGAAGCGCCC
>NZ_JBHRSQ010000016.1:0-93412 GCF_042643535.1 Halomonas tibetensis
CCTTTGATGCCAGCGGCAACTACACGCTGACCGTCACCGGAGCGATGAACCACGCGGAAGGCGAAGGCGAGAACTGGCTGTCGCTGCCGACGATCACCTTCACCGGTTACGACGGGGATGGCGATGCCGCCAGCGTAGATCTCAACGCCCGCGTGCGGGATGACGTGCCGCTCGACTACACTCCAGATATTAAACAGATAACTAATCTTGGGGGCGAAGATATAACAGGTGATCTAAATACATTGCCGGGTGCTGATGGTACGAAGTCGATTACCATCGATGGTGTTACCTATAATGGAGTTTCCTATACAGAAGAAAATCCAGAAATGGCACTTACCTCTGGTGGAGAATCAATAACTCTAAGTGGATTTGGTACAAGTCTGCTTACAGGCTCCACTAATTCTGGTGATGTGTTTAAACTTAGCTTAAATCCAGATGATGTTACTTACACATTCAATCTGCTTGGAACTATCGATGATGGTTCTGGCATCACGTCAATTAATTTGGCTGGTGTTAACTCAGGTAATCCAGCATTTCTAAGATCGGATACGCCCACCGACGATTTTGATTTGCTTTTTTCAAGCAAGTCAAATGGAAACTTTAGCACCGTTAATTCAAGTCAATCAGCACCGTTATCAGATGGATCTGTGGGTGTTGGAACCGGCCAAACATTGAATGACGGTGATATATTAGCTATAGATTTCGTTACAGATCTTACGATTGGTAAGCAGGGAGGTCAGGATTTCTACAACTATAGTGATAGATACGAACTGGCACAATTCTCCTTCACTGTTTCTGGTAGTGGTGCGGTTACGGTACGTGCCGCAACATCAGTAAACACAGATGTTGCTGGTACCAATCAAGCTGACCACTCCACGGCTCTTTGGGATTCTAACGGCATTACTCAGGAGCAAATTGACTCAATCAGCGTTAATGGTCAGTCTGTCGATCCTGGCAGTTTAATAGACGATGGATCTGGAGGTTTTACTATTACCGGTTTGACTACTCTGGATGTGGTGACTGTTGGTGTGAGTAATGGGTTTAACCGATTGGAGATAGAGAATTTAGCAAGCATTCCTGGTGACAACTACGATATTGGTAATTTTGGCTACTCTATCATCTCGGCTGGAAGCGATATTCCGCTAACATTCGATACAACTTTGATTGATGGAGATGGTGATGCCGCGAATGGCTCGATTGATGTAACAATTGAACCTTCTGACGCCAACGCCGCACCCATCGCTCTCGATCTCGACGGCGACGGTGTCGAATACCTTTCCCTCGATGCAGGCGTGATGTTCGCAGACGACTCCACCGGTGAGTCCGTCAACACGGCCTGGGTCGGCGCCGACGATGGTCTGCTGGTCATTGATGCCAATAACTCCGGCACCGTGGATGAGACGCGCGAGTACGTCTTTACCGAGTGGTCCGAGACTGCCAAAACTGACATGGAGGCGGTTAGGGAAGTCTTTGATACCAACAACAACGGTATGCTTGATCCCGGCGACGAGGCTTGGAGTCAGTTTGCAGTATGGCAGGATGCCAACTCGGATGGTAAGACCGACGCAGGCGAGTTGGTGTCGCTTGGCGAGTTGGGTGTGGAGAGCATTGAGCTCAACTACGGTTCGGAAAGCGAAGCCCGTACCGACGCTGACGGCGACGTGATTGTGTTCGGTCAATCCCAGGTGAATTGGACGGATGGGAGTGTGACCATCGCTGAGGATGCTAGCTTCGCCATCACTGCTAGCGAAGTTTTTTCGGAAGAAGCTGACGAAGACCTTTTCCAGGGAGACGGTTCGTCTTCTCATGCGAAAGCTGATGCGTCGTATTCCGGGGAGCAGGCTGATGTACCGGCGACTGGTGCTACGTCCTTTGAGGATCTGGATACTTCCAACAATTCTATCGAATGATGATAATACGCTAGGATAAAAGGTTACGCCCCGCCCGGTTCGCCGGGCGGGGCTTTTTGCTAAGATCCATGTGTCAATTGCTGGAGTGAGCCCCATGTACATCAAACGCGACGACGATGGCCGCATCGAGCTGGTCAGTCGAGAGGAAACGCCGGAGTGTCAGGAATACCTGTCGGCCGAGAATCCCGAGGTGCTATCGTTTCTGATGGAGGCGGAGTCTTCGCCGGGGGCGGCGCATTTCCAGGCCTCGGATCTGGCCTTCGTGCGGGTGCTGGAGGACGTGATCGAGGTGCTGATGGACAAGGGGTTGATCAGTTTCACCGAGCTGCCCGAGCCTGCGCAGCAGAAGGTCATGGAGCGTCAGTCGCTGCGTCGCCGTCTCAATGGTTTGAGTCTGGTGGGCAATGAAGATGAAGAGAGCGGGATCATCTAGCTTTACCAATGGAAGTTATTAGAGTGTAGGAGTGCTGTGGCCTTGGGAAAAAGAAACGCTATCTTCGTCAGTATTGCTTCATTTTGCGACAGCAACTTGCTGTTCACCCTGGAGAGCCTCTTTGACACGGCGAGCGGTGATCTCGATATCAATGTCGGGGTTTTCGATCAGTCATTCGAGAGCATCAACGGTTCGATTGAGCGCTTTCAATGGGGTGACAGGGTGCGTTATCTGCATATCCATCCGATGCACTCCAAGGGGGTGTGCTGGGCGAGAAGCGTCATTGGCTCCCTCTTTGATGGTGAAGATTTCTATTTCCAGATCGACTCCCATACGATGTTCAAGAAAGACTGGGACAAGTTTCTCTTCGAGCAGATGGAAAAGTTGGGGAAACTCAGCTGCAAGCCGATCATCAGCACCTACCCTCCGCCCTTCGAGTTCGACGAGGAGGGCAACCCCTTCGAGAAACTTGTTCCCAGCAGTTACCTCTATGCATTGAGGCCCAAGGAGGAGGGGTTCTCCAGCTCTGACTCCTACGAGCTCAAGTTCAAGGTCTTCCATGAGAAGGGTGGAGATTATATAACTGGATTCCACCTGGCAGGCGGCTTTATCTTCACGCTCGGCAGTTTCGTCGATGAGGTTCCCTACGATCCCTGGTTCTATTTTCACGGTGAAGAACAGGGGCTTGCATTGCGAGCCTATACCAAGGGTTGGGATATCTTTCATCCGCGGCACGATCATATACCCCTCCTGCATCTCTACAAGCAGAGCGGGGTCAAGCATGATGCCCATCATTGGAGGAGTGACCTCGAGCAGGTGAGAAGAGTCAAATGGGTGGAGCGGAAAAAAGTTTCCGAGGAACGGCTGACAGACCTGATTGAACGCGAGGGAGTCAATGGGCGTTTGGGTCTCGGAACAGAGAGATCACTCGATCAGTTTATCGATTTCAGCGGAATCGATTATCGAGTAAAAAAAATCAATCATCCCGAAACTCGGTTGGTCAATGTCTAGAGAGTGAAATTGAAACGCAGAACCGCGCCCCCTGCTTGGCTATCGCAAGGGGGCTATTGCCCGCTTTCATGCGGGCTTGTCGTGTTGACGAACACCGGGGCCAGTCACGCCGTCCATCCCCAGTTCATAGAGCAGTTCGGACTCCTGGAGGCTGTCGACTCCCTCGGCGATGGCGAGGATGCCGATGGAGTGGCACAGCGTCGCCATGCCGCGCAGGATGGTCTGCTGTTCCGGGCTTCGGTCGACTGACTTGACCAGGGAGGCGTCGATCTTGAGGTAGCTGAGTCCCAGATCCTGGAGATCCGAGATGCGGCGGAATTCGCGACCGACATGCTCCACCCCAAGGTGGCAGCCGAAGGGCTGCAACTCGCGGCAGAGGCTACGGAAACTCTCCAGATCATGAATCACCATGGATTCAGGCACTTCCAGCCAGAGTTTGGTCGCGGCGTCCCGATTGGAAGTGATCAGGTTGCGCAGGTCGAGCACGAAGCGGGCGTTGTGCACCGAGGCGGGCGAGAGATTGATGCCCAATGGCTTGCCATGGCGTGATATCTCCTTGATGGTTTCTCGAGCCACGGCCATGTCCAGAGCGGTATCCAACTCCAGGCGTGAGATCCACGGCATAAAGACGCCGGCAGGACGCCATTCGCCCTTGAGGCGAAGCCGCGAAGGGCACTCCATGTGAAGCAGCTTGCCCTCAGCGTCCAGAACCGGGAAGCGGCCCAGGTACACGCCACTCTGCAGCGCCTCCTGCAGGGCCTTTCGCCAGTCGGCGTGGCTGTTGAAGAGCGGCAGACGCTGTGACCCTTCGGCGATCAGCTGAGCCAGGTCACCGCGGTTCTCGGCGGTAGCGAGCGCGCCGTCAAGGCTGGCCAATAGGGCTGCGGGCTGATCCTCCTGGGAGTAAGCGATCAGCGAGGAGGGCAGGCCGAGGGCGACGCGCTTCTCCTTCTTCTGAAGCGCATCCAGTCGCTGAGTCAGTTCATGGCCGATACCCTGTAGGTCGACGTGGCCCGGCACCAGCAGGGCGAAGTCACCGCCGCCAAGGCGCCCGGCGATACCCCCTCCCCTCAACGTGCCGAGCTGTTCCAGCTCCTGGCCGAGAGTTCTGAGAAGGCGGTCGGTGTCGGCATGCCCCAGCCTTTCACTGACTACGCCAAGTCTGGCCAGCCGGACCATCGCAAAGGTGCCGCTGGCTCGGGAGCCACTGCTTTGCCGCATGATATCCAGCTGGCCAAGGAAAGCCTGACGGTTGAGCACGCCGGTGACGGTGTCATGCTGCAGGCGCTGCCGGAGCATATCGATTCGTTCACTCTCGAGGCCAAGCATATCGTGAACGCTGCCGGAGAGCTGGTTCATGGCCTGAACGACATCCCTGAGTTCTCGCGTCCGCGGTTCGGGGGAGGTGGTGAAGCGGCGGTTGCCGATATCACGCGCCTGGGCGACGACGGCACTCAGCGGGCGGCGAATGGTACGCACGACCCAGGCAGCGAACGCCAGGCTGATCACACCGGCCAGGGCGAACCAGCCAAGGAGCTTCAAGGTGCTGCGCCACAGCGACTGGTAGGCGAAGTTATGGTGGGTGGCAACGCTCAAGGTGCCGTATTGGCTCCAGCCATCCTGAACCACCGCGCGCCCGGGTGGCACCTCAAAGCGAACCAGGTCGACGAACCAGCCGGGAGCGCCTGCTACCCTCTCGCTGCTCTCGCGCACATCGATTACCTCGCCCTCGGGGTCGCGCAGTTCGATCAGCCGATAGTGGCCGGTGTCGAACTGGGCGGCGATGAGCAGGCCGACGGTGACGGGGTCCTTGTCGAGCTGGCTCAGAGTCAACGCCAGAGCGTTCGCATTATCGGCGTTCTTGATCTGCACTTCCTGCTGCATGTAAAAGCGGCTGCTGGTCACGCCGATAAACAGGCTGCCGCCAAAGGCTAACAACAGCAGTACCACGATGGTCAACCAGAGCTGCTTGATAAGCGACATGTTGTTTTGCTCCCCACGGGCCATCGCCCGAATCAGATGAATCCCTGCTCGCGCATGCGATCAATCACGCTTCGCCACCGCGACAGCCTCGCCAGCGGATCGGCCCGTGACTCGGTGCCCCCCCCGGCCCAGAGCCCCTGGCTGTTGAAACTGAACAGCGGGTCGAGGTCGGTGCGCTGGCGGCCAGGCGTAATCGACGGCACCAGGTTGTCCAGGATCAGCGGCTCTGTCGCCGGCGTCTCGTAATATCCCAGCACCATGTGGGCCTGGGTAATCTGGCTGCGGCCGATGCGTGCTCGCACGTAGATCATGCGCAGCTGGCTACCGGGAACGCCGAGCTGCTTGAGGGTGATGTACTTTGCGATGGAATAGTCCTCGCAGTCACCCTGGCCGCGGCCCATGGTCTCCAGCGGCGTGGCCCAGAAATCCTCTTGGCCCCATACGTCGATGTCATCGACCCAGCGCACACGACGGTTGAAGAAGTCGTTGACCTCGCGGAGCTGGCTCTGGAGCGGGGCGCTTCGCATGCGTTCAAGCAGATCGAACCAGGCGTCCAGTACGGCAAGGCCCTGCTGGCCGTAGAGGCGCTGCATGCTCTGTCGTAGCCGCGATGGGTCAAAGTTAGCGGCAACGCGGCCCGTACGCAGCCCCAGCCCGGTTGCCAGCACCAGGGCGCCAAGCCCCGCCAAAAAACGGCGGCGGCCCGGCGACACAAGGCGGCGGGGCGAGGAGGGTGGCATGGCGGGGCTCGGATAGATCGGCGTTGGCTAAAGTCTAGGCGCAGGCGAGGCCTAATGCGAATGCCTTGTGAGGCTATTCCCCGGGTAGAGGAGTTCTTTTATACAGAGAGCCGGCGGGCTTATCCCTTGCCGGGGCCCAGCCAGACACGAAGTCGCCCGATCCAGCCCAGGTCGCGGCAGGCATCGCGCAGCTCATCGGCGGCCTGGTCCAGGCTCTGGCCCTCAGGCAAGGCGTTGACGAAGATCGAGACGTCCACCCGGTCGTCCAGGTAGTGCAGGTCCAGGGCGACTCGCGCGTGCCATATGTTCACGTCACGCCAGGTCTCGTCGAGCCTGTCCTCCACGTCGGCGCGCAGCGGCAGGCCGGGGCGCAGGCTGTGCTCGGTTTCGTTGGCGTCGTCCTGAGGATCGATGTGGAAGGTCACGTCGGCAAGCACGGGGAAGGCTTCGCGCAGACGTCGGGTCACGGCGTTGCCGATCTCGTGGGCCTCGGAGACGGTGACTCGAGGGGGCACGACGATGTGCAGGTCCAGCAGCGCTTGGCTGCCCAGGGTGCGGGTGCGCAGGTCGTGGACGCCGCGTACGCCTGGAATCCGTTCGGCCAGGGCCTGCATCTCGCCTCGATCGTGCTCGGGTAACGCAGTGTCGATCAGCTCCTGGCTCGACTCCCACAGCAGTCGGCCGCCTACCTGTCCCACCATCAGACCCACGACGATGGCGGCCACGGCATCCATCCAGCCGGCGCCGAACTGGGCCGCGATAAGGCCAATCAGCACCACCACGGTGGAGAGCGCATCCGAGCGGGAGTGCCAGGCATTGGCCTCCAGCAGCCGCGAGTTGACGCGTTTGGCGACGCGCATGGTGTACCGGTAAATCCACTCCTTGGCGAGGAGTGCGATCACCGCGATACCGATGGCCCAGATACCCGGGGCGGGAATCGGCTCACCGGCAACCAGTCGGATCACGCTGGACCAGGCGATGCCGCCGGCCACGAAAATCAGCACGCTGCCCAGCCACAGGGTGGCCAGGGTTTCGATGCGACCGTGGCCGTAGGGGTGGTTGCTGTCAGGCGCCTGGCGGCCGAAGTGTGTGGCGGCCAGGACGAAGACGTCGGTGAGGATATCCGAGAAGGAGTGGATGCCGTCGGCCACCAGAGCCGCCGAGCCCACCATGAACCCGGCGACCATCTTTGCGACGCCCACCACGAAGTCGATGACCGCGCCGATCAGGGTTGCCTTGTGGGCCTCGCGGGTCTGGGCCCCTTGATCGGGCGGCACTTGGGGGTGTCGATGGCCGTGGGCGTGTGCCATGGCGTCCTCTCAGTCAGGGGGCAATGCGGCCGGCCTTGTTGCGCACCGGGTTGGCGTACTGGGCCAGCCACACGTTGCGCAGCGCCGCGGGCACCTGCTGCAGACGCGCCTGGAAACGGGCGCGGTCGGCATCGCGGATGCTCGAGTGATCGATCAGCTCGGGGGCGTCACCCAGCGCCTCCAGCGCCAGGTAGTGGCTGGGGAAGAGGTGGTAGCCGGCCAGCACTTGGCGGTCAATCTCGGTGGCCACGGCGTCGGGGCTGTCGAAATCGGCCGATATTGGCGTGCCGTAGGTCAGCTGGACACGGCCCTTGTGGCCGGTAATGCCGGCGACGATGGACTGGATGTCCTCGAACTGCTCTTTCTCATAGTTGCCGCTGGTGTGCAGGGCATGGAGTTCGCGGGCCTTCTGCACGTCACAGGGGTCATATTCGTAGCTGATCGATACCGGCACCAGGCGCAGTTCGGCGATCGCCTCGCCGATCCCGACGCCGCGCTGTTCGGCACGTCGTGCCATGGTCATCATCTTGATGATCGCTGGGTCGGTGCGGTCGATGCCATCCTTGGCGCGCCCCTCACGCTGGGCCATCCAGATGGAATGATTGTCGGCGTTGATGGAGTGTCGAATATAGCTCGATAGCTGCAGATAGGCGGCCAGCATGGCGCGCTTGCCACGGGCGCTGCGCGGCACGATGAAGCTCTTGTTGAGCCGCATGAGGTCGGTGACGTAGGGCTTCTTGAGCAGATTGTCGCCGATGGCGATGCGCACCGTATCGCGTCCGGCCAGATAGAGTGAGTAGTTGACGAATGCCGGGTCCAGGGAGATGTCTCGGTGGTTGCCGATGAACAGATAGGCCGTGTCGGCATCCAGCGCGTTGAGCCCCTTGACCTGGAAGTCGTCGGTGGAGGTGCGGATCATGCGTTCCATATAGCTGGCGATGCGCATCTGGAAGTCGTACACGCTAGCGACGCCGCGAACCTCGCGGCGAATGGCAAGGCTTGCCAGGGTGCTGGAAAGGCGTGGCATGAACCGCGACAGTCGCGGTAGCCGAAAGCGGGTGAGGGCGCTGAGCAGTTCCGGATCCTGGGCCAGGCGTGCGAGAACCTCGGCCACCTCGTGATCGAGGTAGGGGCGGATCTCTGCCCAGGGATCGACGGATAAGGCGTCCGGGTGTTGGTCGGTCATGAAGTCACACGTCACTCTTCGTAATGTCCGTCGAAGTGCCCGTCGCAGTGCCCGACTCGCCGCCGAGCCAGGCAATCAGGCGTTCGATATTGGTGCCCAGGGCCTCGGCCATGAGCACGAAGTCTGTCTCCAGACGCACCAGAGCATCGTCGTCATCGTCCGAGGCGTTAGCTTCGTCGATCAGCGCATCGCCGAAGCGCAGCGACTTCAGCGCCAAGTCGTCGTGCAATACGAAGCTTAGTCGTCCCTCGATCTCGAGCGCCAGCTTGCTGGCCTGGCGGCCGCCTTCCAGAAGCTGCTGGATCTCGTCGCTGTCGAGGTCGACCTGCCGGGCGCGCAGCACGCCGTCATCGCCCTTGGCCTTGAGCTCTACCTGGTCGCCCAGCACCAGGTCGGTGGGTCGCGAGGCGGGATCCACCAGCCACTGGGTCATGGCGCGCATGGGCAGATTCTGACTGGATAGCGGGGTCACCTTGAGGCTGCCCAGGGTCTCGCGCAGCAGGTCGAGCAGTTCCTCGGCGCGGGTGCGGGAACTGGCGTTGACGCCGATCAGCCCGCGGCGGGTGTCCCACCAGAGGTCGATCTTCTGGCTACGCACGAAGGCACGGGGCAACAGCTCCTCGATCACCTGCTCCTTGATGGCGAGTTTTTCCTTCCGGGGCAGCTTGCGTCCTTCACGTGCCTCGACGTCGGCGCTTCGCTCCTCGGTCTCCTCACGCACCACGGAGGATGGCAGCAGTCGCTCCTGTCGCAGGGCGCTGATCAGTCGCTGGCCCTGGAGCTCGTGCAGCCGCGCGGTGCCGGCGCGACCGGCGGGCGCGGTCCAGCCCAGACGGCGAGGATCCTGGCTGCCCAGCGGCCTCGCGGCGTGCTCGGCCAGGGCCTCTTCGAGGGCGGCGGCATCCAGCGTCGGTGCATCGTGCAGGCGATAAAGATGCAAGTGCTTGAACCACATGAAGCATTTCCCGGGGTGAAAAGGGGGTGCATTATCCCTGAAGGGGGGCAGGGGTGCCAGCCACAAGCCCGATTGTCATGGGGTTGAAACAGCTGTTTGAATTTGTGGCGCGGCATTGCCAGAATCGCCGGCACCCGAATAAGGAGCAGCATCATGGATTCTCGCATCTCTAGTTGCCGTCTGCGCGTCCGCGGCTACCACCTGGACGGCTACGGCCACGTCAACAATGCCCGCTACCTGGAGTTTCTGGAGGAGGGGCGCTGGGGCTACTTCGACGACCACCCGGAGCTCGCCCGTCGCCTGACCCGTGGCGATGTGGCCTTCGTGGCCGTGAACCTCAACATCGACTATCGCGCCGCGGCGGTGGCGGGCGATGACCTGGAAATCCGCACGCGCCTCTCGGCACTGGGCGGGCGCAGCGCCAAGATGAGCCAGGAGATACGCCGGGTGCGCGACGACGCCCTGGTCAGCGCAGCCACCGTGACTTTCGTGCTGCTGGACGTGGCGGCCAACCAGGCAGTGCTCATCGGGGGAGAGATTCGCGAACAGCTTGCGCCCCTGGTGATGGAGCAGACGCTGGCATAGCCAGCTGCCTTTGCTCTGCCTGCAGTGGTATGATGTGGCGCTATCATGGCGCCCACGGCAACGCCGGAGAGGGCGGCCAACCTCTTGCAGTGCAAAGGATTCGACGACCCATGGGTGACATCGCCAGAGAGATTCTGCCAGTCAACATCGAGGACGAGCTCAAGCAGTCGTACCTCGATTACGCGATGAGCGTGATCATCGGCCGGGCGCTGCCTGATGTGCGTGATGGCCTGAAGCCGGTTCACCGGCGAGTGCTGTTTGCCATGCACGAGCTCGGCAACGACTGGAACAAGCCGTACAAGAAGTCGGCCCGTGTCGTGGGCGATGTCATTGGTAAGTATCACCCCCACGGTGACAGCGCTGTCTACGACACCATCGTACGCATGGCCCAGCACTTTTCCATGCGCCACGTGCTGGTGGACGGTCAGGGCAACTTCGGTTCCATCGATGGCGACAGCGCTGCCGCCATGCGTTACACCGAGGTGCGCATGTCGCGCCTGGCCCACGAGCTGCTGGCCGACCTCGAGAAGGACACCGTCGACTGGGTCGACAACTACGACGGTACCGAGCGCATCCCCGAGGTGCTGCCCACCAAGGTCCCCAACCTGCTGATCAACGGCTCGTCGGGTATTGCCGTGGGCATGGCGACCAATATCCCGCCTCACAATATGGGCGAGATCATTAGTGCCTGTCTGGCGCTGATTGACGACTACACCCTGAGCGTTGATGACCTGATCGAGTTTATTCCGGGGCCGGACTTCCCCACCGGGGCCATCATCAATGGCCGCGCCGGCATCCTCGAGGCCTACCGTACCGGTCGCGGGCGCATCTACGTGCGCGGTTGCCACACCATCGAGCATGACGACAAGACTGGTCGCGACCACATCATCGTCAACGAGCTGCCCTATCAGGTGAACAAGGCCCGGCTGATCGAGAAGATCGCCGAGCTGGTCAAGGACAAGAAGATCGAGGGCATCGCCGAGCTGCGCGACGAGTCCGACAAGGACGGCCTGCGGGTGGTCATCGAGACCAAGCGCGGTGAGTCCGGCGACGTGGTGGTCAACAATCTGTTCGCCCAGACTCAGCTGCAGACGGTCTTCGGGATCAATATGGTGGCCATCGAGGACGGCCAGCCGAAGATCATGAACATCAAGCAGATCCTCGAGGCCTTTATCCGTCACCGCCGCGAGGTGGTGACGCGGCGCACCCTGTTTGAGCTTAAGAAGGCTCGCGAGCGCGGCCATATTCTCGAGGGTCTCACCGTTGCGATCTCCAACATCGACGAGGTGATCGAGCTGATCAAGGCCTCGCCGAATGCCGCCGAGGCCAAGGCGAAACTGCTGGCTCGCAGTTGGCCGCCCGGCCAGGTCTCCGGCATGCTCGAGCGTGCCGGAGCGACATCCTGCAAGCCAGAAGAGCTAGAAGAGGGCTTCGGACTCGACGACACGAGCTCCTCCTATCGGCTTTCGCCGGCCCAGGCCCAGGCCATCCTCGAACTGCGCCTGCACCGCCTGACCGGCCTGGAAACCGAGAAGCTGCTCGACGAGTATCTCTCGATCCTCGAGAAGATCGCCGAGCTGATGGCCATTCTGGCCTCCAGCGAGCGACTGCTCGAGGTGATTCGCGAGGAGCTGAACGCCATACGCGACCAGTTCGACGACAAGCGTCGCACCGAAATCCAGGCCAGCCATCTCGATCTCTCGATGGAGGACCTGATCGCGGAAGAGGATATGGTGGTGACGGTGTCGCGTTCCGGCTATGCCAAGACCCAGCCGCTCACCGACTACCAGGCCCAGCGCCGCGGCGGGAGAGGCAAGTCCGCCACCGCCATGAAGGATGAGGACATCATTGAACACCTGCTGGTGGCTTCGACCCACGACACCGTGCTGCTGTTCTCTAACCGGGGCAAGGTCTACTGGCTCAAGGTCTACGAGATGCCGGCGGCCAGCCGCGGCTCCCGGGGCAAGCCGCTGGTCAATATGTTGCCGCTGGAAGACGGCGAGGCGATCAACGCCATCCTGCCGGTGCGTCACTACGATCCTGAGAGCTACATCTTCTTTGCCACGGCGCGCGGTACCGTCAAGCGCACCAGCCTCGAGCAGTTCTCGCGGCCGCGCAGCGTGGGCCTAATTGCCATTGATCTTGATGAGGGTGACCGCCTGATCGGCGCTGCCATCACCACGGGCGCCGACCACGCCATGCTGCTGTCGTCCAACGGCAAGGCGATCCGTTTCGAGGAGAGCAACGTGCGCGCCATGGGGCGCACCGCCCGTGGCGTGCGCGGCATGCGCCTGCTAGGCGATGCCGAGGTGATCAGCCTGATCATTCCCCAGAGCCAGCAGATTGATGCCGAGGCCGACGTCGAGAATGAGAGCGAGGCCCATGTCGAAGAGGGTGTCGCCGTCGAGAACGGCAACGCCGGTCAGATCTACATCCTGACCGCCAGCGAGAACGGCTATGGCAAGCGCAGCCGACTCGAGGAGTTTCCGCTGCGCGGCCGCGGTGGCCAGGGCGTGATTGCCATGCAGACCAGCGAACGCAACGGGTCGCTGGTCGCCGCCATGCAGGTCTATTCCACCGACGAGATGATGCTGATCACGGACCGCGGCACCCTGGTGCGCACCCGTGTCGATGAGGTCTCGATCACCTCGCGCAACACCCAGGGCGTGATGCTGATCCGCCTGGGCAACGACGAGAAGCTGGTCAAGACCGTGCGCATCGATGAGCTGGGTGATGCTTCGCCAGAGGAGTCGGCAGAGGAGTCGGGGACAGACCCCCATTTCGATGGTGACGACAAGGGAGAGCAACCGGATGGGGAGTAACGTAAATGGGGGTCTGTCCCCCCATCATCGCCACTATCATCGCCACTTTAATTTCTGCGCCGGTCCCGCGGCACTGCCCACCCCGGTCCTGGAGCGGGCCCGCGACGAGATGCTGGATTACCAGGGTCGTGGCCTCTCGGTCATGGAGATGAGCCATCGTTCGGCGGCGTATATGGCCATCGCCGAGAAGGCCGAGGCTGATCTGCGCGATCTGCTTGCCGTCCCGGCCAACTATCGGGTGTTGTTTACCCAGGGCGGCGCCACCCAGCAGTTTGCCGCGGTGCCCTACAACCTGCTCGGCCCGGGCGGGCGTGCCAACGTCATCAATACCGGCATCTGGAGCAAGAAGGCCATTGCCGAAGCTCGCCATCTCTTTGGAGACGTTCACGTGGCGGCGTCCAGCGAGGCCGGCGGGCATCTGGCCGTGCCGCGCCCGGAGGAGGTCGTGCTCTCCAACGACGCCGCCTACCTGCACTTTACGGCCAACGAGACCATCGGCGGCCTGGCATTCGATTATATTCCCGGCAGTGAAGAGGGCGGGCCGCGCCGCCCCGATGGCTCCGAGGCGCCGCTGGTCTGCGACATGTCCTCGTCGATCCTCTCCGGACCGCTGGATGTCTCGCAGTTCGGGGTGATCTACGCCGGCGCCCAGAAAAACATCGGCCCCGCCGGCCTGGTGGTGGTGATCGTGCGTGACGACCTGCTCGATCGCGCCCGCACCGACATGCCGTCGCTGTTCGGCTACCAGGCCCTGGCGGATGCCGGCTCCATGATCAACACGCCGGCGACCTATAGCTGGTACCTGGCCGGGCTGGTGTTCGAATGGCTGAAGGACGAGGTCGGTGGCCTGGCCGCCATGGAGACCATCAACGCCCGCAAGGCAGCCAGGCTCTATGGCGCCATCGATGCCAGCGACTTTTATTCGAACCCCATTGCCATTCCCAACCGCTCGCGGATGAACGTACCTTTCGTGCTGAACGACTCGCGCCTGGACAAGACGTTCCTGGCCGAGGCCGAGGCGGCGGGCCTGCTCAACCTTCAGGGCCATCGCAGCGTGGGTGGCATGCGTGCCAGCCTCTACAACGCCGTGCCTGAAGCCGCGGTGGAGGCGCTGGTGGACTTCATGGCCGATTTCGAGAACAGAAGGGGCTGACAAGCATGAGTGATACCCCCATCGATCTGGATGCGCTGCGACATCGCATCGACGACCTGGACGCAGACATTCTGCGCCTGATCAACGAGCGCGCCGCATGCGCCCAGCACGTCGCTCAGGTAAAGAGCGCCGAAGATCCTGCCACGGTCTTCTACCGGCCCGAACGAGAGGCCCAGGTGCTGCGCCGCATCATGGCGTTGAACAAGGGGCCGCTGGACAGCGAGGAGGTGGCCCGGCTGTTTCGCGAGATCATGTCCGCCTGTCTGGCCCTTGAGCAGCCGATCAAGGTCGCCTACCTGGGGCCCGAGGGGACGTTCACCCAGCAGGCTGCCCTCAAGCACTTCGGTGAGAGCGCCGTCAGCCTGCCCATGGCGGCCATCGATGAGGTATTCCGCGAGGTCGAGGCGGGTGCGGTCAACTACGGCGTGGTGCCGGTGGAGAATTCCACCGAGGGCGTGATCAATCACACCCTGGACTCCTTCATGGATTCCAGCTTGCGCATCTGCGGCGAGGTGGTGCTGCGTATTCATCACCACCTGCTGGTGGGCGAGGCCACCCGTCAGGACAAGGTCTCGCGGATCTACTCTCACCCGCAATCCTTCGCCCAGTGCCGCAAGTGGCTCGATGCCCACTATCCCCATGCAGAGCGGGTACCGGTCTCTTCCAACGCCGAGGCGTCACGCCTGGTCAAGACCGAGTGGCACAGTGCCGCCATCGCCGGCGACATGGCAGCAAAGCTCTACGGGCTGACTCGCCTGGCCGAAAAGATCGAGGATCGCCCAGATAACTCCACGCGCTTTTTGATCATCGGCAACCAGGATGTGCCCATGTCCGGAGAGGACAAGACCTCCATTGTGGTGGCCATGCGCAACCAGCCAGGCGCACTTCATGACCTGCTGGAGCCTTTCCACCGCCACCGGATCGACATGACTCGCCTGGAGACACGTCCTTCACGCAGCGGCGTCTGGAACTACGTCTTCTTCATCGACTTCAAGGGGCACTGCGACGAGCCCCATGTCGCCGCTGTGCTGGAGGAGGTGCGTGTGAGGGCCGCCGAGGTGAAGGTGCTGGGCTCCTACCCGTTCGGCGTGCTCTGAGGCATGGAGTCGCGCATCCTGATCGTTGGCCTGGGGCTGATCGGCGGCTCGCTGGCCGCCGCGCTGCGCGCCGCCGGGTTTCAGAACACCATTCTTGCTTGCGACCCCGATAGTGACGAGATCACCCGGGGCGTTGAGATGGGCCTGATCGATGGCGGCGCCACCGAGTTGGCCTCGGTCATCGAGGGGGCGAGCCTGATCGTGCTGGCGGTGCCGGTGCTGGCCATGCGCAGCGTAATGGCCGAACTGGCCCGCTGCCTGGCGCGAGCCGCACCCGATGTCGTCATTACCGACGTGGGCAGCACCAAGGCGACCATTCGCGACTGCGCCCGCGAGGCTTTCGGCCAAGTGCCGCCCAACCTGGTGCTTGGCCACCCCATCGCCGGCTCGGAAAAGAGCGGGGTGGCAGCGGCCAACCCCGAGCTCTATGTGCGCCACAAGGTGATTCTGACCCCGGAGCCCGACACCGAGGCGTCGGCCCTGGCCAGGGTGCGCACCCTGTGGGAGGCATGTGGTGCCGAGGTGCTGGTGATGGACGTGGAGCGCCACGATCACGTTCTGGCGCGCACCAGCCATCTGCCGCACCTGCTGGCCTTCTCTCTGGTAGACACCCTGGCGCGCCAGGACGAGCGGATGGAGATCTTTCGTTATGCCGCCGGAGGCTTTCGAGACTTCACCCGTATCGCCGGCAGCGACCCGGTGATGTGGCGCGATATCTTCGTCGCCAACCGCGAGGCGGTGCTGGCCTCGCTGGATGACTTCGAGGCCGGCCTGGCGCGTCTGCGCCAGGCCATCGAAAGCAGTGACGGCGATGCCATGCTCGCCACCTTTGATCGCGCCCGCCATGCGCGCCACTACTTTGAATCCCTGCTCAACAAGACCAGTTATCAGGCGGAATATCAGATGCAACAGCAAGGCAAACTGCGCTACCGGGTAGCCCCTGGTGGCGCCGTGACCGGCCGTATTCGCGTGCCCGGCGACAAGTCGATTTCCCATCGCTCTATCATGCTCGGCGCGCTCGCCGAGGGCGTGACCGAGGTGAAGGGGTTCCTTGAGGGGGAGGACAGCCTGGCCACCCTTCAGGCATTTCGCGAGATGGGGGTGGCCATCGAAGGGCCGTATCAGGGTCGCGTGACCGTTCACGGGGTGGGCATGCACGGCCTCAAAGCGCCGAGTGGTCCGCTCTACGTGGGTAACGCCGGTACCGCCATGCGCCTGTTCGCCGGGCTGCTGGCCGGCCAGGGCTTCGACACCGAACTCACCGGCGATGCCTCGTTGACCAAGCGGCCCATGGGGCGGGTGGCTGATCCGCTACGCCTGATGGGCGCCGAGATCGACACCGTGGAGGGAGGCCGACCCCCGCTGCGCATTCACGGAGGCAAGGCGTTGAGGGGCATCACCTACGACATGCCCATGGCCAGCGCTCAGGTGAAGTCCTGCCTGCTGTTCGCCGGACTCTACGCCGAGGGCGAAACCCGGGTGGGCGAACCGGCGCCAACCCGCGACCACACCGAGCGCATGCTCCAGGGCTTTGGCTACGAAGTGCACCGCGAGGGTGACACCTGCTGGCTCTCCGGAGGTGGCAGGCTGACTGCCGCGCCCATCGACGTGCCCGCCGATATCTCGTCGGCTACTTTCTTCCTGGTGGCCGCGGCGATCACCCCTGGGGCCGACCTGGTGCTTGAGCATGTCGGCATTAATCCGACCCGCATCGGGGTGATCAACATTCTGCAGCTGATGGGGGCCGACCTGACGCTCTCCAATGAGCGCGAGGTGGGCGGCGAACCGGTGGCCGACCTGCATATTCGCCACGCCCCTTTGACGGGCATCGATATTCCGGTGGAGCAGGTGCCGCTGGCCATCGATGAGTTCCCGGCATTGTTTATTGCCGCGGCAAATGCCGAGGGCACCACCCGCCTGCGCGGGGCAGAGGAACTGCGCGTCAAGGAGTCCGACCGCCTGCAGGCCATGGCCAATGGCCTGGCCGCTATCGGCGTCGAGCATACTCTGGTCGAGGACGGCATTGATATCCTGGGGGGAGGCCGTTTCGAAGGTCACAACTACGGCGGCGGGCGGGTCGACAGCCTGGGCGATCACCGCATTGCCATGTCGTTTGCCATCGCCGCGCTGCGCGCCGGTGACGAGATCATCATCGATGACTGCGCCAACGTGGCCACTTCCTTTCCCGGCTTCATCGACCTGGCCCGCAAGGTGGGGCTGCAACTCGAGGAAGAAGCCGTCGAGGAGGACGCATGAGCATGACCGAGACTTCCGCACCGGTCCTTGCCATCGATGGTCCCGGCGGTGCCGGCAAGGGCACCATCAGCCGCCTCGTTGCCGAGCGCCTGGGCTGGCACCTGCTTGACTCGGGTGCCCTGTACCGTCTCACGGCGTTGGCCGCCGGCAAGCACGGTGTGGCGCTGGACGACGAACCGGGGCTCGCTTCGGTGGCTGCCGCGCTCGACGTGGTATTCGTCGCTGACGTGGAAACGACCCGCATTCTGCTAGAGGGGCAGGATGCCACCGCCACCATCCGCACCGAACAGGTGGGCGATGCCGCCTCCCGAGTGGCGGCCCTGTCGGCGGTACGCGATTCGCTGCTGAGCCGTCAGCGTGACTTCCGCAAGCCGCCGGGCCTGGTGGCCGACGGCCGCGACATGGGGACGGTGGTGTTCACCGATGCCCCACTCAAGATCTTCCTCACGGCAAGCGCGGAGGAGAGGGCGCGGCGGCGTCAGCTTCAGTTGCGGGAAGCCGGGGTGAATGCTAGTCTATCGAGTCTTTTGAAGGAGATTCAGGCACGCGATGCACGCGACATGCAGCGCAGCGTGGCCCCGCTCAAGCCGGCAGATGATGCCATCACGCTTGACACCACGCGCCTGACGATACCGGAAGTGGTGGATCGGCTGACGGAACTGCTGACCGAACGTGGTCTGGCGTCTGCCATCTGAAACCCCCTTGCGGCGCCCCCGGCAGCATGTGATGACGTGGTTCGGTAGCGATTTCCGATAGCCGAGCCAGGTCGAACCAGCGCCAACATCTCCGGGGGTTGTGTAAATAAGGCCCGCACTCGCTGGTGGTGCGGAGGAAGCGGCATGACCGCACTTAACGTTGATCACGTAGGAACACCATGAGCGAAAGCTTTGCTGATTTGTTTGAACAATCCCTCCAGGACATCAACATGGAGCCGGGCGCTATCGTCGTGGCTACCATTGTCGACATCGAAGGTGACTGGGTCACCGTCAATGCCGGCCTGAAGTCCGAAGGTCAGATCCCCGCGTCGCAGTTCCGCGACGACAATGGCGAGCTGTCCATCGCCATCGGCGACGAAGTTCACGTTGCCCTGGAAGCCGTCGAGGACGGTTTCGGCGAGACACGTCTTTCCCGTGAAAAGGCCAAGCGCGCCGAAGCGTGGAAGATTCTGGAAGCGGCCTTCGAGAAAGACGAAATCGTCAAGGGCGTGATCAACGGTAAGGTCAAAGGCGGTTTCACCGTCGATGTCGACTCCATCCGTGCTTTCCTTCCGGGTTCCCTGGTTGACGTGCGTCCGGTGCGCGACACCACGCATCTCGAGAACAAGGAACTCGACTTCAAGGTCATCAAGCTCGACCCGAAGCGCAACAACGTCGTTGTTTCCCGCCGCGCCGTGCTTGAAGCCGAGAACAGCGCTGAGCGTGAGGCCCTGCTCGCCACCCTGCAGGAAGGCCAGCAGATCCTGGGTATCGTCAAGAACCTGACCGACTACGGCGCCTTCGTCGACCTCGGCGGCGTTGACGGCCTGCTGCACATCACCGACATGGCCTGGAAGCGCATCAAGCACCCGAGCGAGATCGTTGCCGTGGGTGACGAGATCAGCGTCAAGGTGCTCAAGTTCGATCGCGAGCGCAATCGCGTCTCCCTGGGTCTGAAGCAGCTGGGCGAAGATCCCTGGGTCAACATCAAGGATCGTTACCCGGAAGGCACCAAGGTTCACGCCACCGTCACCAACCTCACCGACTACGGCTGCTTTGCCGAGCTGGAAGAGGGTGTCGAGGGCCTGGTCCACGTCTCCGAGATGGACTGGACCAACAAGAACATCCACCCGTCCAAGGTTGTCCAGGTCGGCGACGATGTTGACGTCATGGTGCTGGATATCGACGAGGAGCGTCGTCGTATCTCCCTGGGTATCAAGCAGTGCACCACCAATCCGTGGGAAGACTTCAGCGGCCGCTACAACAAGGGCGATCGTGTTGCCGGTACCATCAAGTCGATCACCGACTTCGGCATCTTTATCGGTCTGGAAGGCGGCATCGACGGCCTGGTTCACCTGTCCGACATCTCCTGGACGGATACCGGTGAAGAAGCCGTTCGCGGCTTCAAGAAGGGCGACGAGGCCGAGGCAGTCATCCTCTCCATCGATCCGGAGCGTGAGCGCATCTCCCTGGGTATCAAGCAGCTCGATACCGATCCGGTGGCCGAGTACCTGGCGGTCCACGACAAGGGCACCATCGTCACCGGCCGCGTGGTCGAGGTCGATGCCAAGCAGGCCCAGGTCGAGCTGGCGACCGATGTTGTTGCCGTGCTGAAGGCTTCCGAGATCAGCGCCGACCGCATTGAAGATGCCCGTAACGTTCTGAACGAAGGCGACAGCGTCGAGGCCCGTATCATCGGCGTCGATCGCAAGAACCGTCAGATCGCCCTGTCCGTCAAGGCCAAGGATCAGGACGATACTCGTCAGAACCTGAAGAAGCTGCGCGAAGAGTCTCCAGAGAGCGGTGGTGCGATGACCATCGGCGATCTTATCAAGCAGCAGATGGGTCAGGACTGATCGGGAAGTTTCTTTCCGACGGAACAGGAACCGCCGCCCCTCGGGGCGGCGGTTTTTTTGTTGGTGCCCCGAATTCAAACCATACGCCCAGTACTCAGCGGTTCTTGATGAGTTATCANCGAGAAACTGGCCCCTCAAACGTGTGGGTGTGACGTGTTGATTTGCTCTATTGATTTGGGCTGTTTGTCTGAACTGTCAGTCTGAACGTTTCCCCTGAATTGCCAAGTCCATCCGCTTTCCCGCGTTTTTTGCTCTATAGATTCAGGCTTTCAGGGCTCAGCAAGTTGTGTCATGCACTCCATTATTGATCCACGATAGTTATCCTTGAGTTGCGTTGAGTCCCGGTGTCGTCCAAACTATTGCCAATTATATGACGACTGTCAGATAATGCCGCTCCCGTTGCATTAGCCACCCCAAAAGAAGGAAGTCAGATAATGTCTCTGATCAACGAATACATGCAGATGGAACAGCAGCTGAAAGAACTCCAGTCCAACATGGAGAAGCTGCAGAACGACAAGCGCCTTCAGTCGGAGCTCGAGTTCAAGGATCGCCTCGAGTCGCTGATGAAGGAGTTCGACAAGAGTGCCGCCGACGTAATCGCGTTGCTCGATCCGAAACCCGTTGGGTCTGCCCCCAAAGCGGCTTCTGCGCCGGCAGGTGCGCGGCGCAAGCGTAAGCTCAAGATCTACAAGAACCCCAACACCGGTGAAGTCGTGGAAACTCGCGGTGGCAACCACAAGACGTTGAAGGCGTGGAAGGACGAATACAACAGTGACACCGTGGAATCCTGGCTGGTCCGCGTAGAAGAGTAATTGTTCACCCCCTTCGGGGTTCATGCTCTTTTTCCGGCGGCGCCTTCAGGGCGCCGCTGGCGTGTCGACCCCTTGTTTCGTCCACGCGTCCGATGGCGGTCAGCTGATTTCGCGAAGCCCTCGACGCGCGACGTGGCGAGTTCCAGTTTCTCCCGATGCTCCTTCTCTGAGCCGTCCCTCACGAACGACCGGTGACGAATGAAACAGCACACCCAGCATAAACCGATGGACGAGCGTGAAAAACTGCGCCAATTTCGTGAACTCGATGACGCCTTCGCCCAGGCACTTCGTAAACTCGATGGTCCCGAAGATGCTCTCGACGCTTTTAACCAACCCCCGTTGATTCCTGCGATGCCTGTTCAGGATGAGGAGATGCCAGACTCCGATCATTTCGATCATCGTTTGCGAGAGCTGATGCGGGAGTATCACCAGCCCGCCGATCAAGTGGCCGACTTGCTCAAGACACTTCAAAGACTGGGACGTATCGCCTAAGGCATTCCGCTGGCACTTACCCGCCCGTGGCGATCTCTAGCGCGGCAATGCGCTCCAGCGCCTGCTCGCGATGTTCCCCGCACAGCACCCGATCAAAGCCGAATTGCTCACATACGGCCGGCCGACGTGGGTCGCCGAACAGCCGGCAGAGGTTGTTGTGATCCAGCTGAAGGCAGCGAACCCCGGCCGGCTTGCCTTTGGGCATGCCGGGTATTGGCGTGCTGATCGAGGGGGCAATACAGCAGGCCCCGCACCCCGGACGGCAGGCGTCTTCGAGGGGGCTCTTTCCGTTGAGCGAGGTGGCTCCAGCTGTCATGGCACGGCCTGGGCGATGGCGCCCTTGTCGATGCCCTCGAAGGCCTGAACCCGGGTCTCGCAGCCCGTATCGCTAGCGATCTGCTGGGCTAGCCAGTCGGCAATCCACTCCACCGTGGTGGGCGTCGGCAGCACATGGCAGCGCTTCTCGGGAAGGCGCAGGAAGAACTGTCCCTGGTCCGTTCGATAGCGGGTCGTCAGCAGCGCCTTCCAGGCCGGCTCGTCGCCGGTGACGATGTCGGCCTCGTCGACCAGGTAGCGATCCGCCAGCCAATCGGCCCATCGTTGCTCCAACGCGGGGACGCGCTTGCCGAGCTGCCAGATATAGAGCCTTGAGCGGTGGCCGTGGGCGATGCGCTGACAGTTGCCGACGTGGCGTCGCAGTCCGTGGCTGTAGGTGTAGGCCGCCCCCTCGATCTCCTCTTCCCGCAGGCGCAGTCGAATGTCGCTGACCCGAGGTGGGGGGCGGCGCATCAGCTCCGCCGCCAGATGGTCGGCCAGGCGCTCCGCGCTGATCTCCCGCCAGGGCAGCAGGGTCAGCGCCTGGCGCGGCACTCGCAGTTCCATGGCCCAGGGCAGGGTGGTGCTGATGCAGAGCCCCTCGCGGCAATCGTGGATCTCCAGCCCCGGAGCGCGACTGGGTACCAGCAGGGTGTGATCGACGCCGGCATCCAGGCGCTGCTTGATCCAGGGCTTTACATCGCCGAAGTCGAACAGCATGCCGTCATCACCTAGCTCACCGTCGAGCTCGACGTCAACGTGCCAGCTGGCCCCGACCAGGCCCCGGGTGGGACACCACCAGGAGACGTCGAGCTGGGTCAGGCGGTTGACGAATAGCGTCATCAGTCGATCCCCGTGATCTTGTGGGTCTGCAGCGACAGTCGCCACTGTGGGTGGGCGAGGCAATACGCCACGCTGGCCGCCGTGGTGTTGACCGCAGGATTGACCGCAGTGTCGACAGGGAGCTCGGCGGTACCGGGACCGGTGTCCATGGGCTGCAGGAAATAGTGGTCGAACGCCAGTCCGGCGAAGTGTTCGGGCGGCGCATCGGTCTGAGGGTAGACCAGCTTCAGCTCGCTCCCTGCGGTAATGGCCAGGGCGTTCTGACCCTTGGGGCTGACACACAGCCAGTCGATGCCGGCGGGAGCGGGCAGGGTGCCATTGGTCTCCACGGCGACCTCGAAACCCCGGGCATGCATGGCCTGGATCAGCGGCTCATCGAGCTGCAACAGCGGTTCGCCCCCGGTGAACACCACATAGGGGGTGCCGGCTCTCGCACCCGGGCCGTCTCGATCGGGCCATAGGGTTGCCAGGTGGTTGGCCAGGAGCGCGGCATCGGCGAAGCGGCCTCCATTCTGGCCATCGGTGCCGATGAAGTCGGTATCGCAGAAGCGGCAGGCCGCGGCGGTCCGGTCCGCCTCCCGGCCGGACCAGAGGTTGCAGCCCGAGAACCGGCAGAACACGCTGGCGCGGCCCGCCTGGCCGCCCTCACCCTGCAGGGTGTAGAAGGCCTCCTTGACGTGGTACATCAGGTGACCCCTTCGGCGTAGGCAATGGGATCATTGACCCCACTTGCGGCGAAGGCCGCCAGACGCTCGCGGCAGCTGCCGCAGCGTCCGCAGGCAAGCGCCTCGCCCCGGTAGCAGGTCCAGGTATCGATGTAGTCGAGCCCCATGGCGAGACCCTCGGCGAGGATCTGTGTCTTGGTGGCATGCAGGTAGGGGGCGTGGATCTCGACGGCCTCGAAATTGGCGATACCGGCCACGGCGTTCATCGCCTCGACGAATTCGGGGCGGCAATCGGGGTAGAGCACGTGGTCGCCGCCGTGGGCGCCATAGTCGACCCGGCCCGCGCCGATGTTCACCGCCTTGGCGATGGCCAGGGCGAGCAGGATCATGTTGCGATTGGGGACGACCGTGGCGCCGAGGTTCTCCTCGCCGTAATCACCCTCGGGCAGAGCACGGCTGGCATCGGTCAGCGCGGAGTTGTCGATCAGGCCGTGGATCGCGCGGATGTCCACCACCTGGTGGGGCACGCCGAGCTGACGGCAGACGCGTTCGGCGACCTCGAGCTCGCGGGCGTGGCGCTGTCCGTAGTCGAAGGAGAGGGCGTGGACGTCGAGCCCTTCGCGCAGGGCGCGGTGCAACACGGTATAGGAATCCATGCCGCCGGAGTAGATCACCACGGTGCGGCGAGCGGCCGCCGTGGGGGAAGCAGAAAGGGTCATGGGTCAACTCTGATCGGAGAATTTATCGGGCCGTCGCAGCGGCGTTCCGGGGTCCGGTCCGGCGCCGAGCAGTGTACGCAAATCGTCGCTTTCTGGCCAGATTCCCTGGCAGTTGCTAGACTCTCGCGCCTTCCAAACCCTTTGCCCCCTGGGCGGCTTCGCCCGGGGGGCCATCGTCCTGACAACGGTGACTTCAGATGCAAGCCCCGGAACTGCTCTCCCCAGCGGGAACGTTCAAGAACATGCGCTACGCCTTCGCCTACGGGGCGGATGCGGTCTATGCCGGCCAGCCCCGCTATTCGCTGCGCGTGCGTAACAACGACTTCAAGATCGATAACCTGCACAAGGGCATCGCTTACGCCCACGAGCGCGGCAAGCAGTTCTATGTGGCCTCGAACATTGCACCCCACAACAGCAAGCTGAAGACCTATCTGCGCGACATGGAGCCGGTGATCGAGGCCGGTCCGGACGCGCTGATCATGTCCGATCCGGGTCTGATCATGATGGTCCGCGAGCGCTGGCCGGATCAGGTGATCCACCTCTCGGTGCAGTCCAACGTGGTCAACTGGGCCGCGGCCCGGTTCTGGCAGCGGCAGGGCATCAGCCGCATCATTCTCTCGCGGGAGCTGTCGCTGGCCGAGATCGGCGAGATCCGCGCCGAGTGCCCGGACCTGGAGATCGAGACCTTTGTCCACGGTGCCCTGTGCATCGCCTACTCCGGACGTTGCCTGCTCTCCGGCTACTTCAACCATCGCGACCCCAATCAGGGCACCTGCACCAACGCCTGCCGCTGGAAGTACAACACCGTGGCCGCGGCCCATGACGAGACCGGCGACCTGGTGCCTGCCAACTCCGCCCGTGCCCATGCGGGAAGCGGGATCTGGACCCCCGGAGAGGGCGGACAGCAGGGCGGTGGTCTGATCGCCTCCGGGGGAGGCAGTGCCGAAGTGGTGGATAGCGCTTCACCAAGCACGGCTACCGCCGGCGGCGTGGAGGGTCAAGACGAGCTCTCGGCGCTGATCGAGGATCGCACCCGCCCCGGCGAGTTGATGCCGGTGTTCGAGGACGAGCACGGCACCTACATCATGAACTCCAAGGACCTGCGCGCCGTGCAGCACGTGCCGCAGCTCGCCGAGATGGGCATTACCTCGCTCAAGATCGAGGGGCGCACCAAGTCCCACTACTATGTGGCACGCACCGCCCAGGTCTACCGCCGGGCCATCGATGACGCCGTCGCCGGCCGTCCCTTCGACATGCGCTTGATGGATGAGCTCGACAACCTGGCTAACCGCGGGTATACGGAGGGTTTCTACCGCCGCCATGTCCACGATGAGTATCAGAACTATGAGCAGGGCAACTCGGTGGGTGTGCACCAGCAGTTCGTCGGCGAGGTGATCGGCTACGACCCGGATCGCGGCGCGCTGGAGGTGGACGTCAAGAACCGCTTCGAGGTGGGTGACGGCATGGAGCTGATGCTGCCGGGCGGCAACCGTCGCTTCGTGCTCGAGCATATCGAAAACAAGCGCGGTGAATCCGTGGGTGCGGCCCCTGGCTCCGGCCACGTGGTGCGTATTCCGGTACCGGGCGAGGCCATTGCGCCGGAGCGCATCGAGTTCGCGCTGCTGATGCGCGATCTGAAGTAGGTCTGAGGGCGAGGGGGCCTGTAGCTTCGTTACCGGTACATGGCCATCGTGATCGAGAGTGGTGTCGCCGTAATGCGACAACTGTGTTCACGCCGGATGCATCATTGGGGGCTATTCTGATGCGTATCCCCCCATGGAACCGGAGGTTCACATGAGCAAGCCAATCAATCTGCGCCTGGCCCTGGCCTCATCCAGCCTGGTGCTGCTGATGGCGGCAGGCCCCACCCTGGCGCAGCCCGCCGACAATCCTGGCCGCGGTCAGGGGCAGGGACATGAAGAGCGCAAGATGCCTCCTGGTCAGCAGAAGAAGTCCCAGGAGGCCCGCCACCAGGGCCAGTCCGGCCGCGATGCCGACCGAGGCCGGGAGGACATCCGGGATCGCGAACGTCGTGAAGATAGTTACCGGGATCGCGAACGTCGTGAAGATAGTTATCGGGATCGCGAACGTCGTGAAGATAGTTATCGGGACCGTGAACGTCGTGATGATACCTACCGGGATCGTGACCATCGTGACGACCGCTATCGCAGCGGTCCGAGTCTGGACGAGCGCGAACTGCGTCGACTGTTTGGCGAACGCCGCGACTGGGTTCAGGAGGATGAGCGCGCGGGTTTGCCGCCGGGCATTCGCATGAACCTAGAGCGCGGCAAGCCGCTGCCTCCCGGCATCGCCAAGCGCTTCGATGAGCGCTCGCGGGACTCGCTGCCCCGCTATGAAGGCTACGAGTGGCGCCGCGTGGGCCCCGATGCCATCTTGGTCGATACCGCCAACGAGATCATCTATGAGGTGATTCGCGATATTCTCTACTGACATCGTCAGTCGGTCGGCACTCCATCGGCCCGGTCTCCTCAGGAGGCCGGGCCGATTTCGGCTGACTATGGCGTACGGATCGCCCGGCATGGCAACATAAGTGTCAATGCGCGCCGGAAGACCCTCGATGTTCAACGATAGCTCACTGCGCCGCCCATGGCGGTTAGCGACAGTGGGAGGCCTGCTGCTGATGGTCCTCTACCTGTGGACCTGGCACTCCCCCGATCTGGCCTCTCTGCAGCAATGGGCCGAAGAGGCCTCCCATCACCCCGTTGTGGTCATCACTGTCATCTTGGTGATGGCAGTGACGCTGGCGCTGGGCCTGCCTGGCAGCATTGGCCTGTGGTTGATCGCCCCTTTCTACCCACCCCTGGCGGCCACACCGATGCTGATTGTCGGTAGCGTCGTCGGTGCACTCGGCGCTTATTGGATCTCTGCTCGGGTAGGAGATCGCTGGCCTCCGAAGGGACTGACTCTGAAGATTATGCGCCGCCTGGAACGGCGCAGCGATTTCCTGACCCAGTGCGCCCTGCGTGTGCTTCCGGGCTTTCCCCACTCGGTCGTCAACTATGCTGCGGGCTTGCTGCGCCTACCGCTGGGCACCTTCATTGTGGCGGCCATCATTGGCCTCGGAATGAAGTGGGCGGTTTACGCCAGTGCGATCTATGGGGCATTGGAGGCGGTAGAGAATGACGAGGCGGTGAGCATCAGCGTGATTCTGCCTCTGCTGGCACTCACCGCGCTATTGCTGCTGGGTGCCTGGGTGCGGCGCCGCGTGGACGCCAACGGCCAGGCAGCCAGCGGCTAGCCTGGACGGCGGTTAGGGCTTGCGCAGCGAGGCGTTCAGATGGTCGACCACCTCGGCCCAGTCGGCATCTGCTTCAAGCGCCTCGCGCAGAAATTCCGCCTGTCCCTCATTCCAGCAGGGGGCGTCAGGCAGAGCCACATCGCCGGGTATAGGGCCGTTGCGTTCGATGAATCGCTTGATTGCTTCCGGGTCCGAGGCCAGGCCCAGCTGTTCGAAAAGTTCGGTGAAGGGGTGATCGGGATGTTCCATGGAGGCTCTCCTAGCGGGTCACAGCGATATTAGACGAAACCCCACCATAGCGGCTTGCGCCTTGGGTTGCATGACCGGCGTCAACGCTGGTGACAATCATTTTCAGCGTTCGCCCACCAGCCGGGTGAGGAAGCGCCGCCGGCGCTCGTCATCGGCAAGTGGCTGAGCCAGCAGATGGACAAGCTTCGTGAGTGCCGCCTCCGGGGTCATGTCATCCGCCGAGAGCACGCCGGCGGCGTGCAGCCCCTGGCCGGCCGCATAGTGGCCGATGGCGATGCCGCCATGGGGGCACTGACTGATCGCCGCCAGCAGCTTGCCCTGACCGCTGGCGTCGGCGAGTACGCCGAGCAGTTCGGGATCTTCCGGGACGTTGCCGCCTCCCCACACCTCCAGCAGAGCCCCCTTGAGTGTCGGGTACTGAAGCCATGCGGCGACCTGACGTGCCGTGATGCCTGGCCAGAGCGCGATGCGGGCCACACCACCCTCCGCCAGCGGACCGTAATCAGGCAGTTCGAAGCGAGGGGCGCCGCGTTGCTGGCGAGACAGGCTGTGCTTGAGGTAGAGGATGGGATCCATGCCGATCCGCTCGCCGAGCAGCGGATAGTTAGGACTGGCGAAGGCATCCGCATCCCGCGACTGCCATTTGCGGGCCCGCACCCCGCGCAGCAGCTTGCCGCCGAAGGCGATGGCCACTTCCTTGAGTGCCGGACTGACGGCATAACGCAGCGCCAGCTCGACGTTGTCGGCGGCGTCGCTGCCTTCGGCCTCCAGTGGCTGCATGGCGCCGGTCACCACCACCGGGCGGTCCAGGCCCTGCAGCTGGTAGGCCAGGCTAGACGCCGTCCAGGCCAGGGTGTCAGTGCCGTGCAATACCACGACGCCGGGGTGGTCCCGATAGCGCTGGGCGATCTCAGCTGCCAGACGCTGCCACTCCCGAGGGGTAGCGGCGCTTGAGTCGATGGGGTCGGGGAAGGCCAGCACTTCAATGTCCGGCAGGGCCGCCCGGCGCTGCGCGGGAAGGGCGTCCAGGGCCCGGGCCAGACGTGCCTCAATATCCCCGCCGGGGATGAGGCCCTGTTCATCTGCCACCATGCCCAGGGTGCCGCCTGTGTAGATCACCAGCGGGGGGCGCAGGGTGGAAGCAGCGGCACGGGCACTCATGATCGGGTGACCAGCTGTCCCTCGGCGTCGATCTCCAAGCGGCGGTTACGTCCGGCGAAAAGGGCAAAGGTGGCCGCCGAGGCGCAGATCGCCAGCAGCACGGCGGTGATGGTGGCGAGCTCGAGATCGAGCTGCAGCATTACGCCGATGCCCAGCGGACCCATGGCGGCCAGCGTATAGCCGCCGCCCTGGGCCAGGCCGGAGAGCTTGCCCGCCAGCCGGGAGTTCCCGGTGCGCAGCACGATCAGCGTCAGCGCCAGGCTGAAGCCGCCGCCCTGACCAAGTCCGAGGAGCACGATGCCGAGCCAGCCCAGGGACTCCTGTCCGACGAGCAGCAGCCAGAAGCCGGCGGCGATCATCGCCAAAACGGTAAGCAGTGCCGGTCGCTGATCGCGGCCCATCCGGGCCAGCCAGGGCGCACCTAGCGCAGCGGGAAGCTGCACCATCACCGAAGCGCCCATCATCCATCCGGCCTCTCCTTCGCCGTAGCCTCGCTCCACCAGCAGGGTCGGCAGCCAGCCGAAGACGATATAGGCCAGCGACGACTGCAGGCCCATGAACAGCATCACCTGCCAGGCCAGAGGCTGGCCGAGCACCGAGCGCATCGAGCCACCCGCGCTGGGCAGGGTCGTCTCGTCGCGCCGCGGTACCATCAACAGCCAGGCCGCCAGGGCGAGTGCGGCCAGCGCCGACCAGCTCGCCAGCCCCAGGTGCCATCCGCCCAGCCGGTCGGCCAGGGGAATGCTGAGTCCCGCGCCCAGGGCACCACCCAGGCACAGCGCCATGGTATAGACGCCGGTCATCAGATCGGCGCCGACGGGCAGCTCGCGCTTGACCAGTGCAGGCAGCAGGGTGCCGGCCACGCCGATGGCGCCGCCGACCATCAGGGTGCCGAGAAAGAGTGCGGGTACGGCCGGGACCCCGCGCAGCGCCAGGCCGCCGGCCAATAGCGCCAGGCCGCCGGCCAGCGTCCGTTCGGGTCCGAACCGCTTGGCTAGCCAGGGTGCCATCGGGGCGAATAGCCCCAGACAGAGCACCGGCAGGGTGGTGAGGGCGCCAATGGAGAGAGGAGAGAGGCCAGTATCCTGCTGAATGCGATTCAGAACTGGAGCCAGGCTTGACAGGGCGGGGCGCAAGTTGAGTCCCACCAGCACCATCAGGCCGATGAAAACCAGCAGGGTGCGTTTTCCTGAGGGAGGGCTGGTCGAGGGCGTGTCAGTGACCGTCACGGCGCCACTTTCTACCTGTCTTAGGCCGTGACGTCTGGGGAGCGGTTTCCTCCTTGGCCGCCATCAGGGGGTCGTCCTCATTGGCATTTTCGGGCCTGAAAACGACTTCACCGGGGCGCTGTGGCGTAGACTGCGCTACCCGCTCGCGAATGGCGGTGACATCCTCGGAACTGATCAGGGCGCCGGAAGCGCTGGTAGGGTCGATCTGGGCAATCAGGGGCCCAGGGAATGTCCAGCAGCGCTGAGGTACCTGGGATAGGCTCCAGTCTCGCTCACGCCAGCGTGCCTGGCCGTCGGGAAGCAGTTCGAGCTGATCCGCCGGCACCAGCGCCTGGAAAAGCTTGGCGTTGAGCACCACGCCGCCGGTAGCCATCTTGACAGCCCCAGTGAAGCGACCCTCATCGAGGGCCGCCAGCACCGACTTGCGGCTGGGGCTTGCCTCAAGGGTGGCGCGGCCGCACAGATGAAGCAGGTCGGAATCGACCTGCTTGATCACCCAGACGTTGACGGGCGTTTTGCCCAGCAGTCGCTTCAGCATGGTGTTAAAGGCTTCAGGCCTGCCTGCGGCCGCCACCACCTCCGCCACCGCGACGACGGCGGGGTGCCTGGGATTGATCGTCGCTGCGACGCTGGCCCTGGGGGTTGCCACGACTCTGGCCGTTGCCATTGCCGCGGCCACCACCACCGCCACCACGATTGCGGCCGTTCTCGATGGGCTCGGGCTTGGCGTTGGGGTCTGGCTCGAAGCCGGGCTCGATGCGTTTCTCGAGGTCACGCTTGATCAGCCGCTCGATACCCTTGAGCAGGCCGTGCTCGTCGACGCAGACCAGCGATACCGCCTTGCCCTCGCTGCCGGCACGGCCGGTGCGACCGATGCGATGCACGTAGTCCTCGGCAACGTTGGGCAGCTCGAAGTTGACCACGTGGGGCAGCTCATTGATGTCCAGGCCACGGGCGGCGATGTCGGTGGCCACCAGCACCTGCAGGTCACCGCCCTTGAAGGCGGCCAGTGCCTTGGTGCGCGCCGACTGGCTCTTGTTGCCATGGATCGCCATGGCCGGGATATCTTGTTTGGAGAGCTGCTCGGCCAGGCGGTTGGCGCCGTGCTTGGTGCGGGTGAAGACCAGCACCTGCTGCCAGTTGTGCTGGCTGATGAGATGGGCGAGCAGCTCGCGCTTCTTCTCGCGATCCACGCGGTAGATCGCCTGGTCGACGAGTTCGGCGGTGGTGTTGCGACGCGCCACCTCTATCATTGCCGGGCGGTCCAGAAGCTTGTTGGCCAGGGCCTGGATCTCGTCGGAGAAGGTCGCCGAGAAGAGCAGGTTCTGGCGCTTCGGGGGAAGCACCCGGAGTATCTTCTTGATGTCGTGGATGAAGCCCATGTCGAGCATGCGATCGGCTTCGTCCAGCACCAGAATCTCGACCTTGGTGAGGTCAACGTGCTTCTGCTGCTGGAGGTCGAGCAAACGCCCCGGAGTGGCGACGAGGACGTCTAGCCCGTTACGAATCGCGTCTACCTGGGGCTGCTGGCCTACACCGCCGAAGATCACGTGGCTCTTCAGGGTAAGGTGGCGACCATAGTCGGCCACGCTCTCGCCGACCTGGGCGGCCAGCTCGCGGGTCGGGGTGAGTACCAGGGCACGCACCTCGCGACGGCCAGGGCGCGGGCCGTCGGCCAGGCGCTGCAGCATCGGAAGGGTAAAGCCGGCAGTCTTGCCGGTGCCGGTCTGGGCACTAGCCAGCAGGTCGCCGCCCTCAAGCACAGCAGGAATTGCCTGCAGCTGGATCGGGGTCGGAATGGTATAGCCCTGTGCTTCAACAGCACGAAGGAGTTCGGCACGCAGGCCAAGGTCGGAAAAGGTCATGCGGTCTCCGCAGAAACGCCACGGCCGTGTCACACAAACTCGCGTGACCAGTCCCGGGTCGGGGCGTGAAAAAATTCGGGGTAGAGGGGCGGCAGGAGGGACTAGATGGTTGCCGCGTTGCCGTATTATGCCAGATTGCCGCCGCCAGCGCAGCTACTTCGCTTATAACCAAGCCGGTGACGGCCCTCTCGATCCCTTGTAGGCCGCGCCCCAAGCATTGATCGGGGCGACAGAACTTACCGGCGTGCGCGTCGCAATGCTTCAGCGAGCTCATCGGCTGCGCTGTCCCAGCCGCGACCCAGGGCGCGCACCAGAGCGGGATAGCCGTCATCGTCGAGCTCGGCCTCCACTCGTAGGGAGTCCATGGCCAGCAGGCTTCCCTTGTCGTCGCGCAGCTGCCACTGGCCGCCGATCACGGCCTGGCCGTCATGACGGCCCTGAAAGCGGTCGATTTCCAGTCGCAAGGAGAGCGCACCGGGTTCGCTCACGCCGGCCTCATCCAGCATCACCCGCGTATCGGGCAGCCGAGCGGCCAGGCGAAGGCGCAGGCCACGCTCGAGCTGGCGGCCTAGGGCCTCGGCCCACTGATGACCGCGAGCCTCGACCAGGGTGATATCGTCCACCTGCATCACCAGGCCGTCCACGTCCAGGTAGTGGGCCAGACGCGGTGGGCTGAGCAGCAGCAAGTGCTGGGCTTCGACGCCAGCCGCGCTTCCGACTGCTTCGGGCAAGGCGTAGCGCGTCGGTGCCGGGCCTGAACTGGCGCAGCCGGCGAGCACCGCCGCCAGCGTCAGGGCCGCCAGGACAGCCAGACTCCATCGCTTCGTCATCGTCTTCTCTCCTTGTTGAAGGCCGTCTTTATTTCTTTTTGGTCGTCAGTCGCGCCGCGGGGCTCGGGGCATGGGGTCTTGGGTTTCCAGACTGTCGAAGAACAGGGCGCGAGGGTTCTCGGAAAGGGTGCGTGCCACCGGTTGAATATCGCGCATCAGCCGGTCCAGACGCTCCACTGCGCCAGTCAACTCCTGATAGGCGCTGGAGCCAGGCGAGAGCCCCTGAAGAGTCTCGCGCAGCTCGTCCAGCGTCGCGTTAAGGTTAGCCGGTACTTCCCGGGTGCCGGGATCTTCGACCAGTGTGCTCAGGGAGGTGGCGAGTTCGCGAACTTCGCCGAGCATTGCCTCCGAGGCCGCCAGGTTGCGATCGAGCCCGGCCAGCAGCGGCTCGATCTCCAGGTCGTTCAGCTTGACCAGCAGGTCGGTTACCTGGGACTGAATCAGCGCAAAACCGCCCGAAACCGTGGGGAAGACCGTCTTGTCGACAAAGGTTTCCGCCACGTGCTGATTGGCCAAGTCGCTGTTGAAATTGAGGTCGACGAACATTGCCCCGGTGAGTAGGTTGCCGCTCTTGAGGCTGGCGCGAAGGCCGGAGGTGAAAAGGCGATCGAGGCGATCCCGCCACTCGGGCAGATCGACATCCTGATTCTCGATACCCAGCCGCTGGGGCTCGATGCGAATCAGTACCGGGATGGAGAAGCCCGTGCGGCCCTCGGGCTGAGGCGCATTGAAGTTCCAGGGCACCGCCGCCACGGTGCCGATGCGCACGCCGCGGAACTCCACCGGGGCGCCCCGCGAGAGGCCGCGCACCGAGTCGTCTACTAGCAGCACATACTCAAGGTAGCGGTTGAAGGTGCCTTGCCGGGCACTGTCTTCGTCGGGATAGAGATTGAAGGTGACGTCTGGCTCCACCGGGCCGCCCAGCGGCAGATCCTCGGGCACTCCAAAGGTGACGCCGCCACCCAGCAGTGCCTCGAAGGATTCGACATTGACCCGGAAGCCCTCGGAGTCAAGGCGCATGTCGACACCGCTGGCCGACCAGAAGCGGGTGCTGTCGGTGACCAGGGTGTTGTAGGGGGCCTCGATGAAGATGCGATGCTGCATGCGCCGGGTCTGGGCATCGAACGTGGCATCCTCTACGCGGCCCACGGTATAGCCGTGATAGGTGACAGGGTCGCCGACCCTCAGAGAGTTCCCCAGCTGGCTAATCAGGTTGATGCGCAGGCCGGCCGCGCCCGCCGGGGCTACCGGCGGCTGGTCGCTGACCTGGAACTCTCGGGAGGCCGCGTCGCTGCTGCCCGGCTCGAGCTGGATGAAGGCGCCGGAGAGCACGGTGCCCAGGCCGCTGATCCCCTCCCGGCCCACTCGCGGCTTGACCACCCAGAAACGACTGTCCTCCACCAGCATGCCCTCGGTGTCGGGGCTCATTCGGGCTGTGATCACCGCGGTAGCCAGATCCTCGGAAAGGTTGACCCGCTCGACGCGGCCGACCTGAACGTTGCGGGTCTTGATCAGGGTGCTGCCGGCTTCGATGCCCTCGGCGTTGGCCATTACCAGAGTCACCTGAGGGCCGCGGCTGCGATAGTTGTCATAGACCAGCCACATGCCGATCACGATGGCCACGATGGGTACTATCCAGATCGGCGAGAAGCGGGCCTGGGGAGAGGGCTTGGCCTTGTGCTGATCCTGCTCGGGAGCGGGCTCGCCGCGAGGTAAATCACTCATCCGCTATTCCTTGTGGATCCTGGCGTATTCCTGGTGAATGCTGGGGTGTGCCTGGGGCATTCTGCTGCGCGTCGAGGGGATCGCGTCTGGCGTTGCGGCGCGGCAACGGGGCGTCCCACAGTAGCCGCGGGTCGAAGGTCATGGCTGCCAGCATGGTGATCACCACCATAGCGCCGAAGGCCAGGGCGGCGGGTCCGGGAGTGATCGACATCAGCGAGCCTGCGCGGATCAGCGACACCAGAATCGCCACCACGAAGATATCGATCATCGACCAGCGACCGATGAACTCGGTGACCCGATAGAGCCGGGTGCGTGCCGCGGCATTGAGTTCGCTGCTGCGGCTTACCACCAGGCAGAGCCAGGCCAGCGCTACCAGCTTGCCCACCGGCACGATGACGCTGGCAATGAAGATTACGGCGGCGACCGGCCAGGAGCCCATCTGGACCAGTTCCACCACGCCCCCGATGATGGTCGAGGGGCTCGAGTGGCCGAGGCTGATGGTGGTCATGATCGGGTATACGTTGGCGGGAATATACATCACCGTGGCGGCGGCGAGCAGCGCCCAGGTGCGCTGCAGACTGTGGGGCAGGCGGATGCGCAGCCGCTCGCCGCAGCGTCGACAGCGTCCCCGCCCCCCCGGCTCGAGGCGATTGATCAGGCCGCAGGTGGCACAGCCTGCCAGGCCCTGAGGGGCGGCGGTCTCGCCGGTGCGGGTGCCCTCGGGTGCCCGCGGCTCTCCCGCAAGCGAGAACCACATCCAGTCGGCGTCGATAGATTGGGTGGTGAACAGCAGCAGCACAGCAAAGGCGCAGAAGGCCCAGAAGGAAACGCCCAGCTCGATCTGGGCCATGCCGGCAATCTTGATCAGGCTGACCAGGGCGCCAATGATGAAAACGTCGGCCATCATCCAGGGGTTGAGATGGGCCAGGGAGCGGGCAATGGTGTGGCTGGCGGGCAGCGGGTCATCGCGCAGCAGGCCAAGCTGCAGCCAGATGACGCTAAGCAGGTAGAGCGCCGGTAACACGATGATGGTCAGGATTACCGCCCCGGCCACCACCGGTTGATGGAAACCGATGAGAGTGGTGGCGGTCTGGGAGAGATCGATGCGGTTGCCCACCCCGCCCACGCTGAAGCTGATGAAGGGGAAAGAGAGCGCCATGGCCAGCGCCAGCAGCGCGGACAGCGCCAGCGCCATGCTGCGCTGAGCCGGGCGCAGGTGGCGCTTGATCAAGGGGTGCCCGCAGCGCGGGCAGTCGGCTTGTTCGCCGGCGCGCAACGGGGGAAGGGCGACCACCCAGTCACACTCCTGACAGGCGCGCAGGCGGCGGCTACCCCGGGATTCGGGCGGCAAACGATCCACCCTCGGTGCTTCCGTGGGCAGCGAGGGCATGTGTTTCATAAGGCGGAAGGGGCGCTGGGCCAATGTCGACGTCACTCCTGCTGGCGAGTCGTGTTAGAGGGGCTTCACCCCAGAGTGGGTGCGGCCTACACTGCCGCCCGTGCAAGACGAATCACAGATAAAAGTGTGACACGTTGGCACACTGGGCACCATAGAGAAACATGCACTCCTGAATGTAGTCGAGGCAATACGATGATCCTACCTGTGGTAGCGGTGGTGGCGGGCCTGATCCTGCTGGTGTGGAGCGCCGAGCGCTTCGTTGACGGTGCGGCCGCCACTTCGGCACGCTTCGGCATTTCGCCGTTGCTGATCGGTATGCTGGTGATTGGCTTTGGCACCTCGGCGCCAGAATTGGTGGTCTCGGCCCTGGCAGCGAGTCAGGGCAACCCTGGCCTGGCGCTGGGCAACGCCTACGGCTCCAATATCGCCAACATAGGCCTGATCCTTGGGCTGGTGGCGCTGATTTCTCCCCTGGCGGTGCACTCTACTGTGGTGCGTCGTGAAATGCCTATTCTTGGCGGTGCCACACTGCTCTCGGCGCTGCTGATGTGGGGCGGCGTGGTGGGGAGACTAGAGGGGACGCTGTTGCTGGCCCTGCTGGCCATCTTTATCGGTACCAGTATCTTCCGCGCCCGCCGCGATGGTGCCGACTCACTCAGCACTGATACCGAGCAGAGCCTGGCGGAACACCCCATGTCCATGGCGGCGGGGCTGGCCTGGACGGGCATCGGCCTGGTGCTGCTGGTAATCAGTTCGCGGATCCTGGTGTGGGGGGCAGTGGCCATCGCTGAGGGGTTCGGCGTCAGCGATCTGATCATTGGCCTGACCGTCGTGGCCGTGGGCACCTCGCTGCCGGAGCTGGCGTCATCGATCAGCGCCCTGCGTCGTCGCGAGCACGACCTGGTACTGGGCAATGTGGTGGGCTCCAACTTGTTCAATACCCTCGGGGTGGTGGGTCTCGCCGCAGTGATTCAACCGATTCAGGTGGGTGCCGAGGTGCTCCTGCGCGACTGGAGTCTGATGGCGGCGATGACCCTGATGTTGGCGGTCTTTGCCCTGGGCTGGAAAGGCCGTGAAGGGTGCATCAACCGCCTGGAAGGCGGTGTGTTGCTCGTCATGTATCTGACCTATACCGCCTGGCTGGTGCGTCTAGTGCTGAGCGGGGGCGGCGGCTAATAGGGGACTGCGACAAGACGACACACAGATGAGGATCAACTTCTTTCAAGATAGCGAGTCTTTAGTAGTAGGATAACCAAGTCGACAGAATAAGCTTAGATCCCAAGGTTATTTATGGCGCTCTCCTATGAACGCCGCTTGATGTCCTGATTGCTAGGCTGAGTCTGTCATGAGTGTCGAGGTGGAATGCGTCACGGCGTGTCCTTGCGGACTGGCTGAAGGCACAACACGCACCGGAGCGTGCATCCGCATCCCTTGCGACGACCCCGAGTCCATCGCTGTCATGAGGTTTGCGTCATGGAACTGGATCCTCTCCTGCTGTCACGATTGCAATTTGCCTTCGTGGTTTCCTTTCACGCCATCTTTCCAGTCTTCACGATCGGGTTGGCGTCTTATATTGCGCTTCTTAACGGTCTTTTCTACAAGACCGACAACCCCGCCTGGGATCGCCTGGCCCTGTTCTGGACCAAGGTGTTTGCCGTGGTATTTGGTATGGGCGTGGTGTCGGGCATTGTGATGTCGTTCCAGTTCGGTACCAACTGGAGCAACTTCTCCTACGCCTCGGCCAACTTCCTGGGGCCCATATTGAGCTACGAGGTGGTCACGGCCTTTTTCTTGGAAGCGGCTTTCCTCGGTGTGCTGCTCTTCGGACGAGGTAAGGTGCCCCAGGGTGTCCATCTGTTCGCCGCCATCATGGTGGCTATCGGCACTTTCATTTCCTCGTTCTGGATCCTCTCGGCCAACAGCTGGATGCATACGCCGGCCGGAGTGGAACTGGTCGACGGGCGCTTTCATGTGACCTCCTGGCTGGCCGCGATCTTCAATCCCTCCTTCTGGTATCGCTTCGTGCACATGGGCATGGCGTCGTTCATTACCGGTGGTTTTGTGGTGGCGGGCGTCAGCGCCTGGTTCCTGCTGCGCCAGCGGGATGTGGACGCCAACCGCCGCGCGCTCTCCATGTGCCTGTGGCTGCTGCTGGTGCTCACACCCGCACAGGCGGTGATCGGCGACTTCCATGGGCTGAACACCCTCGAGCACCAGCCCACCAAGGTGGCGGCCATGGAGGGCAACTGGGAGACACGGGGCAATGTGCCGCTGCTGCTGTTTGCCATTCCCGACCAGGAGGCCCAGACCAACCGCTTCGAGCTGGGCATTCCCAGCCTGGCGAGCATGATTCTCACGCATGACCCGGCCGGCGTGATACCCGGCATCAGTGACGTGCCCAGGGAGGAGCAGCCTCCGGTGGCCATTGTCTTCTGGTCGTTCCGCATCATGGTGGGGCTGGGCTTCCTGATGATCGGGGTGGCGCTGACCGGCCTGCTGCTTCGCCGCAAGGAGCGTCTGTATCATCAGCCGTTGTTCCTCAAGGCGCTGGTCGGCATGATCGTTGCGCCGTTCTTCGCCGTCCTGGCGGGCTGGGTAGTCACCGAGTCGGGGCGAGCGCCCTGGTTGGTCTACGGCATGATGACCCACGCTCAGGGCCTGACGCCGTCGCTGACCGGCGGGATGGCGCTGTTTACGCTGATCGGCTATGTCGCGGTTTATGCCGTTGTCTTCTGGGCCGGCATCTTCTACCTCACCCGGGTCGTGCGACACGGCATGCTGCCCGAGGATGAGCAGAACGAGGTGAAAGGAGAGGTTGAGCGTGCCAAGCGTCCGCTGTCCGCCGCCCATACCCCCTTCGACGATGCTGAGCCGGCAAGGAGCTGAACCATGGAGATGTTTGATCTTTCGGTGATCTGGGCGCTGATTATCGGTTTTGGCGTGATCATGTACGTGATGATGGACGGCTTCGACTTGGGCCTGGGGATTCTCTACCCCTTCGCTCCGGATGAAGCGTCACGCGATGTGATGATGAACTCGGTCGCGCCGGTGTGGGACGGAAACGAGACCTGGCTGGTGCTGGGTGGGGCCGGCCTGCTGGGCGCCTTCCCGCTGGTCTACTCGGTGTTTCTGCCAGCCCTCTACATCGGGGTTTTCCTGATGCTGGCGGGGCTGATCTTCCGCGGCATCGCCTTCGAGTTTCGCTTCAAGTCGCAGCGCAACCGCCGCTGGTGGAACCGGGCCTTCTGCTGGGGGTCCAGCGTGGCGGCCTTCGCCCAGGGTGCCGTGGTAGGTTCGTATATTCAGGGCTTTGCCGTGAAGGACTTCGTTTATGTGGGCGGCGCTCTGGATTGGCTGACCCCCTTCACCATCCTGACCGGCCTGGGGCTGATGACCGGCTATGCGCTGCTGGGTGCCACCTGGCTGATCCTCAAGTCCGAGGGGTATGTTCAGGAATGGGCCTATCGCATTACCCCGGCGTTGCTGGCGGCGGTGCTGGTGGTGTTCGCGGTCATCAGCCTGTGGACGCCCTTTGTGGATCCGCTGGTCTGGGCGCGCTGGTTCGACCATATCCAGCTGATCTGGGTACTTCCGGCCCTGGCGTTGACCTGCGCTGTCTGGCTGTGGACCGCGGTGCGTCGGCGTAGCGAGGGCCAGCCCTTCATCGCGACCCTGGGTATTTTCATCTTTACCTACCTTGGCCTGGTGGCGAGCAAGTGGCCGGTGATCGTGCCGCCCAACTACACCATCTGGGACGCCGCTTCGGCGCCGGAATCGCAGCTCTTTCTGCTGATCGGCATGCTGTTCGTGATTCCCATCGTGCTGGCCTATACCACTTGGAGCTACTGGGTCTTTCGCGGCAAGGTCAAGGTAGGCGAGGGCTACCACTAACCCATGGCCGCTCCTCGAACCGCTGGCGGCGGACGCGACGTTCGCCGCTGGTTGAATGCGCTTGCCGCCCAGGAGCGTCGCCGCACAGGCCTTGCGGTGGTCGCCGGGGTGGTTGCCACCCTGGCCACGCTGGGGCAGCTTGGCCTGCTGGCGCGAGTGATCAGCCAGTTTCTGGTGGAGCAGGCTACCCCAGCGTCGCAGCTGCCGGCCTTGGCTGCCATGGTCGGCCTGATGCTGGTCCGCGCCGGAGCGCTTTACTGCCAGGAGCGGCTGGGTCAGGCGGCCAGCCTGGGCATCCGTTCCTGCGTGCGTGGCGAGCTGCTCGATCATCTGGCGAGACTTGGGCCGGGCTGGCTCGCCGGTCGTCACTCGGCGGCCCTGGCCAGCCAGCTGGTGGAGCAGGTGGAGGCGCTGGACGGCTACTTCGCCCGCTATCGCCCTCAGCTCGTGCTATCCGTGTTGACTCCCCTGCTGGTGTTGGCCGTGGCGCTATGGCTGGACTGGCTTGCGGCGCTCTTTCTGGTGCTGGCCGCGCCGTTGATTCCGCTGTTCATGGCATTGGTGGGCATGGGCGCCGAGCGTCTCAATCGCGAGCAGTTCGAAGCGGTGTCCCGGCTCTCCGGGCACTTCATCGACCGAGTGCGAGCCATTACTACCCTTCAGCTGTTTGATCGGGCGGGAGGGGCCACTGGCGAGGTTCACGCCGCTGCCGACGACTACCGACGCCGCAGCATGCGCACCTTGCGCATTGCCTTTCTCTCTTCGGCGGTGCTTGAGTTCTTTGCCTCGGTGTCTATCGCCGTGGTGGCCATCTATGTGGGCTTCGGTCTGCTCGGCTATATCACCTATGGTCCTTCCTCCGAGCTCACGCTGTTCAGCGGCCTGCTGGTGCTGCTGCTGGCACCGGAATTCTTTCAGCCGCTGCGCATCCTGGCCCAGCACTATCATGACAGGGCCGCCGCTCTGGGCGCCGCCGATGGCCTGCTGGCAATCCTGGAGTCGGACCCCGACCCGGTGCGCGGCGCCGACGCGCGCCCTCCGCAGACGCCCGATGCGCTGCTGGAGCTTCTGGGGGCCGTGGTGACCCAACCCGGCCGCGGCCGAGTGCTGGGGCCACTGGATCTGCGCCTGATGTCTGGCGAGGTGGTGGTGCTGACCGGCTCATCGGGCTCCGGGAAGTCGACTCTGCTGCAGCTGCTAGCGGGCTTTGTCGGCCCCGAAGTCGGCGAGCGGCGCTTGGCCGGAGGCACTTTCTTTGCCTGGATGGATCAGCGCCCTCTGCTGATCCAGGGCAGCCTGGCTGACAACCTGCGCCTTGCCGCCCCCGAGGCCTCGGATCCTGCCATGCAGGAGGCGCTGGTCAAGGCCGGCCTGGGGGGGCAGATCGAGCGGTTGCCCGAGGGACTGGAGACCCACATCGGCGAGCGTGGGGTCGGGCTATCAGGGGGGCAGGCTCAACGCCTGGCACTGGCGAGAGTGTTCCTGTCCCGGGCCCCTATGGTGTTGCTGGATGAGCCCACCGCCAGCCTGGATGCCGAGACCGAGGCCCAGGTCATCGTGGCGCTACAGGCTCTGGCGAAGGAGGGCCGTACTCTGGTGATTGCCACCCACCATCCCGCACTGATCGCCATGGCCAGTCGACGCCTGGCGATCGAGGCGGGCGTCGTTACGGAGGTGGTACATGGCTGATCATCGGTCTGACACAACGCTGCTGGTGGCCCTTCGGCCCTGGCTTGCTCTGCTCGCCCAGCGCCGCGGGCGGCTGGTGGCCGGCGCCGGGCTCCTGGCGCTGACCCTGGTCTCGGCCATCGGTCTGCTTGCGCTCTCCGGCTGGTTCATCACCGCCACCGGGCTCACCGGGTTGCTGTTGGCGGCCGGCGTTGCCGCCAATCTGGAGGTCTATGTCCCGGGCGGTGGGATCCGCTTCTTTGCGGTGTCGCGCACCGTATCGCGCTACCTGGAGCGGCTCTACAACCACGATACCGTCCTGCGCCTGCTTGCCGACCTGCGTGCCCGGCTATTCGGGGTGTTGGCGCGACTCGATAGCCAGGCCCTGTCCCGCCGCCGGGCCAGCGATTGGCTGAATCGCCTGACCGCCGATATCGACACTCTGGACAGCCTTTACCTGCGCCTGCTGGCGCCGGCGGGCGTGGGGCTGCTGGTGATCCTCGGGCTCTCTGCCTTTTTGTCGCTCTTCGCTCCGCGGGTCGGCCTGGGAAGTGGCGCGCTGCTGCTGGTCGGTTGGCTGTGGCTGACGGTGGGGCAGGCGCGATGGGGGCTGGCGGCCAGCCGTCAACAAGTGAATGAGCTGGAGGCGCTGCGCGGTCGGCTGGTGGAGCAGTTGCAGGGCATGGCGGAGCTGGAGGCTTACGGCAGCCAGGCCAGCCTGCGCCGTGAGCTGGCCGCCATCGAGGCGCGCCTCTATCGCGGCCAGGGTCGGCTGGGTGCCGGCGTGGCCCTGGGCAATGCCCTGGCCAATCTGCTGGTGGGACTCGCTATGCTGCTGGCACTGTGGCTGGGGGCTCAGGTCTGGGCGGCAGGGCAGCTGTCTGGGCCGGTGATGGTGATGATGGCTCTGGCGATGCTCGCCATGAGCGAAGCGCTGGCCGCGCTACCGGTGGCCTTTACCTGGCTGGGGGCGACCTGGGGAGCCGCCGAGCGGCTCAATGAGCTCGAGGTCCGCGCCAAGACCCCGACTGCTGTCGAAGACAGCCCCAAGCGTTCCGCCGGCCCGCTGGCTGCTGAGCTTGAGGGGGTGACCCTGAATTACCTCGGCAGTCTGGCGCCGGCCCTCGACAACATCACCTTACGTCTGGCCCCCGGTGAGCGGCTGGCGCTGTGCGGCGCCTCCGGAGCCGGCAAATCCAGCGTGGGTGATCTGCTGCTGCGACAGCTGACTCCCAACGCAGGCACGCTTAGGCTGGGGGGAGTGGCGCTGGCTGCCTGGCCCGAGGCGGTGCTGCGTGATCGGGTGGCAGCGCTGACCCAGCGCATCGATCTGCTGGATGACAGCCTCGCCGCCAACCTGTGCCTGGCCGCACCCGAGGCCGAGGGGGATGAACTGTGGAGAGCGCTCGCCTGGGTGGACCTGGACGACTGGGCCCAGAGCCTTCCAGAAGGACTGGCGACCCGAGTGGGCGAGCGTGGCCAGCGTCTCTCGGGAGGACAGGCGCGCCGCCTGGCGCTGGCTCGTCTGCATCTGCGCGACCCTGATCTGGTGATCCTCGATGAACCGTTCGCCGGCCTGGATGCCGATACCGCAACGCTGCTCGCTGCTCGCCTGGATGCCTGGCTTGTTGGGCGCAGCGTCCTCTATCTGGTTCATCAGCTAGAGGGTGGGCCCTTTCAACCACCGGGCATTGACCGGGCGCTGACGCTGGTGGAGGGGAGGCTGGTGTCGTCCTGATAGCGAAAGGCTTGTGTCACAGATCGGAGCCACAGCGCGTTGGCACCGTTCGGTGCAAAACCCTGGCGTATTTTGCGTGAAACCGAGCTTTATATCAGGATGGAGAAAAAGAATCGGAGTGAGACCTATGCGCGATTTTCTCACGCGCCTGCCCAAGGCTGAGCTGCACCTGCATATTGAAGGCTCCCTTGAGCCGGAACTGATGTTCGCTCTGGCCGAGCGTAATCGAGTCAGGTTGCCTTTCGCCTCGGTAGAGGAGGCCCGTGACGCCTATGATTTCAGCGACCTGCAGTCATTCCTCGATCTCTACTACCAGGGGATGAGTGTGCTGCACACCGTCGAGGATTTTTACGACCTGGCCATGGATTATTTTCGTCGAGCCCACGCCGAGGGCGTCGTGCACGTGGAGATGCACTTCGACCCCCAGGCCCATCAGGTGCGCGGCATCGAGTTGCCCGTCGTGATGGAGGGGCTCGCTCTGGCCAGGCGCCACGCCGAACGCGAACTGGGACTCTCATCGGCGCTGATCATGGCTTTTCTGCGCGACCAGGATGCCGCCGCGGCGATGTCGCTGTTGGATGAGGCTGCGCCTTATTGGGAGATGCTTGACGCCGTGGGGCTGGATAGCGCTGAGCGAGGCAATCCTCCCTCGAAGTTTGTCGAGGTGTTCGAGCGGGCCGCGCGTCTGGGCATCCCCCGAGTGGCTCACGCTGGGGAGGAGGGGCCGGCGGCGTATATTCGCGAAGCCCTGGACCTGCTGGATGTCTGCCGCATCGATCACGGCGTGCGCTGCTTGGAGGACCCTGATCTGGTGGCTCGTCTACGCGACGAGGGCATGGTGCTCACCGTCTGCCCGCTTTCCAACGTACGCCTGAAAGTGGTGGAGCGTATCGAGGAGCATCCGCTACCGCAGCTGCTGGAGGCCGGCCTGCGGGTTACCCTCAACTCCGATGATCCTGCCTACTTCGGCGGCGGTGTGCTGGATAACTACCTGGCCTGCCAGCGCGCCTTCGACTGGGATGAGGCCACTTTCATCCAGATCGCCGGCACCGCTATCGAGGCTGCATTCGTCAGCCAACGACGTCGCCTGGCACTGCGCCGTCAACTGGCCGATAGCGTCTGAAGTCGCGGCCCAGGGCCTTGCTGTCTCTGCCCATGCCAACGTTGTCCAAACCAATGCTGTCCGCCGCAATTCTGTCCGTCCCAATATCAAAACGCCCCCTGGCGAGGCCAGGGGGCGCGGCTGAGACTTGCCCGTTAAGTGACGTTTAAGGTTACGGCAGAGCCGGCACGTCGAAGTCGGGCATTTCGCCGGTCAGGGTGTGCAGGAAGGCGGTGATATCCGCGATGGTCTGCTCCTCGAAGTCACGCCCCAGCATTTCTTTGCCCATGATGGCGACGGATTCCTCGAGGGTCTCGGTGGCGCCGTTGTTCATGTAGGGATAGGTGACGGCCACGTTGCGCAGGGTCGGAGTGCGAAACTTGTACATGTCCGCTTCGTCGCCGGTGACCTCAAATCGGCCCACATCGCTGGAGCCCGGCACCTGAATGCGATGAAAATTGCTGTCGGTCATCGCCGGACCGCTATGGCAGGCGATGCAGCCGTTATCCACGAAGGCCACCATGCCATCCTTTTCCTGTTGGTCCAGGGCGTTCTGGTCGCCGTGCAGGTAGCGGTCGAAAGGCGAGTTGGGGGTGTTCAGGGTGCGCTGGAAGCTGGCCAGGGCATGGGCCAGGTTGTTGGCGTTGATCGGATCGGCGTCATCCGGATAGGCCTCGGCAAATTTCGTCTGGTAGAGCGTGAAGTCGTTGAGGCGCTCCAGGGCCGTCTCAAGGTCCATAGCCATCTCGACGTCTGCCTCGATAGGACCGAGTGCCTGGCCTTCCAGATCAGGCTCGCGACCGTCCCAGAATTGAGACCCAAGGAAGCCCGAGTTCAGCACGGTGGGCGTGTTACGTTCGCCGATCTGACCGTCGTGGCCGGTGGCGCGCGGAATGCGGTCCGCCCAGCCTAGCGCCGGGTTGTGGCAGGTGGCACAGCTGATCACGCCGCTGGAGGAGATGCGCGGCTCGAAGAACAGCATGTTGCCCAGTTCCACCTTCTCCGGGGTCAGGGAGTTGTCGGCGGGAATCGGCGGGAAATGGGGCAGCGGCTCGAAGCGGTCGCGATAATCACCCAGGCCATCATCGGCTGTGGCCGGAACAGTTATAGCCAGCGCCGAACCCACAGCGATGGCCGAGCCCAGCAAGCGTTTCTTGATCACGGTTGTTCCCCTCTATGATAACGAACAAGGTCAGTGGCAGCGGGTAATCCGTGCTTAACCTTATGCCAGGAAGGTAGTTTTTCGTTTGCCGCTAATCAACCCAGCAAAACCGTCGGAAAACGACCACCCTTGAGCCATATCAAGCTTTTGTTGTGGTGTGCCTGAATTGCTGGATGCTTATCGGCATTTTCGGGATGCTAAGGGTTTTCTCCATTCTGGGGAGGAGGTTACCGTCCATGACGCGCTATCGCTCTCCCGCCATTCACGCGTCCGAGGTGACGCCCCGAGAGCTGTTCGAGCAGCGGCGGGGCGTTATCAAGATGGGTCTGCTGCGCGACGCTGAGCATGGCCGCAGCCGCAGCCGCAGCTAGCCTGGTGCCGTCACCTACTGCCCTGGCCTGGCAGGAGACCCTGGCCGGGAGGGGGCCCTGATAATGCTGCTGTCGCTGGCGGCCCTGGTGCTGTTTCGGGTCGTGGACGCCGCGATCCATCGCCGTTAGTTCGCCTCATTGTCTTATCCGTCTCGTCGGTGCTGGCAGCGGCCGGCTGCCCAGGTTTCGGCCACCGTGCGGTCGTCGCCCAGCATCATCAGCGCGAAGAGCGTCTCACCCAGGGTCTGGCTGCGTGCGCAGCGTCTGGCCAGCAGCGGGGTGGCCGTCGGGTCGAGCACCACGAAGTCAGCGTCCATGCCCGGGGCCAGCCGGCCGATGCGCTCACTCAGCGAGAGCGCCCTGGCGTTGCCCAGGGTCAGTCCGTAGAAGCCCTGCCAGGCGGTGAGCGGCTGGCCGCGCAGCTGGCCCACCTGATAGGCGGCCTTGAGGGTGGCAAGCCCGGAGAGGTCGGTGCCGCCGCCCACGTCACTGGCATAGGTGACGTTGAGCCCTGCCTCGCTCGCTGCTAGCCGGTCGAAGAGCCCGCTGCCCAGGAACAGGTTCGAGCTGGGGCAGAAGGCCAGGTTGGCACCGCGCTCCGCCAACCTGCCGCGCATCTGCTGGTCCAGGTGGATACCGTGGGCGAAGGTGCTGCGCGGCCCGACCAGGCCGGACTGCTCGTAGACCTCGAGATAGTCGCGGCTGCCGGGGAAGAGCTCAGATACCCAGTCCAGCTCGCCGGTGTTCTCGGCCAGGTGGGTCTGCAGCCAGAGGCTCGGGTCCGTGCGCAGGATGGCGCCGGTGGCGTCGAGCTGAGCCCGGGTGGAGGTGGGCGCGAAGCGCGGGGTCAGGCTGTACCCCAGCCGTCCCTTTCCGTGCCAATCGCCGATCAGCCGCTCGGTGTCGCGGATACCGCCCAGGACGTCATCGGTGAGTCCCTCGGGAGCATGCCGGTCCATCAATACCTTGCCGGCCAGCATGCACAGGCCACGCCGCTGACTGGCCGCGAAGAAGGCGTCCACCGACACCGGATGACTCGAGCAGAACACCTGGGCGGTGGTGGTGCCCACCCGCAGCATCTCGTCGAGGAACACCTCGGAGAGGGCGTTCGCGTGCTCGCGGTTGGCAAACTTCATCTCCTCCGGGAAGGTGTAGTCGTTGAGCCAGTCGAGGAGCTGGCGTCCGTAGGAGGCCATGATCTCCAGCTGCACATAGTGCACGTGGCTGTCGATAAAGCCGGGGGTGATCAGCTTGCCGCGATGGTCGATCACCTCGATGCCGGCGGGCAGGTCGTCGGCCAGGTTCGCGTAGTCGTCGATCGCCCTGATGCGACCGTTCTCGATCCATAGGCCGCCGTCCGGGTAGTGGACAACGCTGCCCGGGGCGGGGGAATCGCCGTCGCCAGGGTCGGCGTCGAAGCTCAGGAGTTCTGCGCGTAGCACGCGCGAGTCGGTCTTGGTCACGATATTAGGGACTCTTTCGATGTTGGCAGGGGCTCAGATTGCCTCGCGAGAGGAGCAGCCGCCATTCGCGAACTGAAGTTCGCTCTCACCCTGTGGGAGCGCAGCTTGCTGCGCGAATAGGGGGCTGAGGCCTTGCGCTGTCATGACAACACCTGGCGCAGGTCATCTGGGGCTAGGCCGCGCTGATCCGTTCGCTTGGCGCCTTCCATCATGGGCAGCAGCTCGGCGATGGTGGCCAGCGCGATGGCATAGGGGGTCTTGTCGCCTCCCCTTTTTTTATTGCTATCTGGTCCCGCCGCCACGCCGATGGGGCAGCGCACCTGTTCGAGTGCCGCGTCGCTGTGGCCGGCAACGGCGAGTCGCGAGCGGAAGCTGGCCCACTTACTCCTGGATCCGATCAGGCCGACAGACGTGCAATCGCCGCGCGTCAACAGGGCATCCACCAGGGCGCAGTCTTCGGCATGGTCGTGGGTCAGCACCAGGGCATGAGTGCCGGTAGGCAGCTCGCTCACGGCGGCGGCCGGGTCGGGCGCGTGGCGGCACTCGAGGCGCGGTTGGCTCGCCGCCCAGTCCGGGAAGATCGCCTCACGGCTGTCGTGCCACCGCACCTGCCAGGGCAGCGGGGCGGCCAGGCGCACGAGTTCCGTGCCCACGTGGCCCGCGCCGAAGATCGCCAGGGTCGTGGCACTGCCGGGGAAGACCTCGAGCAGCACGTTGACGAAGCCGCCGCAGCACTGGCCGCTGCGTCCGCCCAGGGAGAAGGCTTCGAGGCTCATACCGCCCTCGGAATCTCCCTGTGCCCCCGCGAGCCGGGCCCTCGCCGCCTCGATCACCTGGTATTCGAAGGTGCCGCCGCCCAGGGTGTCGAAGACGGCGTCGGCGGTGATCACCATGCGTGCGCCGGGCTCCCGGGGCGTGGAGCCGGCGCTGGTCACCTGGGTGGCCAGGGCGTGGGGCAGTCCCTCACGCTGCAGGCGATGCAGGGCGGCGTGCCAGCTCTCGGGACGCGATGCGCTGCCAGGGGCCATGGTCACTGCCCTCCAAAAGCCGGCGGCCCGTCGCTGTGGCGGGCGCGCAGCGCCTCGGCAGCGAGCAGTACCCGCTCGGGGGTGGCCGGGGTATCGAGCCGCGGCGCCTCGCGATAGTCCGAGAGGCTCGCCAGGGCATCTCGCAGCGCGGACCACACCGAGATGCCCAGCATGAAGGGGGGCTCGCCCACGGCCTTGGAGCGGTAAATGCTGGCCATGGAGTTGGGGTGGCCCTCCATCAGTTCGACGTTGAAGATCGCCGGCAGGTCGCCGTAGGTGGGAATCTTGTAGGTGGCCGGGCCGTCGGAGATCAGCCGGCCGGCTTCGTTCCATTTGAGCTCCTCGCTGGTCAGCCAGCCCATGCCCTGGATGAAGCCGCCCTCCACCTGGCCGAGGTCGATGGCCGGGTTCAGGGAATCGCCGACGTCGTGAAGGATGTCGACCCGATCCACTTGGTATTCGCCGCTCAGGGTGTCGACGCTGACCTCGGCGACGGCGGCCCCGTAGGCGAAATAGTAGAAGGGGCGCCCCTGACCGGTGCCACGGTCGTAGTGGATCAGCGGGGTGGCGTAGAAGCCCTTCTCGGAGAGCGAGACCCGGCCCAGATAGGCCGCCTGCACCAGTTCGCCCCAGGGGATGCGCCGCTCGCTCTCGCCGATTCCTGCCACCAGGTGGCCGGCCTCCAACCGCATCTCCTCACGGTCTAGCGCCTGACCTTGATAAAAGTGCTCGGCGGCGAAGTCGAACAGCCGCGCCTTGAGCGTCAGGCAGGCGTCGCGGGCGGCCATGCCGTTGAGGTCCGCGCCGCTGGAGGCGGCGGTGGGCGAGGTGTTGGGTACCTTGTCGGTGCGGGTGGCGGTGATGCGCACCGCGTCGAGATCCAGCGCCAGCTCACGGGCCACCACCTGGCAGATCTTGGTGTGCAGGCCCTGGCCCATCTCGGTGCCGCCGTGATTGATCTGCACGCTACCGTCGGTATAGACGTGGAGCAGGGCGCCGGCCTGATTGAGGTGCTTGGCGGTGAAGGAAATGCCGAACTTTACCGGGGTCAGGGCCAGCCCCTTCCTGATGATGGGGTTCTGGGCATTGAAGTCGATTACCGACTGACGCCGTGCCCAGTAGTCGCTGCTCGTCTCCAGCCGTTCGATCAGCTCATGCAGCAGGCCGATCTGCTCCACGGTCTGGCCATAATGTGTAACGTCGCGGGGGGTGATGTCGTGACCCTGGCGGTAGAGGTTGCGCTTGCGCACCGTCAGCGGATCCTCGCCGATCCGGCGGGCGATGTCGTCCATGGCCGCCTCGATCACCATCATGCCCTGGGGCCCGCCGAAACCGCGGAACGCCGTGTTGGAGGCGGTGTGGGTGCGGGCACGGTGCCCGGTCACTCGGGCGTCGCCCAGCGAGTAGGCGTTGTCGGCGTGGAACATGGCGCGGTCGACGATGGCGTCCGACAGGTCCGGCGAGTAGCCGCAGTCGCCGATGACGGTGATCTCGCCGCCCTGGATCACGCCGTGCTCGTCCACGCCCAGCCGGTAGCGGTTGTGGAAGGGGTGGCGCTTGCCGGTGACGTGCATGTCGTCGCCCCGGGAGAGTCGCAGCCGGGCGGCACGGCCGGTGCGCCGACTGATCAGCGCGGCGATGCAGGCCCAGGGCGAGGCCTGGGTCTCCTTGCCGCCGAAGCCGCCGCCCATGCGGCGTACCTCCACGGTCACCGCATGGAAGGGGATGCCCAGCACCTCGGCGACCAGCTTCTGGGTCTCGCTGGGGTGCTGGTTGGAGGTGTGGACCACCACGCCCTCGTCCTCGGTGGGCATCACAAGGCAGGCCTGGCCCTCCAGATAGAAGTGCTCCTGGCCACCGACGAACTGCTCGCCCGCGACCACCAGCGGCGCGCCAGCCAGCATGGCCTCCCAGTCGCCGCGCTGCTGCACATGGGTGGGGCGAACGAACTCGCCGCGCTCGGCGGCGGCCGGGGCATCCAGACTGGCAGGCTGCTCGTCGATCTCCACGACGCCGGCGTCGAGGGCGGCCTTCACCGCCCTGCGGGCGGCGTGGTGGCTCTCGGCGGCGATGGCAAAGAGCACCTGGCCGACGTAGCTGATCTCATCCCCGACGAAGATCGGGTCGCCGGGGAACACCGGGCCGATGTCGGTATGGCCGGGCACGTCATGAAAGCCCACCGCGTCGATCACGCCGGGCAGGGCGCGCACTTGATCAATGTCGAGGTGGGTCAGACGGCCGTGGGCCACCGGCGAGAGGGCGAGCGCCACGTGCAGGCAGTCGGCGGGCGCCTTGAGGTCGTCGATATAGGCGGCGCGGCCGGTAACGTGCTTCACCGCGCTCTCATGGGCGCGGGCATGGGCGCGGGTATGGGGTGTCATGGTCGGCGCGGCAGCGTGCGCCTTGGCCGGTGCGGTGTCGGGCGCCCGGGAAAGCTTAGTGAGCGTACGCATGGAGCATCACCTCCCGGGGAGAGTCGGTGGCGTCCGGGCCTTGGTCTTCCCTCATGAGCACCAGGCGCAGGCGCTCGAGCAGATTGGCGGCGCTGAGCTCGCGATAGTGGGCGCTGCCGCGCACGTCGCTCATCGGCTGGAAATCCTCTTTCAGTGCCGCGCGTGCCGCCTGGAAGCTCGCCACCGTGGGCGGCTGACCCTCCAGCACCGCCTCGGCGGCCGCCGCCCGCTTCGGGATGGCCGCCATGCCGCCGAAGGCCAGGCGCACGTCGCGCAGCAGGCCATTCTCCAGGCGCCAGCTGAAGGCGCCCAGCACCGCCGAGATATCGTCCTCGCGACGTTTGGACAGCTTCCAGACCTTGAGGTGTCTGTCGGTATCCGGGCGAGGCAGGAAGATGGCGCGGATCACCTCGCCCTCGCGCTCTTTATCCTGATTCAAGGCGGTTTGTTTGTAGTCGAGGAAGAAGTCGTCGAGGGACAGCTCCCGCTCAGCCTTTCCAGCACCTTCTTCGGGCCCGGCCAGCCACAGTCGTGATTCCAGCGCCAGCAGCACCGGCGGGGTGTCGCCGATGGGCGAGGCGTTGGCGATGTTGCCTCCCAGGGTGCCGCGGTTGCGCACCTGAGCCGAGCCCAGGCGGTGCAGCAGGTGCGCAAAAGCCGGGTAGTGTTCGGCGAACAGCGGCTCGAGCCGGGAATAGGTGACGGCGGCGCCGATCCACCAGCCCGCGCGGCCATCGTCGAGGGTGGTCGCCTCGATGGCGTTAAGCTCGGCGACCCGGGTGACGTCCACCAGGCGTTCGAAGCGCTTCAGGCGCTGGGTCACCTCCAGCCACAGGTCGGTGCCGCCGGCAACGATCGGTGCCTCGGGGTGCTGACGGCGCGCCTCGATCAGCTCGTCCAGGGTGGTGGGCTGGAGGAAGGTGTCATCGGCATGGAGCGCCCGCGTCGGCACAGTGGCGTCCACGGCCAGGTCCAGCCAGCCGGGGCGCTGCTCGGGATAGTCGCTCATGGTCAGCGCCGCATCGCGGATCGGACGATAGCCGGTGCAGCGGCAGAGGTTGCCGCCCAGCGCCGCCTCGAGACGCTGCGGGGTCAGCGGTGCCGGGAGGGCTGTCATGCTTTCGTGCTGCGCTTCGTAAAGCGTAAACAGCGACATCACGATACCCGGGGTGCAGAAGCCGCACTGGCTGGCATGGCAGTCGACCATGGCGGCCTGAGCCGGGTGCAGCCTCTCGCCCTGGGCCAGCCCCTCCACGGTCACAAGATGACGGTCCTGAATCTGGTGAGCCGGGGTGATGCAGGCGTTGGCGCTGTGGTATCGCACCCGGCCATCGGAGCTGGCCTCGCCGATGGCCACGGTGCAGGCGCCGCAGTCACCGGAGGCGCAGCCTTCCTTGGTGCCGGTCTGGCCAAGCGTCTCGCGCAGCAGCTCGAGCACGCTGGTATCGGGCAAGGCCTCGCAGTGGCGCGGCTGCCCGTTGAGCATGAAGTCGATCATCGCCCTGTCTCTTTTGTTGGCTCGACACTGTTGTTGGCTCGACATGTTGGCGCCATGCCTTGCTGACCAGTTGGTCAGGGTGCTTCTCAGCTTGGCCAACCGTCACCCACTTTGCAAGGTCAACGGCAGTGAGCCTGGCCATGCCGGATCGGCGCCGATTGCATGCATCGCCTCGGTGCGGCACTCTTCATGCAGGATCATCGGTACAGGGATATGGGTCATGGCAGACGGCGCGAGCACTCCGGATATGCCCCGCCCCCACGAGAGAGACGAGGCTAACGGCGTCATCCGCCAGCGAAACGAACGAGAGATTCTGGCGGCCGCAGAGAAGGTCTTCGCCACCCATGGCTATCGGGGGGCCAGCGTCCAGGCCATCGCCGAGGCGGCAGGCCTGCCTAAGTCCAACGTGCTTTACTACATGGGCAGCAAGCGCGGGCTCTATGTTCGCCTGCTCGAGCGTATGATGGCGCGCTGGAACGTGCTGCTGGATGACATCTCGGTGGAGGACGACCCCGCCGAAGTGCTCGAGGCCTTTATCCGCAGCAAGATGGCGCTGTCCCGGCGCCATCCCGAAGGGTCCCGACTCTTTGCCGCCGAGATCCTCGGTGGAGCGCCTTTCCTGCAGGAATATTTGCGTGGCGAACTGCGCGACTGGGTCCAGGCTCGCGCGCGCATCTTCGAGCAGTGGGCCGAGCGCGGCCTGATGGACCCGGTGGACCCCGTCTGGCTGATCTTCCTGATCTGGTCGGCCACCCAGCACTACGCCGACTTCGAAGCCCAGGTGCTCGGCATCACTGATCGCAAGGCGCTCAGCGACGCCGATATGGAGCATATCACCACCTTTCTGACCCGGATCATCCTCAAGGGCTGCGGGGTCACGCCTCCTTCGGCAGCGCCAGGCTGATCAGCACGGTGGCGACGAGTAGGGCGCTCGACACCCACAGGGTGGCGGTTAGCCCGCCGACGAGATAGAGCCAGCCCGACAGCAGGGTGCCGATCAGGCGCCCCATGGCGTTGGCCATGTAGTAGAAGCCGACGTCGAGCGATACCCCGTCCGAGCGCGCCATGCGTACAATCAAGAAACTGTGCAGGCTGGAATTCACCGCAAATACCGCGCCGAACAGCATCAGCCCACCCAGCAGCACCAGGTGAGGCTGCCAATCCAGGCCGATGGCGATCAGCGCCGGCAGTGCGGCCAGCGCCGCGGCCCAGGCGATGGCGGCGCCGCGACCCGCGGTGTGCCCGGTGATCCGTGGGGCTAACGCCTGAACCGCGCCGTAGCCGATCACCCATAGCGCCAGAAAGCCGCCGACCCGCCAGCTGTCCCACTCGAACTGGGTGGCCAGAAAAACGGGCAGAGCTACCACGAACCACACGTCCCGGGCGCCAAACAGGCACATTCGCGCCGCCGAGAGGATATTGATGGCCCGGCTCTTGGAGAGCATTTCGCGAAACTTCGGCGCGGCCTTGGCGCGGCCCAGGTCGCCGTCCAGGCGCATGAGCGAGAGCGCCAGCACGCCGACGAGCATCACTGCCATGACCCCGATGGCGCCCTGAAAACCGATCAGCGTCAGCAGCAGGCCCCCGAGAAAGAAGCCGACGCCCTTGAGGGCGTTCTTGGAACCGGTAAGCAGTGCCACCCAGCGGTAAAGAGACTGATGGCCGGCGTCGCCGGCCGGCACGAGCGTCTTGATGGCGCTCTTGGCGCTCATCTTGTTGAGGTCCTTGGCGATGCCCGAAAGCGCTTGGGCCGCCATCACCCAGGGTACCGAGAGCCAGGCCGCCGGCACCAGCAGCATGGAAAGGGCCAGCACCTGCAGACCAAGCCCCAGGTTCATGGTGCGGTTGAGCCCGAGGCGCGCTCCCAGCCAGCCCCCCACCAGGTTGGTCACCACCCCGAAGAACTCGTAGAAGAGAAATAGCATCGCCACTTCCAGAGCCGAGTAGCCGAGCCCGTAGAAGTAGAGCACCACCAGCATGCGCAGCGCGCCATCGGTCAGGGTGAAAGCCCAGTAGTTGCCAGTGACCAGCAGATACTGGCGGATCTCCCGGGGCAGGGCGGCGACACGGGCGATCATTCCGCCAGGCCGACCTTGGCGGTCAGCTCGGCGGTGCGGCAGGCGTAGCCATACTCGTTGTCGTACCAGACGTAGAGTTTCACCTGGGTGCCGGCCACCACCATGGTGGAAAGTGCATCGACGATAGCGCTGCGCGGATCCGTGCGGTAGTCGATGGAGACCAGCGGGCGCTCTTCAAAGCCCAGAATGCCGGCGAGCTCTCCCTCGGCGGCTTCCTTGAGCAGCGCGTTGACCTCGTCTTCCGTGGTTTCGCGCTTCACCTCGAATACCACATCGGTGAGCGATGCGTTGGCCAGTGGCACCCGCACGGCATGACCGTTCAGCTTGCCGGTCAGCTCCGGGAAAATATCGGTGATCGCCTTTGCCGACCCGGTGGTGGTAGGGATCAGGCTCATGCCGCAGGCCCGGGCGCGCCTGAGATCCTTGTGGGGAGCATCGAGTATCACCTGGGTGTTGGTGATGTCGTGGATGGTGGTCATGGAGCCGTGGCGGATACCGATCTTTTCGTGGATGACCTTCACCACTGGCGCCAGGCAGTTGGTGGTGCAGCTCGCCGCGGTGACGATGCGGTGCTTGGACGGGTCGAAGAGGTGGTCATTGACGCCCATCACCAGGTTGAGCGCGTCGTCATCTTTCACCGGGGCGCTGACCACCACGCGCTTGACCCCCTGGTCCAGGTAGGCCTGAAGCGTCCTGGTGGTTTTCATCTTTCCAGAGGCCTCGATCACCACGTCGCAACCGGACCAGTCGGTATCACCGATCTCACGGTTGGCGGTGAACGCAATGCGTTGGCCGGCCACCGTCAGGGCAGCATCTTCCGCCGTGATAGTATTCCCGCCGCCAGTCCATTGGCCGTGCACCGAGTCGAACTGCAGCAGGTGGGCGAAGGTGGCGGCGTCGCCGCCCGGGTCGTTGATCTTCACGAACTCCAGGTCCGGGTTCGTCCAGCCGGCGCGCAGCGCCAGGCGGCCGATGCGGCCAAAGCCATTGATGCCGATCCTGACCGTCATGGGAAACTCCTATGGGATAGAAAGTGAAGGGACAACGGATATCTGGCAAACCGTATATGAACCAAAAGCCTACATGAATATACATGACAGTTCGATGACAGCGGCTCTGCCCATCGAGTCGCGCCTGAACGCCATTCAGGCGGCGCTGGCGGACCACCCCCGCGTCCTGCTGGTGGCCGAGCCCGGCGCCGGCAAGACCACCCGGGTACCGCTGGATCTCCTCAAGGCAACATGGGCTCGGCAGGGAAAGATATTGCTGCTGGAGCCGCGGCGGGTAGCGGCGCGGCTGGCCGCCGGTTTCATGGCTGATAGCCTGGGGGAAACGGTCGGGGAGACCGTAGGCTACCGGATGCGCGGCGATAGCCGCGTCGGCCCCGCGACGCGCCTGGAGGTGGTCACCCAGGGAGTGCTTACCCGCATGCTCCAGGACGATCCCTTGCTTGAGGGCGTGGCCGGGGTAATCTTCGACGAGTTCCACGAGCGCAGCCTCGAGGGAGACCTCGGCCTGGCGCTGGCCCTGGACGCTCAGTCGGTGCGCGACGACCTGCGTCTGCTGGTGATGTCGGCCACCTTGGACGTAGACGCCCTGCTTGGAGTGCTGGGCGATAACGTACCGGTCATCGACTGCCCTGGGCGCACCTTCGCCGTCGAGACACGCTATCGGGCACTCTCCACCCGGGAAGACACGGCAGCCCAGCAGGTGCGGGCGCTGCTCGAGGCCATGGACGCACAGGTCGGCGACGCCCTGGTGATCCTGCCCGGAGTGGGGGAGATTCGTCGGCTGGCCAGAGCGCTTGCGAGCCGCGCGCCAGAGCTTGTCGTCATGGAACTGCACGGTCGGCTGCCCCTGGAGGCCCAGCGTCGGGCGCTGCGCCCCGATCCGGGCGGTCGCCGTCGCGTGGTGCTCTCCACCGCCATCGCCGAGTCCAGCGTCACGGTGGATGGCGTGCGCCTGGTAGTGGACGCGGGTCTCGAGCGGGTTCCGGTATTCCAGCCGCGCAGCGGCCTGACCCGCCTGGAGACTCGCCGAGTCAATCGCGCCAGCGCCGACCAGCGTCGCGGCCGTGCAGGGCGCCAGGGCCCCGGCCTTTGCGTTCGGCTATGGGCCGATGAGCAGCCCCTCGTACCGCACGGCGAGCCGGAAATTCGCCAGGCGGACCTCGCGCCGCTAGCCTTCGAGCTGGCGCGCTGGGGAATCACCGAGCCCGACAGCCTGGCCTGGATCACCCCGCCGCCCGCCGCCGCCCTGGCTGCCGGGCGCGACCTGCTGCGGCGCCTGGGCCTGCTGGACGAGGCCTGTCACCTCACCGAACTGGGTCGCGCCGCCACCCGTTGGCCCACCCACCCGCGCCTGGCAGCGATGCTGGAGCGTGCCGACACGCTGGACGCTCAGCCGTTGGCCTGCGCCCTGGTGGCGTTGCTCGAGGGGCGTGGCCTCGATGACGAACGAGACCTGGAACGAGCGCTTCAGGCCCGGATTACAGCGCCTCGTGAGCATCGCCAGTGGCAGCGCGACGCCGAACGCCTCACTCGCCTTGCCGGCGTTAGCCTCAAGGTGACCAGCCTGGCTCCGCTGGCCGAGCTGCTGGCGCTGGCCTACCCGGAGCGCGTCGCCCAACGAATGGCCCCGGGCCGCTTTCGCCTGGCTGGCGGGGGCTTGGCGACCCTCCCCGAGGATCACTCTCTGGCCCATGCGGAGCTGCTGGTCGCAGTAGAACTCGACGGACAGGCCAGCGGAGCCCGCATCTTCCGCGCGGTGGCGCTGGCGCGTGACCGGCTGGAAGCCCTCTACTCCGAGTGCGCCAGGTGGCGGGCCAGTCTCGAGTGGTCCGACGAGCAGGGCCGGCTGGTGGGTGAGCAGGTGCGCGGCCTGGGGGCCGTGGTGCTGGAGAGAAAGCCGCTGGCCGAGCTGCCACCGGAGGCGGTCAGGGCGGCACTGCTCGAGGCGCTTCGCCGGCGCGGTCTGCCGCAGGACGACGACCTGAGGCAGCTGCAGGGCAGAGTAGCGTTGCTGCGTCGCACGCTCGGCGATGCGTGGCCCGACTGGTCTGAAACGGCGCTGCTCGCGACTCTCGAGGCGTGGCTTGGGCCCCACCTGGTCGGCGTCACCCGGCTGGAGGCGGTGGAGCGCCTGCCGATGGCGCGCATTCTGCTCGACGGCCTCGACTGGCCGCTTCGCTCGCGACTCGATGCGCTGGCGCCACTGCGCCTGGCGGTACCCAGCGGCGCCAGCCACCGGGTGGACTACGCGCCCTGCCAGGAGGGCAAGCCGCCGGTGCTGGCGGTGAAGCTGCAGGAGTGCTTCGGCTGGCAGGCCTCACCGCGGGTGGCCGACGGCGGCGAGGCGGTACTGCTGCACCTGCTCTCGCCGGCACGCCGGCCGCTGCAGGTCACCGCCGACCTGGCAAGTTTCTGGGCCAACGGCTACCCGGAGGTGCGCCGGGAAATGCGTGGCCGCTACCCCAAGCATCCCTGGCCCGAAGACCCGATGACCGCCGAGGCTACCGCCCGCACCAAGCGGCGTCGCTAGCCGAGGCGAACGTGCTTATACCAGCCCGGCGAGGCCCAGCAGAAATGCCGTCAGCCCCAGGCAGACGCCGAAGGCGGGCCAGGGCATCAGCCAGGCATCTGCCCGGCGCAGCCGCCAGCGCCAGCGGCGGGCCTCGCGCCTGACCGCCAGACGGCGGGCCCGGGCGCGAATCCGGCGTCGCCAGCCCCGTTTCGCCAGCCACCGGTGCAGTGGTATGGCGGCCAGCAGCGCGGCGCCGAGCGCCATGGCCACCAGCGCCGGCATGAGCCCCTTGAGCCACTCGCCCGGCGAGGCCAGCAGCCCCCCTGGCGCATCGACGAAGGCCCAGGGCAGCAGCGCGGCCAGTGCGCCGAGGCTCCACAGCGCCGCCAGCAGCCAGCCGGGAGCAGTGCCTCCCCGCGAGGCCGCGCCGGTGTGATGAAGCAGCCAGAACAGCCGCAGCATCAACAGGCTCGTCAGCACGCCGCTCAGGGTGAGCGGCCACGTAGCGAGGGTTGCCTCATTCAACGAGGTGTCCAGCCCCGCCTTTATCGCGAAGCCGGCACCAGGCGGTATCCCGGCCAGGGTCAGGGCCGGCAGGCCCAGGGCGCCGAGCAGCAGCCCCCGCCTCGCTGTCATGCGTTCTGCCATGCCCGCGCCGAGGAAGAGTGCCGCCTTGGCCATGGCGTGGGCGGCCACCAGGGCCAGCAGGGCCGGCAGGGCCGCTGGGCTGCCCAGTTGGTGCAGCCCCAGCAGGGCGGTGGCCAGGCCCATCTGGCTGACGCTTGACCAGGCCAGCAGCGGCTTGGGGGCGGACTGGGCAATCCCGCGCAGGGCGCCGTAGAGGGCGCCGGCGAGTCCCCCGGCGACCAGCACCAGTCCCAGCCGACTCCCGGGCTCCGCGCCGGGCATGAGCAGCAGGCCCCCCAGCACCCCCACCTTGATCATCAGCCCGGAGAGCACTGCACTGGCGATCGGCGGGGCAACCGGATGGGCCAGCGGAAGCCAGCCGTGCACGCCGATGGCGCCCGCCTTGATGGCGAAGCCCAGCCCCAGGGCCGCCAGCGCGGAGGCCGGCAATTCTGCGGCGGACAGATCCTGGAAGGCCAGCGAGCTGGAGGCCTGCCAGACCAGGGTCAGCCCCAGCAGCAGGCTCACTTCGGCGACCATCATGATGGCGAGATAGCCCGCCGCGGCGCGTCGCGCCGCCGGGCGTTCGTCCAGCCGCACCAGGCCCCATCCCGCGAGGCCCAGCCAAGCGGTTCCCACATAGAAGGTGAACAGATCGGCTGATGTCAGGGTGACCAGGTGGGCCGCGGCGGTGAGCATGAGCAGCGCGGTCATCCCCCGGGGCGAGCCTGTGGTCTCACCCGCCAGTGTTCCTGACCTGGCGGCGGTCAGGGCCAGCGGCCAGAGCAATAGCGCCGGCAGCAGCCAGGCGAGCCGGTCAGTGTCGATGCGTGGCAGTGTCAGCGTGAGACCGGGATCGGTGCTCAACGCCACCAGGCCTATCAGCCAGGCCAGCATCACCAGCATCAGCGCCGGGGTCGCTTCGCGCCGGTCGTCCTGAATGGCTGTTGGGGTGTGGGTCGGCGCAGCTGCGGGTATCAGGGCGATGGACATGAGTCGCCACAGCCAGGCGGCGGTGAGCAGGGTGCCCAGCAGCATCGCTGCGGCCAACAGCGGCTGGTTGGCCTCCAGGGCGGCGCGCAGCAGCCACCACTTGCCCATGAAGCCGCCGCTGGGCGGAAGCCCCATCAGCGATAGCCCGCCTAGCGCGATGACCGCCCAGAGCAGCGGCTGGCGATGGGCGCTGCCGGCCAGACCCGACAGGCGGTCGTGACCGAAGCGATGATGGAGCCTGCCGGCGGCGAGGAAGAGGGCGCCCTTGGCCAGGCCATGTGCCAGCAAGAGCAGCAGGGCGCCGCGGGCGCCGATGCCCTGCCATGCCTCGCTGTCGGCCACTGCCGGGAGCAGCAGCGCATAGCCGCCTTGCGAGAGCGTCGACCAGGCGATCACCAGCTTGATACGATTCTGCAGCAGGGCCTGGAGGCCGCCCCACACCATGGCCAGGGCGCCGAGGATAGCCAGCGCCTGGCGCATCAGGCTGCCGAGTTCGGCGAAGGGGCCCAGCCACAGCCGCCACAGCACCATCACGGCGGCGGCTACTACCGCTCCGGAGAGCATGGCGCTGACCGGGGCCCTGGCGCGGGAGTGGGCCGCCGGCAGCCAGGCATGCAGGGGCACCATGGCCGCCTTGATCAGCAGCCCCAGGGTCATCACCAGGGCGGCAAGGCGCGCGGCCGGGCCGTCCTCGATGACCGCCGCCAACTGCACCAGGTCCAGCCGCCCGAACTGGCCGTAGAGCAGGGCGACCCCCAGCAGGTAGAGCAGTGAACCCAGCAGCGAGGACATGAGGTAGCGCAGCGCCGCCACATGGTAGGGGTCTTCCCGGGAACGACTGACGAGGCCCACCGCCGCCAGCGACATCAGCTCCAGGGTCACGTAGAGGTTGAAGAGATCCCGGGAGAGCAGCAGGGCGTTGAGTGCCGCCCACAGCATCCACCACAGGCTCCACAGGTAGCGGTCGTAGTGGCCGTCCGACTCCGCCAGCAGAGCCAGACTGGCCGGTCCGATCAGCAGCCCGACCATGGTGATGAGCAACACGGCAGGTGCATCGAGCCGCCAGGCGATCCCCACCGGTGGCGCCCAGCCCCCCAGCCACAGCGTTGCCTCGGCGATGATGCCCCCGAATCCCAGCCCTACCAGCCCCAGACCGCCCAGCCCTGACACCAGCCCGCCCAGGGCGATGACCACCTGATGGCGCGCCGGGAGCAGGCCCAGGAAGGCGATGATGGCCAGGATCAGGGGCAGGGCGACGAGCAGCGGTAGCAGCCAGTCCGTCGACGTCACGGCCCCTCCCCGCGGCGTCGTTCGTGGGACTGCACGGCGAGTGCGAGCACCGCGGCGGTGGTGCTGACCGCGACCACGATGCCGGTCAGCACCATGGCGTGGGGCAGCGGATCAACGCCATCGGCGGTACGCGCCATGCTGACCAGCAGCAGGAAGACGGCACTGGCGAGCACGTTGAGCGCCAGCACCCGACGCAGCAGGTCGGCGGTGCGGAACAGGCCGACCAGCGCCATGCCGGCCAGCGCCGCGGCCAGCAGGAGGTAGAGCTCGCTCATCGGCCCGGCTCCCCGTAGAGATAGAAGGCCATCAGCATCAGGGCGATGGAGAGGGCGGCGGCGGTCTCCACGGCGAGGATCACGGTGCCCGCCATGCTCGCGGGAATGGCCAGGAAGGTGCCGGTCAGCAGCAGACCGCCGAGCGCCACGGCCAGGAACAGTATCACCCCGGCAGCCAGCAGCAGGCGCAGCAGCGGCTGGCGTCGGGGCTCGTGCATCCAGGGGACCGCCCCGGCAAGCACCAGCAGCACGCCGCCGGCACCGAGCACGGCCCCAGCGGGAAAGGCGCCGCCCGGAGCGTGACTGCCGCGCCACAGCAGGTAAGCCGGGACCAGCAGAAACAGCGGGTGCAGCAGACGGGTCAGTGCCGGCAGGCCCGGCAAGGCCGTGGCGGGTGCATAGGGGACGAGCGCCGGTCCCAGCGACCAGACCAGAAACACCCCGGTCAGCATGACCGCGATCTCGAGCAGGGTGTCCCAGGCGCGCAGGTTGAGCAGTATCGCGGTCACCGCGTGGGTCACGCCGCTCTCAGGCAGGGCCTCGCCTATCGGCACGGCGAGACCCGGGCGCGGCAACTGCCAGGCGACCCAGGCCAGAGCCAGGGTCGCGAGCAGGGCGGTGAACAGGGCAAGCAACACCAGCGGCCTCTGTGTGGCCCGCCACGCGGGCGAGTGCCCACCAGTGGCGGGCAGTCGACCGAGAGCCGCCAGCAGGAGGGCGCCGGTGACCCCGGCCCCGATGGCCGCCTCGGCCAGGGCAATGTCCAGTGCATCGAGGCGCACCCAGACCAGGGCCATCACCAGCCCGAAGGCCATGAAGTGGACCACCGCGGAGAAGCGATGGCGGTCAAACAGCGCCTGCCAGGCGAGCCAGGCAAGGCCCGCAACGAGCAGGAGGTCGAAGCCGATCACCAGCCCACTCATGGCCGCCTCGTGTCTTCGCGCGTGACGGCCGGTGGCGAGGGCCGACCCAGGCGAGGCCGCAGGCCACAGGCTAGGGCGGTGGAAGCAATCAGGGTGGCGCCGATGCTGGTGGCGATCAGTATCAGTCCCCACACCAGCAGGATCTTGAGTGCGGCGGCCAGGTCCGGCGCCTGACAGGCCAGCCCCAGGCAGATCAGTCCCAGCCCCAGGTTGTCGGCCTTGGTCAGGGCATGCAGACGGGCATAGAGATCGGAGAAGCGGATCAGGCCGAGGCTGCCGGTGATGAAAAAGATCGCGCCGGCGGTGATCAGCACGTTACCCAGAAGAGACAGCCATTCAGTCACGTCCCGCCTCCTCGCGACTGCCGCTCTCCTCGTGGAGCAGCGTCCAGGTGCGGGTGACGAAGTTGGCGGTGGCCACGGCGGCCAGCAGGGCGAAGATCAGCGCCACATCAACCAGGGCCGGCTGCGCGAGTCCGATACCGAGCAACAGCAGCACGGCGATGGCGGAGACGCTTACCAGCTCGGCGGCCAGCATTCGGTCGGCGCTGGTGGGGCCACGGTGCAGGCGCCACAGCGCCACACCGGCGTTGAGCAGCAGCAGCGCGGCGATAGCCGCATGAAACATCAGCTGGGCTCCTTGTCCTCTGGGGAGATGTCGTGGGAAAAAAGTCGGGCGACACGTGCCTCGAGGCGATCGAGCCCGGGGCGGGTACTGGCGTCCATCTGCAGCACGTGAACCTGCAGTGTATCGGGGGTCAGGCCGAGTGTCAGGGTGCCGGGGAGCAGGTTGATCAGGCTGGCCATGAACAGGCGTCCCGGGCCTTCGGGCAGGTGGGACCAGACATGGTTGATGATTCGCGTGTCGGGATCGAGCCGCGGACGACAGGCCATGATCGCCACCTTCAGGCCGCCGCGCAGGGTGAGCCACAGGGCCAGGGGGAGAAAGGCAAGAAACGCCAGCGGTCTCAGCCGCACGGCCCTGCTGTTCGGCATCGCCAGGGCGGTCACCAGAATCACGGGCAGCCCCCAGGTCCAGGCGCCCCCGCCACCGCTGACTACCCACCAGAGCAGGGTCAGCAGGACGAGGCGCCTGGCGAGGCGGGCCACCATCAGGAGGGCTTCTGCTCCGTGCGCTCCTGGCCGCCCTGGTGGGCGGTAGGATGGCTCTTGACACCGCGGGCACTGAGCACGCGTTTCTCGACCTCGACGATCAGATAGATGGCCAGACTGCCGGCCAGGATCACGCCCCAGTGGCTTGGTGCCAGGCCCTCGCTGCCGAAGATTACCTGCATGAAGGGCAGGTAGGTCCAGCCCAGTTGCAGGACCACGATGATGCCGATGGAAGCCCATACCGGGCGGCTGCCGAACAGGCCTGCCATGGAGAGGGTGCTGCGCAGCAGGTAGCGGCTGTTGATCAGGTAGGCGGCGCTGCCCATCACCAGCATGTTGACCGCACCGGTCCGGGCCAGCTCGATGCTGCCTCCCTGAGCCTGCAGCCAGATCAACATGCCGAATACCCCGAGCAGCAGCAGAATCGAGACAAATACCACCCGCCACAGCAGGAAGAGGTCGAGTAGCGAGGCGTCAGGGTCGCGGGGCTGGCGGGTCATGATGTCGGGCTCGGCGTCCTCGAAGGCCAGCGCCAGGCCCAGCGTTACCGCCACCACCATGTTGACCCATAGCGCCTGCAGCGGCGTGACCGGCAGGTTGGTGCCGGCCAGTACGGCAAGCATGATGGCCAGGCCCTGGCCGCCGTTGGTGGGCAGGATAAAGGTGATGGTCTTGCGGATGTTGTCGTAGACCTTGCGACCCTCGCGAATGGCGCCGACGATGGTGGCGAAGTTGTCATCGGCCAGCACCATCTCGGCGGCCTCCTTGGCGGCCTCGGTGCCCTGGATTCCCATGGCCACGCCGACGTCGGCACGTTTCAGCGCCGGGCCGTCGTTGACGCCGTCGCCGGTCATGGCGCAGATCCCGCCCTGGGCCTGCATTGCCTTGACCAGGCGCAACTTGTGTTCCGGCGAGGCCCGTGCGAAGACGTCGACATCGAGGATGGTGTCCTCGAGCTCTTCGTCTGACATCGCCTCGATCTCGCGACCGCTGATGGCCCGCTCGGTGTGGGCGAAGCCCAGCTCTCGGGCGATGGCCAAGGCAGTGACCGCATGATCGCCGGTGATCATCACCGGGCGGATACCGGCGGCCAGGCAGTCCTTGACCGCCTCGATCGCCTCGTCCCTGGGCGGGTCGAGCAGCCCCACCAGCCCCAGCAGCACCAGCTCCTCCTCGGCATGTTCGTCGGTCAGCTCGTGGACGTCGTTGACACGTTTCTCTGCCAGCGCGAGCACCCTCAGGCCCCGTGAGGAGAGGTCGTGGATGCGCTCTTCCCAGAGCTCGACGTCCAGCTCGTGCTCCTCACCGTTATCGCGAACACGGTGGCACATCTCCAGCAGGCGGTCCGGTGCGCCCTTCACCAGAAGAAGCTGCTCGCTGTCCACCTTATGAAGGGTGGCCATGTACTTCCGCTCGGACTCGAAGGGAATGGCGTCATGGCGAGAATGGTCACCGCGCAGCTTTTCCGTGGTCAACCCGGCCTTGGCGGCGGCCACGACCAGGGCGCCCTCTGTCGGATCGCCGTGGATTCGCCAGCGGCCCTCCTCTTCGGCCAGTTCGGCGTCATTGCACAGTACCCCCACCTTGAGGAAATGGCGCAGGGCGTGGTCATCGTCAAGATCGAGTGCTGCCTCCTCGGCATCGCCGTCGTTGACGCGGTGGAAGCTTCCCTTCGGGGAAAAGCCGATGCCGTCGATGTGCACCTCGCCCCGGGGTAGCCAGATCGCCTGGGCGGTCATCTCGTTGCGGGTCAGCGTGCCAGTCTTGTCGGAAAAGATGGTGGAGATGGAGCCCAGGGTCTCTACCGCGGGCAGGCGACGAATAATGGCGTTCTTTTTCGCCATGGTCTGTACGCCCAGCGCCAGGCCGATGGTGACGATGGCGGGCAGGCCTTCGGGAATGGCGGCGACTGCCAGGCCCACGGCGGCCATGAACATGTCGACCAGCGGCTGCTCGTGGACCAGCACCCCGAAAACACCGGTGAGTGCCGCGGCGGCAAGGATAAAGAAGGCCAGCACCTGGCCGGCGCGGTCGATCTGACGCAGAAGCGGCGTCTTTAACTGTTCGACGCCGCGCAGCATTTCCGAAATGCGCCCGATCTGGGTATGGGCACCGGTTTCCACCACCAGGCCTCGGGCATTGCCCTGGACCACGATCGTGCTGGCGTAGGCCATGCTGATGCGGTCGCCCAGGTCGGCGTCATCCGCTACCGCCTCGGTAGACTTGTCCACCGGCGTGGACTCCCCGGTCAGCGAGGCCTCCTCGGTTCGAAAGCGCCGGGCTTCCAGCAGGCGCAGGTCGGCCGGGATGCGGTCACCGCTCTCCACCAGCACGATATCGCCGGGCACCAACTCCTCGGCTGGGATGGTCTGACGCTTGCCGCCGCGCAGCACATTGGCCTGAGGCGATAGCATCTGACGGATGCTCTCCAGGGCCTGTTCGGCCTTGCCCTCCTGGAAGAAACCGATTAGCGCGATGATCAGCACCACGCCCAAGATGGCTGATGCATCGAGGGTGTGGCCTAGCCCCAGGCTGGCAATGGCAGCGACGATCAGCACCAGCATCAAGATATTGTTGAACTGCTCCAGCAGGCGTTTCCACCAGGGGCGCGACTCGGCCTGCTGGAGCTGGTTGGGGCCATGCTCGCTGAGACGGCGTTCGGCCTCCTGGTCGTCCAGCCCGTCCTGGGTGCTGTCCAGGCGCTCAAGTGAGTCATCTCCGGACAGGGCATGCCAGGCAGTGGCCTCGCTGTGTTCGGACTCTGTCATCCTACGTCTCCCGCGCATGTTGGCATTGAGCTAGGTATGTTCTTACCATACAGCATGCTGCAGTGCAGTGATCCAGGGCAACAAGCGTCTGCACGTATCCGTCAACCCGGGGTCATGAACGCGAGTCGGGTACCGTGGGCTAGCCGCGTGGCGGTATCGACGGGGGGCGACTCGGGGAGGCCGACCATCTCGTCGGTCACGTCGGCCCAGGTCAGGATGCCATGGGTCAGACCCAGCGGCGCCAGGGCGCGGCTGACCCACTGGGTGCCGGTGAAGCGTCGTGTCTCGCCGTGCTCGTCCACCAGCAGGCTGTCGCCGCCGGCGTGGTGCAGCCGCACCAGGTAGTACCCCATGTCCAGCCCCTGTACCTCCACGGCGGGCGGTGAGGCCGGATCGAGACGTTTGGCAAGCGCTTCCAGGGTCACTTGGTCGGGCAGGGCGGGGGCGTTGAGAGGCATCATGGGTACCATCCGATGTTGGACATGAGCTGTCATTCTATCGCTACCTGTACAGAGATTGTCATGCCGTAACTGGCTGATGCGGGCATCTGCCACAGCGGTCGCAAGCTCAAGAGGAGCCGCGCCGCGAGATACCCGTGATCCGCTACGGTTGGCCGCCTGAGGTGTCAGCCCTTACACTGCCCGGCATTCACTGTGCGGCATTGCACCGTGCCATTTCGGCTCCTTATCACCCTCTCTCGGACGCGTCCCATGGCCCAGACCCTCTCGAAGCGAATCAACAAGTACATCAGCGAGAGTGGCATGTGCTCGAGACGAGAAGCCGACCGCTATATCGAGCAGGGAAACGTCCGAATCGATGGCAGGCGCGCCACGCCGGGTGACCAGGTCTTCGCGGGCAGCGTGGTCAAGGTCAACGGCCAGGTCGTCGAGCCGTTGGCACTGGATGAAGAGGATCTGGTGTTTATTGCCCTCAACAAGCCGGTGGGCATTGTCAGTACCACCGAGCCCACCGAGAAGGCCAACATCGTCGACTTCGTCGGGCACGGTGCACGCATCTTTCCCATCGGCCGGCTGGACAAGGATTCCCAGGGGCTGATCTTCCTGACCAACAACGGCGACCTGGTCAACCGCATTCTGCGGGCGAGCAACCAGCATGAGAAGGAGTATCGGGTCACCGTCAACAAGCCGATCACCGATGAGTTTATCGCCGGCATGGGCGGGGGCGTGCCGATCCTCGGCGAGGTCACCCGGAAGTGCCCGGTGGTCATGGAGTCCCGGTTCGTCTTCAATATCACCCTGGTTCAGGGGCTGAACCGCCAGATTCGTCGCATGTGCGAGGTGTTCGGCTACGAGGTGGTGAAACTCGAGCGGATCCGCATCATGAATGTGTCGCTCAAGGGGTTGGCGACGGGTGACTGGCGGGACCTGACGCCGGTTGAAGTGTCGACCATTCTCGCCATGACCGAGCACTCCGCTTCCGAGACCCGGGCGCCTGGCCGTCGCAAGGCCCGGCACAAGGGCGGCAAGGCGGGGCCAAAGAAAGCGGTAGCCGGAAAGACGGGGAACCAGCAGCGAAAACCTCCTCGCCGTGGCGAAAGCAGCCCCCCTGCAGGCGGCAAACCAGCCGGTGGTAAAACGGCCAGCGGCAAGTCCGCGAAGCGCAAGATGGCAGACAAGAACATGGCGGCTGGCAAGCCGGCCAAGGGCGGGCGACCCTCGGGGGGGCGCGCGAAATCCGGCGGTCCTCCCGGCAAGCCCCGGGGCAGGAAATAGCCTGCCGCCGTGGCAATGCCCATGAGGAGTACCATGACCGATTCTCGCCTGCAGAGCCCAGCCGCGGCCCGAAACCGCCAGCCGATCCTGGAGGTGCTGCGCCAGGTGTTGCCGGATAACGCGCGCGTGTTGGAAGTGGCCAGCGGCAGCGGCGAGCACGCCCTGCACTGCGCCGCCGATATGCCCAGTTGGGTCTGGCAACCCAGCGACCCCCACCCTCGAGCGCTGGCATCTATCGCCGCCTGGCGCCAGCAGGTAAGCCTGCCCAATCTTGCTGAGCCGGTCCGGCTCGATGTCACCGACCTCGATAGCTGGCCGGCGGCCCCCTTTGAGGCTGTCGTGGCCATCAACCTGATCCATATCTCGCCCTGGGCGGTGACAGAGACGCTGATGGCGCTGGCCGAAGAGTGCCTGATGCCGGGCGGCGTTCTTTACCTTTACGGGCCCTTTTGCCGTGGCGGGTTGCATGTCGCACCCAGCAATGCCGTTTTCGATGCCGACCTCCGGCGCCGCGACCCACGCTGGGGCGTTCGCGACCTCGAGGAGGTGATCGCTGAGGCCGGGCGCCATGGTTTGACGGTTGAATGCCTCGTGGAAATGCCCGCGAATAACCTCAGCGTAGTGTTTCGAAAGGGCTGATTAGTCCAGGGATGGCCCGATCACGTGCTTGACCTCCAGGTAGCTGGCAAGGCCCCAGGGGCCAAGCTCACGGCCGATACCGCTGATGCCGAAGCCACCCCAGCCAGCCTGCGGCAGCACCAGCTGCTCGCTGTTGACCCAGATGCTGCCGGCACGCAGCGCGCGGCCGACTCGGCGAGCACGCGCGACGTCGCCGGCAATCACGGTAGCCGCCAGGCCGAAGAGGCTGGCGTTGGCGAGGTCGATGGCCTCCTCGTCGCTTGCCACGCTGCGCGCACAGAGCACCGGGCCGAAGATCTCCTCCTGCCACAGGCGGCTGGCGAGCGGCACGTCACGGTAGAGCGTGGGCGCCACGAACTCGCCCTGCGCCGGTAACTGGCGATGGCGGCCGTCACGCACCGCCACAAGGCCTTCCTCGCGGGCTGTCGTCAGATAGCGCTCGACGGCCTCCCGCTGTCGGGCACTGGTCATCGGCCCCATGTCGGTGGCGTCGTCCAGCGGATCGCCCAGGCGAATCGCATCGATGCGCTCGGAAAGCGCCGCATAGAGCGGCTCGGCCAGGGTCTCATGCACGATCAGCCGCGACGTGGCAGAGCAGATCTGCCCCGAGTTGAAGAAGATGCCCGCCATCACCCAGTCGGCGGCCTGCGCGACCTCGGCATCTGCCAGCACCAGGATCGGCGACTTGCCGCCCAGTTCCAGGGAGACGTTACGCACCCCCTCGGCCGCGGCGTGCATCACCTTCTCACCCACCGCGTTGCTGCCGGTAAACGAGAGCTTGTCGACGCCGGGATGCGCGGTCAGCGGCGCGCCAATGCCTTCGCCATCGCCGTGCAGGAGGTTTAAGACGCCGGCAGGCAGCGCGATGGCCTCGGCGATCTCGGCCAGGGCCTGCTCCGGCAGGGGCGTGACCTCGGACGGCTTGAAGACGATCGTGCAGCCCGCCGCCAGCGCGGGGGCGATCTTCCAGGCACTGGTCACCAGCGGGAAGTTCCATGGTGTGATCAGCCCGACCACGCCCGCCGGGTCTTCGTAAACCTGCGCCTGAATGCCCTCCATGTCGTGATCGACCACACGTCCCTGGCGCGCCTCCAGGGCCTGGGCCTGCCCCGCGTAGTAGCGGTAGCAGGCGATGGCGTCGTCGAGATCGATGCCCGCCTCGGCCAGCGCCTTGCCGTTGTTGCGCGAGGACAGTTCCATGAGCTCGCTACGCCGCGCCGTCAGGCTCTCGGCGAGGGCCGTCAGATAGTTGCCGCGCCGGGCGCCGCCCAGCGCCTGCCAGCCGGGCTGTGCCCGCCGCGCCGCGGCCACCGCTGCGTCGACGTCCGCCGCGTCGCCTGCGGTGACCTCGGCGATCTGCCGCTGGTGGTAGGGGTCAATGATCGGCAGGCGGCGCTGGCCGGCGCTCTCGACCCAGCGGTTGTCGATGAACTGTCGTATCAGCTGTTGCATGGGATGCTCCACTGGCGGTGGTGTGACGGGCTAGCGGTCATGGGCGCGCTGCCAGTCATCAATCAGGGTGGCAAGGCGCTGGCCCGAGAAGCTCGGGAAGTGACCGCCGTGAACGGTTCGCACCGGCAGAGCGCGGAGCCGTTGCAGGCTGGCAGCATAGTCGTCGAGGTCGCTATGGTAGGCGTCCTCGATCAGCTCGCCGTCATAGATGATATCGCCCGATATCAGCGTTCGGGTCGACGCCTCCCATAGCGCAATGCCCCCGGGCGAGTGGCCCGGTGTGTGAATTACCTCGAAACAGCGATCGCCCAGGTCGATCACGTCGCCGTCCTCGAGCAGCGCGATGCTCGCCGGTACGGGGATGCGATAGCCACTGTGGGCATAGGGGGCCGGGGGCAGTGCCTCGAACATGGCGTCGTTCAGGAAATCATCGGCCAGGGTGCGAGTGGTGTCGGGCGCGGCGAGGATGTCGGCCTCGGCGGTATGCACGTGGCAGCAGTCGAATTCGCTGGCCGCGCCGATATGGTCGAAGTGGGTGTGGCTCGCCACCCCGACCACGTCTCGTTCTGCCAGCAGCGCGACATGCCGGCGCAGCGGCACCGCGCCCAGGCCGAAGTCAACCAGCAGGTCGCGCTCACGCCCTCGCACGTGCCAGAGGTTGCAGCGAAAGAAGGGTTTGATCCAGGGCTCGTCGATCAGCGTGATGCCGTCGGCAAGGCGCTGGGTGCGATACCACTGATCCGGAGCGATGCGCTCGAGACGCGCGGATGACGAGCTCATGCGGTGACCTTCTGTTGGCGTGAGTGCAGTTGGCAAACGGCATAGTAGAGCGCCCCGGTCAGCACGAACACCGGCAGCGAGGCGCCAAAGGCCAGCGGCGAGACCCAGTTCCAGTAGTAGGCCAGCACCGCGCCGACCAGATAGCATCCGAGCGCTCGCGGATTGATCGCCGGCAGCTGGCTGGCCTCGGCCATCAGCCGCTGAGGCGAGTAGCGTTCACGCCCGACCAGGAAGTAGTCGACAATCATCAGCGAGAAAGCCGGGATGAAAACGCTGCCGATAATCAGCAGGAAGGTCTGGAACTGGTCGAGGATGCCCGGAATCAGCGAGCCCAGCACCGAGACCACGCCGATGATCAGGGCTGGCTTCCAGAAGGGGGTGCGGGTGCGCACGCTCATGTAAGAGAGCGTCGCACTGTAGACGCACATCACGTTGGTGGTCAGCACCGAGAAGAAGATCACTAGAGCGGCCGGCAGGCCGAAGCCGAAGCTGCTGAGCAGCTGAGTGGGATCATAGGTCTGCGGGAAACCGATCGAGACCGACAGCGCCGAGACCGTGGCGCCGAGGCCCATGGCGACCAGGGTGGCGGTGACATAGCCGACCCAGGTGCCGATCACCGCCGTCTTGCCCGAGCGGCAGTGGCGGTTGTAGTCCGCGGCGAGCGGGATCCACGAGAAGGCGGTGGCGATGATGATATCGAAGGCCACGCCGGCCCCGAGCGCACCGGTGGCGTCCATCTCGGTGATCGTGGGCAGATCGTAATTACGCGCCAGGGCGAACACCACCACCCCGGAAAGCGCCAGCATCAGCACGGCAGCGAGCTTCTCCGCCTTTTCGATGCCCAGGTGCCCGCGCAGCGCGATCATCACCACCAGCACCTCGCAGAGCACCGTGAACAGCGCCACGTTGGAGTAGCCGGTCAGACTCGACACCGCGTAATCCAGGCTCATGCCGGCCAGCAGAGCCTGTATCCAGCTCCAGGCGACCAGCGCAAACAGGTTGACCCAGGCGGGAAACATCGCCCCCAGGCGCCCAAAGGTGCCGCGGGCCAGCACCATGGTGGTCATGCCGGTCTGCTGGCCCATCAGGCCGATCAGCACCAGCGGGATAATGCCGACGCTCGAACCGATCAGCACCAGCAGCATGGCGTGCGAAAAGGTCAACGAAGGCACCAGCAGCATGCCGGTCAGGATGGTGGTGACTACCACGTTGGCGCCCAGCCACAGGGCGAAGGTTCCGGGCATGCCGAGGCTGCGTTCGACGTTGTCGGCGGACAAGGTGTCCTGACCGACGAGAGAGGAAGTGTCGCTCATTATTGTTTTCCCAATGTGAGGAAGAGGTGAATTCGACGGTGTGTCTGCGACACGACTATCAGCCGGCGCACCAGCGATGGGCGTCGATCTCGATCAGCAGGGGGCCATCCAACGGGCGTTGCTGAAGAGCAATGGCAAGGTCGTCGGGCGTTTTGACATGGGTCGCTAGGCAGCCGAACCCGGCAGCCACGGTGAGAAAGTTCGGGGCCTGAATATCCACGCCGAGCCGTTCGACACCCTCGGCATCCATGAAACGGCGGATCTCCTCGTACCCTGCGTTGTGCCAGAGCAGGATCACTACCGGCAGGCGAGCCTCCACGGCGGTGGCCAGTTCGGAGAGGGTAAACATGATGCCCCCATCGCCAACCAGGGCCACCACCGGCAGGTCGGGTCGGCCCAGTTGCGCACCCAGTGCCGCCGGCAACCCGTAACCGAGAGTCCCGTAGCCGGTGGAGGCATTGAAGTAGCGCCGGGGAGCGGGCTGAGCCACCAGGTGATTGCCGGCGTAGACCGGGGCGGTGGAATCACCGACCAGGATTGCCTCTGGCAGTGCCTCACGCAGCACGCGGTAAAGGGGTACGAAGGGGGTGAAAGCGGGATCGCGGTGAAGGCCCAGCTCGGTCAGGACCTCTGCCGTGCGTTCGGCACCCCCTCTGAGGACGGGGTGCGGAAAATGCTCGAGCAGGCAGTCCAGGCTGCGCCCGGCGTCCCCCACCAGCCCCAGTGCCAGGGACTGGTTGCGTACCAGCTGCTGGGCGTCGATGTCGATACGGATCAGTTTACCGTTCAGGGTGAAACCGTCGTCGAACACGACGTCGTAGTCTGTTTCACCGAGCTCGGTACCCACGGCGAGGATCACATCGGCTTCGGCTGCCAGCCGCCTCACGGCGGGCAGGGCGCCATTGGCACCCAGGTCGAGCGAGTGGTCGCGCCCCAGCAGCCCCTTGGCATTAATGGTGGTCACCGTGGGGGCATCGAGGTGTTCGATGAGTCGCCTGGCCGAGGTGGGGGCATCCGCGCATCCACCGCCCAGCAACACCAGAGGTCGTTCCGCCTGGCGTAACCACTCGGCGGCGAGTGCCACCCCCTCCGGATCCGGGCTGGCCCTGAACAGGCGTGGGGGGGGGCTCGGCACCGGAGTCGCGACGGGAGCGGCGAACAGGTCGATGGGAATCTCGAGGTGCACGGGCCCCGGTCGTTCGCCGTGAAATACCGCAAAGGCACGCGCCAGTACCTCGGGCAGTGCGCTCGGGTCGAGAAGGGTATGGCTGAAGCGCGAGACGCCACTCATCAGCTGTTGCTGATTCGCCAGCTCGTGGAGCCGGCCCTGACCCCGACCCAGGGTATCTCGGCGGTTGACGCTCGAGATCACCAGCATGGGGATAGAATCGGCCAGCGCCTGACCCATGGCGGTGGCAATGTTGGTCATGCCCGGGCCGGTGATGATCAGGCAGACGCCGGGCTTGCCGGTGGCACGGGCATAGCCGTCGGCCATGAAACCGGCGCCCTGCTCGTGGCGTGGCGTCACATGCTGTAGGCCGCTTCCGGTCAGGCCGCGATAAAGCTCCACGGTATGCACCCCGGGGATACCGAACACGCTGTCAACGCCGTAGGTGTCGCGCAGCAAGTGCAGCAGCAGGTCGGCGCAGGTCATGCTATGGGTTGACATGGTGATGCCTCAGAAGAAGAACGTATGGGCCATGAAGGTGATGATTGGCAGGGTGATGGCCGTGCGCAGCAGGAAGATGGCTCCCAGTTCCCAGAACTTCAGCGGGATCTTCGACTTCATCAGCAGGGCCCCGATTTCGGACATGTAGATTAGCTGGGTCAGAGACAGGCAGGCGATCACGAACCGGGTGAGCTCACTCTCGATGTTGGTGGCCAGGACGGCTGGCAGGAACATGTCGGCGAATCCCACCAGGGTTGCCGGCGCGGCAGCCTCGGCTTCGGGAACGCCCAGGAATTCCAGCACGGGCACCATGGGGTAGGAGAGCCAGGTGAACAGCGGTGTGAATTCGGCCAGGATCAGCGCCACGGTGCCGATGGCGAATACCAGAGGCAGCAGAGCCAGGAAGATGTCGGCGACGTTGAAGAGTGCGATGCGCACCATCTCTCGGGGGCCGGGTGCTTTCTCGGCGCGCCGTACCGCCTGAAGCAGGCTGTAGCGAAACAGGCCGATGTTCTCCGTGGGTTTTTCTGCCAGCTGGCAGCCTACCGGTTCGTAGTAGGTGTCAGGTTTACGCGACAGCGGTGGCAGTCTCGGCACGATGACGGCGGCGATCAGGCCGGCGACCACTACGGTGACGTAGAACTGGACGAACATGTGGTTCAGGTCGACGAAGCTGGTGATCAGCAGGGCGAAGGCGATGGAGACGATCGAGAAGTTGGTGGCGATCACCGAGGCTTCGCGACGGTTATAGAACCCCTTCTCGTACTGCTGGGTGGTGATCAGCACGCCCACCGTGCCGGACCCCATCCACGAGGCGGTGGCATCGATGGCGCTGCGGCCCGGAAGCCGGAAGATCACCCGGAAGGGCTTTCGCACCAGGCTGCCGATGAACTCCATGAAGCCGAACTCGACCAGGAAAGGCAGCAGCAGGGCGGCGAAGAAGAAGAAGGTTAGCAGCACCGGGGCCAGGTCATTGAGCATGACGCCACCGGTAAAGGAGGCGGTCACGAACTCGGGGCCGAACTGAAAGAAGGTCATCAATGCAAAGGCGGCACCCAGGATGCGCATACCGAACCAGACGGGGCCGACATGGAACATGTCGTGCAGCACGCCCTTGTTCGCCCAGCTCGGTTTGGCGACCTTGACCAGCAGCGTAGCAGCGACCGAGACACACAGCACCACCACGGCGATGGCCGGCAGAGCGTCGCCAAGCAGGGCTTTCAGGCTGTCGGCCATCAGGCCCATGCCGATATTGATGGTATCCCCGACCTTGAAGGGGACGAGAAACAGGCTCATTCCGATCAACGACGGAATCAAGAACTTGAACAGGTCACGGCGCTGAAAGGCGCTGCCGTTCGCGTCGTCACTGCCGGTGGATTCGATAGAGGACATTACGGTAACCCATGGATTGTTGTGATTGGCATTGTGTCGTTGTCGAGCCCCCGGCAAAGGCTCGTTGAGAGTCGTGATGGCGCTAGTCGCGGCGCTTGACACCAGGCAGCACGCAGAGCATCTCGTAGAGCAGGGTGGCGCCAATCAGCGCAGTGTTGCCGCTGGTGTCGTAGGGGGGGGAGACCTCGACCAGATCACCGCCAACAATGTTGAGGCCCGCCGCGCCGCGCAGGATCTCGAGACCCTGGCTGCCGGTCAGACCCCCCATTTCCACGGTGCCGGTGCCCGGTGCCACCGAGGGGTCCAGGCTATCGATGTCGAAAGAGATGTAGACCGGTATGTCACCCATCTGCTCTCGCACTTCGGCCATCAGCGGCTCGAGCGAGCGATACCAGCACTCCTCGGCGGTGACCACGCGAAAGCCCTGCTGCCGGCACCAGTCGAAATCCTCGGCGGCGTAGCCGGTGCCACGCAGGCCGATCTGAACCACCTTGCCTTGAGCCAGCAGGCCTTCTTCCTGGGCACGACGAAAAGGTGTGCCGTGGGCGATGGGTTCTCCGAACATGTGTTCGTTGACATCGGCATGGGCGTCAATGTGGATCAGCCCGACCGGGCCATGCTTCTTGGCGATGGCTCTTAGGATCGGCAGGGTGATGACATGGTCGCCCCCGAGGGTCAACGGTACGCAGCCATGCTGTAAGACCCCATCGTAGAAGGCAGTGATGATGTCCACCGTCTTGGGAAGGTGGAAGGTGTTGATCGGCACGTCGCCAATGTCGGCCACTTGCAGGCTGTCGAAGGGCGCGGCACGGGTGGCCATGTTGTAAGGACGCAGCATGCGTGATTCATCACGGATCTGCCGGGGCCCAAGGCGCGTACCGGGGCGGTTGGAAGTACCGATGTCCAGCGGCACGCCGATGAAGGCGGCATCCAGGCCGGCGGCACTCTCCTGGGTGGGAAGGCGCATCATGGTGGCAGGGCCACCAAAGCGTGGCATTTCGTTTCCCCCCAGGGGCTGGTTGAACGGGCTCATGGTTTCTCCTGCTGGTGACGGGATGATCACTCAAAATAGAGCAGGAATCGTGCCAGTTAATAGTCTATTGATTTTGCTAAGGATTGTGCTCGTTGTGATTCATTTATGAATCACGATAGTGAGTGAGGTGATGCAGTTGTGTATCATTGATCCATTAATGAATCACTGACATGGGCTCGACAACATGCATATCGACAGCCGGGTGCTGGAAACCATCGTTCAGACCGCCAGTGACCACTTCTTCATCGTCGATGGCATGGGTCAGGTGTTGGATGTCAGTCCCGGTGCGGCTGCCGTCTACGGCATGTCGCGGGAGGCACTCAAGGCCACCACGGTGCAGGAACTGGAGGCGCGGGGTGTCCTCAAGCCATCGATCAGTCTCGAGGTGCTGCGAACCGGGCAACCTGCCCAGCTGATGCAGGTGACGGGGACTGGCCGCCGAGTCATTGCCGAAGCTCATCCGGTCGAGGTCAATGGCCGGATCGAGCGCATTATCAGCCGGTCAAGAGACCTCACCGATCTGCAGTTTTTGCAGGATGAGTATGCCCTGCTGCAGCGTCGCTTCAGTGAGCACCTCAAGCGCAGCTACGCGGGTCCGTCAGAAGAGGGCGACCTTGAGGCAGACCTGGATTCGCTGCAGGTGCGAAGCCGTCTGATGCGAGAAGTGGCGCTAATGTTAAAGCGGGTGGCGCCGGCGGATGCCACGGTTCTGATGTTGGGGGAGTCGGGGGTGGGCAAGACGGCCTTCGCGCGCCAGCTTCATCGATGGAGCCGTCGCCGGGAAGGGCCCTTTGTCGAGGTCAACTGCGGGGCGATTCCCGACAACCTGTTCGAGTCAGAAATGTTCGGCTATCAGCCCGGTGCTTTCAGCGGTGCGACGCGACAGGGTAAGGCGGGCCTGCTCGAGCAGGCCGAAGGCGGCACGCTATTCCTGGACGAGATTGGAGAGCTGCCGATGATCATGCAGACCAAGCTGCTCAAGGTGATCCAGGATGGCACCTTGACGCGACTGGGTGACACGCGATCTCGCCGGGTCGACTTCCGTCTGGTGGTCGCCACCAACCAGGCGTTGGCCGAGCGGGTTCAAGAAGGGACCTTCCGGCTGGATCTCTATTACCGTGTCAACGTGATACCCGTGACGCTCCCGCCGCTGCGCGACCGCCGCGAGGATATTCCGGGTCTGGTAGAGCAGTGCCTGGAAGGGCTCAATCGACGCTATGGGCGCAAGAAACTGTTGCACTCCAGCGTCTGGTCGGAGCTGATGGGCCGTGACTGGCCCGGCAACGTCCGGGAGCTGGAAAATTGGCTCGAGAGGGCCTGGCTTTCATCCGACGGCGATCTCATTGACGCCCCGATCTCGCCTTCTGATCACCGGTTAACACAGGCGCAAGATATCGCTGGCGATTTGTCGGAATCGCTACCCGTTATGCTCGGTGACCGAGAGAGCTTGCCCGACTATCTCGGCAGAGTGGAACGCGACGTGCTTGACGATCTGTGTCAACGGTTGCCCAGCACCTATGCCATCGCCGATCGACTCGGCATCAGCCAGCCGAGCGTGGTGCGCAAGCTACGGCGGCATGGCCTGGCCATCAATAAATCCGGTTAGTCGGAGCCCGGCCGCGGGAGCCAGCGGTCAGGCTCCGGGCGCCGCGCCGCGGATACGTCGTCTCGCCGTCACTCCGGCATCTCGCCGGGCACCCGGTACCGGAGCGGTTCGGCCTGGCGTTCCTCGCGGGTCTTGGTTTCATCCTCGGTGGGCACGCCCCACAGGGTTTCCTGGCTGCCGTCTGGAAACGTATAGGTTGTACAGCCAGCGAGCATCACTATGGCCAGGCCGATGATGGGCAGCAGGACGTGTCGGGATCTCTTCACGTGTCTTTCCTTGATGATAGGGATTAGGGATAGGGATAGGGAGATGAATGGGTAGAGTAGACCAGCCTGCTGGCCGGCCAGTGCTGGGTAAAGATTCAAGATGCGGGGGCATCATCCCGACCAGCCCGCTAGAATCGGCACGTAGACTACCAGCAAGAGCACGGCGATCAGCCCCACCAGGTAGGGCACGATGGCGCGGGTGATGCGCTCCAGCGGCAGCTGGGTGACCGAGGAGGCCACGTAAAGGTTGATCGCTACCGGCGGGGTGATCATGCCGATGGCCAGCCCCATCACGATGATAATGCCGAAATGGATCGGGTCGATGCCGATCTGGATCACCAGCGGCAGCAGCACCGGCGTCAGTATGATCAGGGCGCTGGCCGTCTCGATGAATACCCCGGTCAGCAGGATCACCGCTACTATCAGCAGCATGATCACCAGCGGGTCGGTGGAGAGCGACAGCACGGCCTCGGCGATGGCGCCGGGTATCTGCCAGCTGGAGAGCGTCCAGCTCAGCACCGCCGAGGTAGCGATGACCAGCATGATCACCGAGGTGGTGATCGCCGAGCGGATCAGGATGCGGTAGACGTCCGCCAGGCTCAGGTCGCGATAAATAAACAGCGACACCATCAGGGCATAGTTGACCGCCACCACCGCGGCCTCACTGGGGGTAAAGATCCCGGAGAAGATCCCGCCGAGGATGATTACCGGGGTCATCAGGCCCCAGCTGGCGCTTTTGAACGTGCGCCAGATGGTGGCAAGAGAGAGGGCGGTGCCTCGCGGATAGTTGCGGCGATAGGCTTGGACGATGGCGATGGTGCCGAGCCCCAGGCCCATGATCAGCCCCGGGATCACGCCGTTCAGAAACAGCGTCGACACCGACTGCTGGGCGATCACCGCGTAGATGATCATCGGCACCGAAGGCGGAATGACCACGCCGATGGTCCCGCTGGCGGCGATCAGGCTGGCGGCGGAGGCGGGGTCATAGCCCTTCTTGCGCAGCTCTGGCACCAGGCTCGACCCCACCGCCGCGGTAGTGGCGGCGCCTGAGCCGGAAATGGCGGCGAAGAACATGCCGGCCCCCACCGAGACGATCGACAGCCCGCCCTTGAGAAAGCCGAACAGGGAATCGGCGAAATTCACCAGCTTCTCGCTGACCTTGCCCTGGGCCATGAGGTCACCGGCGAGGATGAACATCGGCACGGCCACCAGGGCGAAGGAGTTGATGCCCTGGAACATCTGCTGGGTGACCACCATCAGCGGCACGCCCTGGGCGTTGAGCGCCAGCAGATTACTGGCGCCGATGGCCAGGGCGATGGGCACCCCCAGCAGCATGAAGAGGAAAAACAGCAGGAACAGCATGCCGGTCATGGCAGGGGGTCCTCGGCGGTAGCGCTGTCCGAGTCATGGGCCGCTGGCCCCTTGATGAACAGTTCCAGCAGGTCGACCAGGGCATACCAGGCCATGACCGCGCCGGCGAGCGGAATAACGGCATAGACGTAGGTCATCGATAGCCGAAGCGATGCGGATTTCTGGAAGCTCTGCACCTGCATATAGCGATAGCCGATCACGATCAGCGCCACCATGAAGGCCAGCGCCACCAGCACCGCGGCGATGCGCGCCAGCTGGCGCAGTCGCTGCGGCAGGGCATCCACCACGAAGGTCACGGCGATATGCCGCCCCCGCTGAAAGGCCAGCGTGGCACCGAGGAAAGTGATCCACACTAGCAGGAAGCGGGCGACCTCCTCGGTCCAGCCCACCGCCGTGAAGAACACCCGCGAAACGATCTGCAGAGTGATCACGCCGATCAGCGCCGCCATGCCCGCAAAGACCACGGGTTGCATGACGGCGTCGAGGGCGCGCTCACACCGCTGCAGAGGGCGCAGCAGGTAGCGCGCAAGCAGGTTCACTTATTTTATCGCCTCCCGGATGCGGGTCAGGTAGTCGCCGAACTGCTCGCCGTACTTCTCATAGACCGGTGCCACGGCGGCCTGGAAGGCCTCAAGATCGGCATCATCGATGATCTGCATGCCCGACTCGCGCAGCTCGGCAAGCTGCTCGGCCTCCATCTCGGCGTTTACGCGACGTTCGTGCTCGGCGGCTTCCTGGGCGGCCTGCACCATCACCTCCTGGGCGTGTTCGGGCAGCTGGTTCCAGATCGGCATGCCCATCACGAAGATCGCCGGCGCATAGGTGTGTCGAGACAGGGTCATGTAGGTCTGCGTCTCGTTAAGCTTGAACGAATGAATGACGTTGACCGGATTCTCCTGGCCGTCGATGGTGCCCTGCTGCATAGCGGTGAGCGCTTCGGTCCATGCCATGGGAATGGCGTTGGCACCTAGCTCGCGAAAGGTGTCCACGTAGACCGGGTTCTCCATCACGCGAATGCGCAGGCCGTCCATATCCGCGGGGGTTTCTACCGGGCGCTCACTGTTGGTCAGGTTGCGAAACCCGCGCTCGGCGTAGGCCAATCCCTTGAGATTGACCTCGGAAAGCTTGTCGAGCAGCTCCTGGCCGATGGGGCCGTCGAGCACGCCATAGGCGGCCTCTGGGCTGGGGAAGAGGAAGGGCAGTTCGAACACCGCCATCTCCTCGACGAAGTTGGCCACCGGCCCGTTGGTGATTACGCCCATATCAACGGTGCCAATCTGCATGCCCTCGAGCAGGGTGCGTTCGTCGCCGAGGCTGGCGTTGGGGTAGAGATCCACGGAGACCGCGCCTTCGGTGCGTTCCTGCACCAGTTCCTGGAACTTCATCGCGGCGATATGAAAGCCGTCCTGCTCATTGACCACGTGGGCCAGACGCAGGGTGACCGGATCCATGTCAGCGAAGTCCGAAGCGTTGGCGGAGGCCATCATGGCCAGCGAAATACCGGCAACCAGCGTGCTGCGTGCAAAGCCTTTCATTGTTGGTTTCCTTATTTTAGTCAGCGTCTTGCGATTCGTTGCCTGCCGAGCATGCACCGGCCCGGGGACACTGGTCAATTGACCCGGCGTGGTATCGACAACGGATGTTTCATCACCTGTGACGGCCAAGGGGTTCGGATGGCCGGCCAGCCGGCCGGCGCGAAAGGGCGAATCACTATCTTGCGGCCTCCGGTAGTGAACGCGAAGGCTCAACCGGTGTCACGGGAATGGCCTGTGATTCTAGCTCGGAACGACGCGGTCAGGATGACGTCGTGGCCGATGGGCCGAGGTGTCATCCACGATGGTGGCGTGCTAGTGTCGCTTGATTCCCATGATTTTTCAGGAGATTGCATGTCATTTGCCAAGCCCTTTTCCAAGCACTTTTTTAAGCCCCTTGTCGTGATTACCAGCAGCGCTCTTGCCCTGACCTTTGCCCTGGCCGCCCCCGTAGTTGCCCAGCAAATGCCTCAGGGCGTCCCCAGCGCCGAGCAGCAGGTAGCTCAGCTCAATGAGATGGTTAACCTGAACGACAGCCAGGAGCAGACGTTGGTGTCGCTTCTTACCCAGGGCCAGGTGCGTCTGCAGTCACTGCAGACAGAAGCTCAGGGTGTGCAGATGCAGCTTCAGAGCCAGATCGGCCCGGATTTTGATGAAGCTTCCATCCGCCGCGATGCCGAGCGCCTCGGCCAGCTCACCGGGGACATGACTGCCGAAAGCGCCCTGATGCAGGCGCGGATCCAGTCCACCCTGACCGCGGAGCAGCGCGACGAGCTGGAACGTTTGGCTCAGCAGCAGCAGGAACAGATGCGCCAGATGCAGGAGCAGATGCAACAGCAGCAAATGCCCTCACAGTAAGTGGCATCGCCCCGGATGGCGGGGTGTTGCAGACACCAGAGGCGGCCTTTTGAGGCCGCCTCTGGCGGTTTAGGGCCCCGGCATCGAGTCCGACCACCATCGCGCCGAGCGACCGGCTCTTCCAGATCGACGCCGGTATGGCCGCCCTCGGCCATTCACATCTAGAGGACGCACTGGAAGCTTACTATAATGCTTGAGGATGCGTTGCACGTGGGCGTCACGATGGATAGGCTTTATTCCTGATTACAGGCTCGTTGCAAGTAGTCCTCTTGAATCCTGTTGCAGCAGCAGTACCTCGATACTAAAAGATAATCCGCCGACGTCTTGTTTCCCGCATCAGATCGGTAAATTAAGCGAGATGATCATGAGCATGATTAGCTGGCGAGCCGCAACGCCATCATGAAACCTCTTCTGAATAAGGCCTCTCTATGAAATCCATCTTATTGACGACGGCTGTGTCACTTTCGGTTCTTGGATGCGCCTCTGATTCTTTGCAACCCACTGAAGACAATCCCATCAGGGTCTCGGGAAGTCTGATGTATCTCGAACGCATTGCCATGCCGCCGGAAACTCGCGCCATCGTCGAGCTTCAGGCATTTACGCCTGATGGTTTCGGCATGATCGCAAGTATGGAGGAAAACTTCGATGGTCGGCAGATTCCGATCCCCTTTGAGCTAGAAGTGGATTCGTTCACCGGTTCGCCCGCAGTACTCGAGTTGAGGGCCGGCCTGGAGCTTGACGGTCGCATCATTCGGTCCAGTGAGCCTGTCACTGTATTCCCCTCATCAACTCCTGTGGATGTGGGTGAGCTATTACTCCGTTCGTTCGATGTGAGGGACCATGGCACTGCCATGGATTGCGGTGGTACTGAGGTAGTTTTCGATACGATCGGTGAGTACCTTGTGATGCAAGTTGGTGCGGAAGACTTCGCGCTCCGCCAGGTGCCCGCTGCCTCAGGCGTGCGTTATGAGTCAACGGGTGATCCGACTGTATCACTCTTCAACAAGGGGGCCCGGGCCGACGTCACCGTGCGAGGTGAGACTCTTCCTGAGTGCACAATCGACATGACGCCCACAGACCCCGTTCGTGCAACCGGTAATGAACCGCCCTGGATTGCATCTATCGAGGGCGACCAGCTGACATTGATCACCGAGTACGGAGAAACTACACGGACGGCACCTGTATTAAACGCCCATCGAGGCGCCTCAGTGACGCACTATCGGGCAGCAGGCGACGAGCTTGCTGTATCGCTTACCATTCGCAGTGAAGTGTGCAATGACAGCATGACCGGCATGCCGCATCCGTATTCCGCAACGTTGGCCAGTTCGCAAGGCGTATTACATGGGTGTGGGGGCCAACCAAGCGACTTACTTGCTGAGCACACATGGGAGGTCACCATGCTTGATGGCGACGTACCGCTGAGCGAGCCAAGCATGACAATCCAGTTTCTCCCCGAGGACGGCATTGTGGCAGGATCTTCTTCATGCAATCGCTTTCATTCCCCTTACACGTTGACCGGCGAACGTCTGGAACTCTCGCACGTTGCAGGGACCATGATGCTCTGCAGTGAAGAGATAATGGCTCAGGAGCAAGAGTTTAAACGCGTACTGTCCGGCATCGAGGGATTCGATATCGACACAGACGGCATGCTGGAACTTCGCGGAAGCGAAGGTCAATTGATAGCACGTCCGTCGACGACTGAAGAATAATGTCACGAAAATGTCACGAAATAGCCCGGCGCGTTGCAGCGAGCAGAGCTTTCTGTTCAAAACCTGCCACAAACCGGCGCGAGCATTCAGTTCAGAGATACGCAAATGTTCGAAGGGAGTAATAGCTGAATGATTGCAGCACAGAAACACCTCCCCGCTCCACTTTGGTCAGCGCTGGTGCCGATTATCTCCCTGGCTGTCGCGGCGGCATTAATCGTCTTATGGCCGGGGTCTGTGCCCGGCCTGCTTGTGCCAGTTGCGACCATACTCCTATTTGCCTCGGTCCTGGCGGCTGTTCATCACGCCGAAACGATTGCGCATCAGCTGGGGGACCCCTACGGCGCCATTATCCTCGCGCTTGCCGTGACGGTCATCGAGGTCGCGCTCATCGTATCGGTTTTGCTTGCGGCGCCGGCGGGAACCAGCGAAATCGCTCGTGATACGGTCTTTGCGGCCATCATGATCGTGTTGAACGGTATCGTCGGTCTGTGCCTGCTGGTGGGAGGGCTGCGTTTTCACGAACAGGAGTTTATTGCACGGGGCGCCGTTGGGGCGCTTGGCGTGCTGGCCACTGTCGCCGTACTTTCCCTGGTCTTGCCCAATTACACGGTTGCGGTGCCGGGGCCCATTTACGCCACGCCGCAATTAGTGTTTGTGGCTACTGTGTCGTTTGCGCTTTATGCACTGTTCCTGTTTGTGCAGATGGTGCGGCATCGCGGAGATTTCAGTGATCCCCGATTGGAGGACCTCGCGGATCAAAAACCCGGGCGGCAAAAAATGGTAACCGCGCTCATCCTGCTACCAATTGCATTGGTATCAGTGGTGCTGCTGGCCGAAACCCTGGCACCTTCAGTCGAAAATGCGGTTTCGCGGGCCGGACTACCCGCCGCCCTTGTCGGGGTGGTGATCGCCATGACGGTCCTTCTGCCAGAGGGCATGGCCGCTCTGCGTGCCGCACGCGCCAACCGTATCCAAAGCAGTCTCAACATGGCGCTCGGTTCGGCAATGGCCAGTATCTGCCTGACCATTCCTACGGTAGCCATCCTGTCTATTGCAATGGGTCAACCGCTGACATTGGGCCTGGAGCCAGAACATATTGTGCTACTGCTGTTATCACTCTTCGTGGCAACCCTCTCGCTGGCCATGGGTCGCACGACGATCCTGCAGGGTGGCATCCACCTGGTGATTTTTGGTGCCTTCCTGACGCTGGCCGCGATGCCTTGATCTCCTTATCGGCGATCGACGTGACACCCGACATTCGGACCAGACGCTAAACTCTGATCATATCGACCAGGCGAGTCTGATCAGAGCTGAGGTGTCGGCATTATGGCGATAGATTAGCCGCAAGTTGTGGCATAGCGAGGCAGTGGGCTGTGCTAGAAGCGCCAGGTCACACCAAGCAGAGGGCCGCTCATCGCCACGTCAATGCGAGTCCCCGATTCGTTGCGATCTACCACCAGGTGGCGATATCCCGCCGCCAGCGTGAAGGCGTCGCTTACCTGATAGTTGCCTGTGGCCACCAGTTGCCAGGTAGTATCGGCGCCGGCTCCGAAACCGCCGATATCGGCGTGCACCAGCGTAGACCATCCCGGGGTCCAGGCCGAACGCAGCCGCGCGGCAAGAATCGGGTCGACCCAGCGTTCGGTTTTGCTGGCACTGAGCCCCAGAGCCGGCACGGCGACCTCGGCTTCAATCCGCCAGGCTCGCGCGCCCGCCATCAGGTCCAGGCGGTGCTTTGACTCGCTCACCACTTGATAGCCTGCCGCTGCCGTGAACGAGCGCTGGCGCAGCTTGCCCTCGCCGGCAATCCCGGGTGCCAGTGAACTCTCATGGCTAAGCGACGCCCAGGTCAGGTCGCCGAACAGCACCCAGCGGTCACGTCGAGCGCTGCCGGTCAGGAAAAAAGCACCGTCAAGGTCGTCGAGGACATCGCTGAAGGAGCGCGAGGTGCTGATAGTGGGGGCTTGCGGCAGGGGCCGGACATCACCCGACAGGCCGGCCATCCAGGCATAGGGGGTGAGCTGGAAGCGCCAGGCATCGTTGGCGGCGCTGGCCTGGGAGACCAGGCCCGGTGACCCAAGCCCTGAACCCAGAGTCAAGGCCATGGTCAGGGCAAGCGGCAGTCGTTTAACCATGATGGGTGGCCTCACAGTCGATCCTTATGGATGCGTCCAGCCTTCATGATCAGGCGCAGATTGCGCTCGGGGTCAGCCAGGAAGTCGAGACCCAGAGCCGGGTCGCCGTCGACCACCAGCAGATCGGCCAGGGCGCCGGGCTCGATGCGTCCCAGCGTGCCGGGGTAGGGGGTGCGCGGGCCACTGAGTGAAAGCAGTTCCCCGTTGCGGCCGGTGGCCATGGCCAGCACCGTCAGGGGGTCGTAGAAGCGGGTGAGCTTGGCCAGGTGGCGCAGCTGGTTCGGCGTGTTCTGCGGGCTGAAGAGGATATCGGTGCCCCAGGCCGTGTTGACGTCGAAGCGCTGGGCCATCTCGTAGGCGCGCACCGTGCCCTCGGCCACCTGGCGCTGGGACTCTCGGCGCGCCGCGTCGGGGTAGACGTTGGAATCCTCGTCCTGCAGGAAGGGCTGCAGGCTCCACCAGGCGCCCTCTCCGGCCATCATCCGCACGCTCTCCTCGTCGGCCAGCTGGCCGTGCTCGATGGAGCGGACCCCCGAGCGCAGGGCGCGCTGAATGCCACGCGGCGTGTAGACGTGCACCATCACATAGGTGCCCCAGTCCTCGGCCGCCTGGACCGCGGCGCGCAGTTCGCGCTCGGTAAACTGGGTGCTGTCCAGCGGGTCATAGGTGGAGGCCACCCCGCCGCCGGCCATCAGCTTGATCTGGGAGGCACCAAGCATCAGCTGCTCGCGGGTACGCCTTAGCACCTCGGCCTCGCCGTCGGCGATCGCCGCCACCCCCTGGCGTTCCTGCTCGCTTAGCGGCGTGGTGGCTCCGCGGGGTACCTCGTGGCGCATACGGAAGTCGCCGTGCCCGGAGGTCTGGGAGATCATGGCCCCGGCGGGAAAGATCCTGGGCCCTGCCACGATACCCTCGTCGATGGCGCGCTTGAGCGCGAAGGAGGGCCCGCCCACGTCGCGAACCGAGGTCACCCCGCGCATCAGGGTGCGCTCTGCCTCGCGGGCCGCCACCAGGTGCACGTAGCCCACATCGGCGGTCATCGCCGCCACCTGGGTGATGGCGGCCAGCGTCGTATGCCAGTGGGCATCGATCAGTCCCGGCATCAGCATGCGCCCGCCGCAGTCGATCACTTCCGCTCCTTCGGGCTCGGCGTCGGCCGGCAGGATGGCCTGGATACGGCCGTCTTCCACGCGCACTGCCACATCCTCACGCAGCGGGGCACCGCTGCCGTCGAACAATCGCAGGTTGGTTAACAGCAGCGGGCCGTCCTGACCCCGCGGCTGAGCACTCACCTCCTCGGGAGCGTGCAGGCCGGCAAAAAGCGCCATCACGGCCGCCGTTCCGCCCAGGAAGTGGCGGCGTGTGATCTCCGCCATCATGCGTTCATGGAAACGTTGCAGCAGGGGAGAACCGCAGCAGCAGGCTCCGTGAGCATGGGAAGCCGAGGGAGCGATCAGCGAGAAAGGGCGAATGGCAGGCAGCATGAAGAATCCTGTCTCGTGGGCAATTGAAGCTTGAGCACTATCTTGAAAATCTTCTTGAGCACTATCAAGCAAGCGTCACAATGCCTTGATGTTAGGTGTTTCTTGATAAAGTCTGTTAAATGAACCGGACGGTCACAACATGAAATTAGCCCAGAATGCGATCCGGAGCCAACCCGAATGTCATCCTGATCTCTTCGCGGCCGAGTTCACGCTTGATGGGCGAGAGCAGGGTCGCGCATCTGCACGAATGGCGCCGCAGGCACCTGGAAGACTGAGGAAAACTCATGCATCTCTCACCCCGCGCCCGCACCCAGCTGTTGGCATAAACAACATCGCCGCACCCGGGGGGTGCGGCGATGCCTGTTAACAAAGGGCTTTGCACTATGCGGGGTGAGTCAGCGACTCATCAGGCTGTGGCGGCCTGGTAGCGGCTTTCGACTTCGTCCCAGTCGATGACGTTGAAGAACTCTGCCACGTAGTCCGGGCGCTTGTTCTGGAACTTCAGGTAGTAGGCGTGCTCCCACACGTCCAGACCCAGCACTGGCGTGTTTCCAGCGGAGAGAGGGCTGTCCTGATTCAGGGAGTTTTCCACCACCAGGGTCTTCTGGGGGGTGACGCAGAGCCACGCCCAGCCGCTGCCGAAGCGACCCAGGGCTGCCTTGGTGAAGGCTTCCTTGAAGGCGTCGAAACCGCCCAGATCCTTATCGATGGCCTGGCCGACATGCCCCTTGGGGGCACCGCCGCCGTTGGGCGACATCATCTGCCAGAACATGCTGTGGTTGGAGTGGCCGCCGCCGTTGTTGATGACTGCCTGGCGCTTGTCGGCCGGCACGCGATCCAGGTTAGCCAGCAATTCGTCAACGGGCACGTCCTCGAGGCCGGTCCCTTCGAGGGCGGCGTTGAGATTGTTGACGTAGGTCTGGTGATGCCGGGAGTGGTGAATCTCCATGGTCAGCGCATCGATATGCGGTTCCAGAGCATCGTAGGCATAGCTAAGGTCGGGCAGGGTATGCGGCATGGACACACCTCCTTGTCGTTTGTCAGAGAATTTACCAGTGGATAACACCCCACATCATGGCAGAGCTGTCGAAAAAGGGTCAATAAGAATCACTATTGGCTCATATAGTCACAGGCAATCGGCGGCCTTATCACCATCCGATTCTCACCGCATATTCGAGATAGCGCCGGTTATTCCATGAGGCTAAGAACCTGCTGGTGAAGTATCCTCGGCGCATCTCTTTTCTGACATATTCAACAGGCTTTCTTGAATGCTTCCAGACTCTCAGTTGACGCTTTATCTTTCCGTCCTGGTCAGCTTCCTGCTCGGCGCGATGATCACCTTCGCCCTCCAGCAGCGCCGCGTCAGCGCCATCCGCCTCGCCCTCGAAGCCACCCGTGCCGACCTCCACACCCAGCAGCTTGACGCGCGTGAGCAGACGGTGGCACTGCAGGTGGCGGAGGGGGAAGTGGAGACCCAGCGTGACGATGTGAAAGCCCAGACTCGCGAGCTGGAACGCTTCCGCGAGGCCTACTACGCGCTTAAGCAGACCCACGGCGAGCTGACCACCCGGCTGGAGGAGAAGGAGGCGAACTTTGGCCGTCAGCTGCAATGGATGGAGGAGAGCAAGCAGCAGCTCAAGGTGGAGTTCGAGAACCTGGCCAACGAATTGCTGGAGCAGAAGGGCAAGGCCTTCTCGTCGCTTTCCGAGCGCAATCTGCTGGGTCTGCTCAAGCCCTTCCAGGAAGAGATGAAGGGCTTTCGAGAGAAGGTGGAGACCCTGCACACCCAGGAGACGGCTCAGCGGGCGAGCCTGACCACCGAGCTCAAGCACCTTCAGCAGCTTAACCGGGATATCACCGACCAGGCGGCGCAGCTCACCGAGGCGCTCAAGGGCCAGAAGAAGGTGCAGGGCAACTGGGGCGAGCTGATGCTTGAAAACGTCCTCGACAGCGCCGGCCTGCGTCCGGGCGAGGACTACCAGCGCGAGAGGAGCTTCACCACCGAGGAGGGCAAGCGCCGCCCGGATGCGCTGGTCTACCTGCCCCAGGGCCGTCACCTGGTGATCGATGCCAAGACGTCCCTTGTCGCCTACCTGGAATACGTCAACGCCGAGGATGAGCTCACCCGAAGGCAGTCGCTGGCGTCCCACGCCCTGGCGGTGGGCGCACGCATCGAGGAGCTGGCCGACAAGCACTATTACGACCTGCCGGGGCTCAACTCCCCGGAGGTTGTGATCATGTTCATTCCGGTGGAGTCGGCCTATATCGAGGCGTTGCGCCATGACAGCACGCTCTTTCAGCGCGCCATCGAGCGTAACGTGCTGGTGGCCACGCCGACCACCCTGCTCACCAGCCTCAATATTGTCAGCCAGCTGTGGCGTTTCGAGAACCAGAGCCGCCACAGCGCCGAGCTGGCAAAAAAGGCCGAGCGCTTCTACCACAAGCTAGGCTCCTTCCTGGAGAGCATGCAGGACGTGGGCAGGAAACTGGATGGTGCCCGCATCAGCTACGACAGGGCGCTGGGGCAGCTGGTCAACGGCAAGGGCAACTTGATCAAGCAGGCCAGCGAGTTCCAGGAGCTGGGGGTGGCGGTGAAGAAGGAGCTACCCGCCGAGATCGTCGAGCGGGCCAGGCTTGAGGTGGGGACGTCGCTTCCTGAGAAGGGTGGCGAGTAGTCGCTCCAGGCCGAGTTCGACCGAGATCATAAAAGGTGATCTTTCCCTGTCGAGGCGTGCTCAAGGCCTGCCTGGCAGCTTATAGTATTGATCCAGTTGTCATGGCTACAGGACAGGGAGTTGAGATGGCCTTTCGTTTTCAGCGCCGTATTCGTTTGGCGCCCGGGGTGCGCCTCAACCTCAGCAAGCGCGGACTGGGGCTGTCGGTGGGCCCACGCGGCGCCAGTTTGAGCATGGGGCCCAGCGGCGTGCATGGCCATGCGGGTCTTCCCGGCACGGGGCTTGCCTACCGCCGCAAGCTTATCGGTGGAGGTGGCCCGCGCAGAAAGGGGGTGTCTGGTGCGTCGGCGGCGGCGTCCGGCCATGCGGCGGCGCTGAAGGCACAGCTTGACGAGGGTGGGAGCTTTGAGGTGCAGCTGGCCGTCGAAGAGGGCGGGCAGGTCAGCTATTTCCACGCCGACGGTACGCCGCTTTCCAGCGACGAGGTGCGCGTGCTGCGCCGCCATGCCGAGGATTCCATTCGCGAACAGCTGCGTGCCCACTGCGAGCGGCTCAATGCCGATCTCGACCGCCTCGGGCGTCTGCACGAGGAAACACCGCCGCTTGAATCGCTTGGCTACGCCACGCGCGACTTCGGTGAGCCACCCCCTCCGCCGTTCCAGCCTCAGCCTTCCAACTGGCGACATGCAATTTGGTCGCCTGCCAGGCGTCGCCTCGAGGAGGAGAATCGGCAGCGCCGGGCGGACTTCGACGAGCAATATCGGGCTTGGGAATGGCGTAAAGCAGAGCATGATGCGGCGGAATTTTCTCGTCACCTCCGCGAGAGCGATGGGGTGTGGGACGATCCGGATGCCATGGAACAGACCCTGAGTGAGCGCTTGGAGGAGATCGACTGGCCCCGGGAGACACTGATCAACTTTGACCTTGGCAGCGATGTACGCACCATCGCCGTGGACATCGACCTGCCGTGCGAGGAAGAGATGCCGGACCGCTACTGGGGCATGCCGCCCAAGCAGCTTAGACTCACCCCGCGCAAGCTAAGCGCTACCCGCCAACGCGAACTCTACCGCGACCATGTTCACGGCATCGCTTTTCGGGTGCTTGGGGCGGTGTTCGCCCGCCTGCCGGCCGTGGATGAGGCCCGTATCTCCGGTTATCGCCAGATCCCCGACCCGGCTACGGGCGGCCAGCGCGATCAGTATCTCTATAGCGTCAAGGTCAGACGTGATCAGTGGGAAAGAATCCACTTCGACCGGCTCGACCAGGTGGACCCTGTTGCCTCCATGGAGGCCTTTACCCTGCGCCGCGACATGACCAAGACCGGCATTTTCCGTGATATCGAGCCGCTGAAGCTGGTGTGAACGGCAGAACCTGGAGGAGATGTGCCAAGTCAATGTGGCGGCCCCCTGGCATCGGGTATGCTGGTGTCAAGCTGATCATCAGCGCTTTGCTGCGATATGACCGGCGTAGACACCGCTTGCCCGGAGGCCACTCAGATGAATATTCAACACCGCATTGACCGCCCGCATGAAACCGGCTGTATCGAAGTGTACGGTGATGATCCGTATGAGTGGCGCATTCTGGATCATACGGGTCATCTGGTTCGCGACAGCGCCGGCTATGGCAGTGGTACTGGCGCCTACGCTTCACCGGAGATCGCCCTGCGCGATGCCATCTCCTTCGATGCCGATGACAGCGTGGTACCGATCTTCTTCCGACACGGCGCCGATGCTGAACTCGAGAACGCCGCCCAGGCTCACCGCACCGCCGATACTCTGCGCACCACAGCCTTGGCCCTCAAGAGCGCTGTCAGCGAGGCCCAGTTGGATAGCCGCCACGCTACTGACAGCGAGGCGCAGGATTACCTGGAGGCTCGCATCGTCGTGATGGAGCGCCTTGTCGAGGCGCTTGAGGAGACCGCGGGCCGGCTGCAGGCAGCCATCCAGGCCACGGCGGAGTGATCCGTCAGGCCCGAGCAGCTGAGCTCATCTCCATGGCGGCGTTCCCTTCCTCATTGGATCAAGACGGGGGTATCGATTCCAACCAAGGAGGAGAGTATGCGTATCTGACCGTTCTCGATGGCAAGACACCCCTCTGTCCAATCGACACGTTCATTGAGAAAAGGATCGCGGCTCCCAAGGCCATGAATGCCAATATCGCCACCCAGGGCAGTGTTGGGATAGGAAAGGCGGTGTTGCAGGTAGTAGCGGCGAATCCGTTCTGCCTCCTCCTCAGTGATGAGTCCTGTTGCCAGTGCCTGCTCGGCCACCGCTGGGTTCGGGTAGTTGATGCCGAGGAAGGTGGTGTACTGACTATTGGGATTGATTCGTTCGATTCTGAATTCGCCTTTCGGCGTCATGGCGCTGCCGCGAATACGCAGGTTATCGGCGCCATTGATACCAATGGCGAAGTGGGGGATCACATGGAAGACATTGCGCCCACGTACCACGGACACCGTGCGGTCCTGGAGGCTGATGTGAAGCCAGACGACGTCATCATCGACGGGCAGCAGGCTGATCCCTGTGTCGATGTCATTCAGGAAGTGGTTTCCTGCTGATCCGGTCACGCTGCTCGTCAGCGGCTCAGCCGGTTCGATCAACGAAGCGCTGGCCTGTGTGGCGGTAACCAGCAAGGAGAGGACGAGGAGCTTGAACGAACGAGTGATAATGGGGGCAGGCATGGTGTGATGAGGTCGGTTTGCGAGCGATAGCGTAATCTACCACGCTCTGAGGCTGATCGGACCAGGCCTGCTCTCATTTCAGATGCCACTGGCTGTGAGGCCGACGCCCTGCATGGCCAACCGTACCCTTGGTAAGATCAGACTGTCCTGATGGTTATGGTCGGGGTGTCGCGATATCTTCGATCAGGTCCCAACCGTGGTCGGAGATCTCGTAGCGTCCTGCCATAAGTCACCTATGACTGATACTGTCGAAAAAGCATCTGGCATTCTTGTGATAGGGCCGTTCGCTCGACATGGTGTCACTTCCCTTTGGCCGGATAGCGCCAAGGTACCGTCCGGTTTACTAGAATGCGATATGTGCATCTGCTGCCAGTTCGCTTGCTACTTCTGTGATTGGCGTCTGAGCTCCTTAAAGAGAAGGCCAAGTTGCCCATGGCGTTATCACGGTAGCGGATGCAGGGTGCTTGAAGGCCGTCGATCTGCCCCGTCGGTATCGGGAGGCGACGACCGGACGCTATGTTGCACTGCACAAAAATCCCTGTTAGTGTGCACAACATCAGAGCGGGGATCTCCCGTTCGTTCAGAACCCGGAGGTTCTTCAGATGAGCAACGTTAACTTCGACACCAAGCAGTTCGAGACCATGATGTTCGGCCCGGCACGCGCCTTCGCTGCCCTGTCCGTCGACTTCACCGAGAAGCTGGTCAACGCTCAGCTTGACGCCGCCAAGGCCTACACCGACTCCAACCTGTCGCAGCTGCGCAGCCTGATGGAAGTCAAGGATGCCGAAGGCCTGAAAAGCTACATGGAAGGCCAGCAGAAGGTTGCTACGGAAATGACCGAGCGCCTGAAGGCAGACACCGATAAGGTCGTCGCCCTGCAGCAGGACTTCGCCAAGGACAGCCAGAAGCTGACCGAAGAGAACGTCCATAAGGCCCAGGAAGGCATCAAGGAAGCCGCCGAGACTGCCACCAAGGCCGTCAAGGAAGCGGCGCCCCAGGCTGCCAAGTCCGCCTAATAAGGCACCCGCTGGCCCACGCCGGCAGGACGCGATACCCGAGGCCACCGATCCATGATCGGTGGCTTTTCGCATGCAGGGAGGGCGATGGCTGGTCGGGGCTTGTCATGCCGTGAATCTGAGGAGAGGAGTAACGAGTGTCACGCTTCGGGTTCTACGCGGTGTAAGAGATTGCTTACACCGAAAGACAGCGATGTCGTCTGTCGCTCGAGCCGCCATGGGTTCATTTTGAATAATTGACGAGTCGGCCAATTCGCTCCGGCTGGCTCTCTTCATGATCACTAGGCATGGTGGGCCCAGGGAAGGGCTTCTGGGCAAGATCACGCAATGCTCGCCCAGGGTGTTCGTTCGGGATCGAGTGGCATGGGCCAGTCGTCAGCCAAGCCTTTAGGGTGCCGCATCACCCAGTTCAGTAATGTAGAGGGTCGGCGGTCTCAAGTTCCAAGCGCAACACTATTGAAGGGTGCTCGGGCCACTAACCGATTTCTTGAGCACCTCGGCGTAAACTTCCAGCGGCGTGCGCCAGTCCAATGTCTTGCGCGGCCGCGTGTT
>NZ_JBHRSQ010000017.1:0-144186 GCF_042643535.1 Halomonas tibetensis
CCATGCCGAACTCAGCAGTGAAACCGCTCAGCGCCGATGGTAGTGTGGGGTCTCCCCATGTGAGAGTAGGTCATCGTCAGGCACCTATTCAGAAAAACCCCCGAACTCTTTGAGTTCGGGGGTTTTTTGCTTTCTATCACCTGGGTTTTTCAACCCCACGATCTCGTCGGAGGCCGGGGGCTGTGTTGCCCGGATCCCTCCGCATTGTGCCGTAGCCAAAGATGTTGAATGGGTGACTCAAGGAAAAGGCCCGGGCTTTTATAGCCCGGGCCTTTTTGTTCCAGTGACGTGAAGGGGAGAGATTACACCACTCCCTGGTCGATCATGGCGTCGGCCACCCTCCGGAAACCGGCGATATTGGCACCCAGCACCAGATTGGTCGGCTCGCCGAACTCCTGAGCGGTGTCGGCACACTGTTTGTGGACATTGGCCATGATTTCCTTGAGCTTGACGTCCACCTTATCCAGCGGCCATTGCTCCATGCCGCTGTTCTGGGCCATCTCGAGTTGGCTGGTGGCCACGCCGCCGGCATTGGCTGCCTTACCGGGGCCATAGGCGATCCTGGCTTCCAGGAAGAGGTCTACAGCATCGGCGGTAGACGGCATATTGGCGCCCTCGCTGATGCAGGTGATGCCGTTGTCCAGAAGGGCGCGCGCGTCGGCTACCGTCAGCTCGTTCTGAGTGGCGCTGGGGAAGGCGGCATCGGCCTTGATGCGCCAGACGGCGTGGCCATCCTCCGGGTAGTTACTGGCCGGGATATAGCTGGCCTCGGGGTGCTTGGCCAAATACTCCTCGAGAGAGGCGCGCTTTACCTCCTTGAGTTCCTTGAGCAGCTCCAGGTCAATGCCGTTTGAATCATGGATGGTGCCACGGGAGTCGGAGCAGGTAATCGGCCTGGCGCCCAGTTCGTAGAGCTTCTCGATGGTATAGGTGGCCACATTGCCGGCACCGGAAACCAGGCAGGTCTTGCCTTCGATGCTTTCGCCGCGAGCTTCCAGCATGCTCTGTGCAAAGTAGACCGCTCCATAGCCGGTGGCTTCCTTGCGCGCGAGGGAGCCGCCCCAGTTCAGGCCCTTACCGGTTAGCACACCTTCATAGCGGCCGGTAAGGCGTTTGTACTGACCGTACATGTAACCGATCTCCCGGGCGCCTACGCCGATGTCGCCGGCGGGAACGTCGGTGGTTGGGCCGATATGGCGATGGAGTTCTGTCATGAAGGACTGGCAGAAACGCATGATTTCGCCGTCGGACTTGCCCTTGGGATCGAAGTCGGAGCCACCTTTACCGCCCCCGATAGGCAAGCCTGTCAGAGCATTCTTGAAGATCTGTTCAAACCCCAGAAACTTGATGGTGCCCGAGGTGACGCTGGAGTGAAAGCGCAGGCCGCCCTTGTAGGGGCCCAGGGCAGAGTTGAACTGCACGCGGTAACCCTTGTTGACCCGCACCTTGCCGTCATCGTCGGTCCAGCAGACCCGAAACATGATCTGGCGTTCGGGTTCGACAATGCGTTCGATGATGTTGTGGTCATGGTAGTGCGGGCTGCGCTGAAACAGCGGACGCAGACACTCGAGGACTTCCTCGGCAGCTTGATAGAACTCGGTCTGGGCTGGGCTGCTCTTGCGAAGGCCTTCGAGAGTATCGTGAACATAGGGCATCAGCGTATTCCTGTGTAACAAGGTGACTTCTTGCCCGCCAGGCGCGGGTAGATTGAAAGCGATTTCCACTGGGCTGACAATATAAAGCAATGCACCATTATGCAGCAACTGTATGGGCCATGCGCTAGTTAGACATTCATATGAGTCTAAATGTCTTGAAAAAGCAGTTTTCGTCCGCACCAAAGCATTGCATTAAATATATTTCATAGATGAAAATTAAACTGTTGGTCTTTCTCGTGCCGTAACGCTCCTCGCTGGTATCATGGGATTTGATATTCGCATTGGAGAGTCCCCTTTGACGCTGACAACGCCGGCGCTTCTGTTTCCGGCCATTTCTCTGCTCTTGCTGGCCTATACCAATCGGTTCCTGGTGCTTGCCCAGCTGATTCGCAAGCTGGCCCAGGAGGAACGTGACGAGCACCTGGAGACCAACACGCGTCAGATTCTGTTGCTGCGTCGGAGGATCTCTCTTACCAAGCGGATGCAGCTCGCTGGGGTGTTCAGTTTCCTGCTGTGCACCCTGTCGATGTTTGCCCTTTTTCTGTCGCTCGAACTCACCGGTATGGTTCTGTTCGGCGTCAGCTTGGTGACACTATCGGTTTCGCTGATTTACTCACTGTGGGAGATTCAGATCTCCACCAACGCCCTGAACGTGCAGCTCAAGGACGTAGAAGATCAGATGCGGTCAAGTCGTCCCCGCGCCGGGAACCGGGGAGGTGACACTTGAGCCAGCCAGCGTCGGAACTACTGCTTTACTGCCGTCCCGGGTTCGAGCGCGACATGGCTGAGGAGGTTGCCGAAAAGGCAGCTGAAGCTGGCTGGACTGGCGAGATCATCCATGCAGCGGGGGGCGGTTTCGTCCGTTTTTGCTTGGCGGATGAGCAGCCGGCCAATGGCCTGCATCGAGCCCTGCTGCTCTGCAAACTGGTGTTTGCTCGGCAGAGTCTTGTGGCGCTTCCACCGTTGTCGATGGATCGGGAAGACCGTCTCTCACCAATCATCGAGCAGGTGGTCGAGTCCGGCTGGACCTTCGAGAGCATCTGGCACGAAACGCCGGATACCAATGATGGGAAAGCTCTGGGAGGGCTGGCCAAGGCACTCTCGCGTCCACTGGAATCGTTGCTCATGAAGCGCGGCGCTTTGCGCCGCAAGGCCGGCAGGCGTCGCCTGCACCTGCTTTGGAGTGCCGGCGACTGCGTCCAGCTCGGCATGAGCTTTCCAGGTAACCGCAGCGAGCAGCCGGGAGGAATTCGTCGCCTTCGCTTTCCCAGGTCTGCCCCGAGTCGCTCGACCCTCAAGCTCGAGGAGGCATGGCATGAATTCGTGCCGGAATCAGAATGGGAAACGCGCCTGGCACAAGGGATGCAGGCCGCCGATCTGGGTGCGGCTCCCGGCGGGTGGACCTGGCAACTTGTTCATCGCGGTATACATGTCTATGCCATCGATAACGGCCCCATGGACAAGGCGCTGATGGCCACCGGGCAGGTTGAGCATCTGCGCGAGGATGGTTTCATGTGGGAGCCTCCCTATAGGCTCGACTGGCTGGTGTGCGATATCGTCGACAAGCCGTCTAGGGTCGAGGCCATGATGGAGCGCTGGCTGGTACGGCGCTGGTGCCGCGAGGCGGTGTTTAATCTCAAGTTACCGATGAAGCGCCGCTGGCCAGAGGTATCGGCTTGTCTGGCGCGCCTGGAGAAAGCGCTGGGCAGTGCGGGTGTCTCCGCAGAGATTGGCTGTCGCCATCTCTACCATGACAGGGAGGAAGTCACGGTTCATGTGCGCCTGCGCGATTAGTCTCCGCAGGCTCCGATGGGACGGTCAGTAAGAATTGACGCCGACCGATTTCTTAGTGAGTGGTGGGTTCGTAGATGCGAATTCGCTCCTCTTCGGTGAGTATCGGCAGCAGACGCTGCATCACTCGGGAGCGCTCTTCGCTGGTGTACCATTCCTTCCAGGCGCGCAGGTCGCGCCACTTGGTGATCATCAGGCGTCTGTCGCTGTGGCCGAGTTCGACAAGGCTCTCGCCACCCACGAAGCCGCGTGCACCCAAGGAATGGCGCATGGCTTCACGAGCGGCTTCCTCATATTCTTCCTCGAGCCCCGGCATGATGCGACGTTCGATAATGATCTTGATCATCTAGCTTGCTCCCAACAGTATTTATCCAACGACGAGGCCATCGATGGTTGATTCCCGTGACGTGCTGCCCGAGGTGGCACCCGATTTTCAAGTCGAGCTCGATACCACGGGGCTCTACTGCCCCGAGCCAATCATGCTCATGCACAACAAGGTGCGCGATATGAGCTCCGGCCAGGTGCTCAAGGTGATTGCCAGCGATCCAGCCACGACGCGGGATGTGCCGAAATTCTGCCAGTTTCTGGGCCATGAACTGATTCGCCAGGACGAGTTCGAGGGCAATTATCGCTACTTTATCCGTCTGGGGTAGTTCTCTTCTGTAAGGTTCAGCCCGGAGAGTTGTTGTCGTCCTCCGGCATCACCATCAGGGCTAGCGCCTCTAGAGTCGCAGGATCTTCATGGCGGATACGGTTGGCGATCTGACGCTGGAAGAAGTAGACCATGCGGTGACGTGTATGGCCTGGGTAGAGACAGGAGTCGCCGGGCAAGATCGGAGTGGACTCGACCAGTCGTTCGTCTGCGAGCAGCGCTTCGACGGTGCCATCGCTGTAGAGCCGCCAGCCGAATACCTGCTTGAGCTGCCAGGGTGAATCACCCTCGTCCATGCACAGGGCGTGGGTGCCCTGGTTTTCCGGGATCTGTTGAATGAGGGTGACTTGATCGGTGTCTTCGTAGTCGAAGTAGGTAGCGGCGTGTTCAAGCTCGAACACCTTGTGTTCCGGAGCCTGCTCGAACAGCTCCTCGGTCTCGGGGTCACGATAGCCGACGAAGCTGCCGTACTCCGGGTCATCCAAGCGATGGCAGGGAGTCATCGCCTCCATCCAGGGCACCATTCCAACGACTTCGCCATCTTCGCGCAGCCCCCAGGCCAGCAGTGGCATTCCGTAGAGGGTGTCGGGGCTAGACGCTAGCCGATACACCATCTCGAGTCCGTCCAACTCGGGGGCCAGGCGGATCAGACGCCGTTTGGCTAACAAACGTTGGCGCATCGTTTCCAGGTCAATGACCTGTGCTGGGCGGTTTGACAGCGGGGTTCCCATGACGTCTCTCCAAATGCTGCATGATCACGGCATCGGCGCGAGGAGTCATGCTCCACGGACCGCTCGGGAGCGCACTGCGTCACTCTTGTTCTCACCAATAGCACAGACGGTGGGGTAGGTTAAGCCCTCCGGGTTCCCTGTGACTCAACGGCAGCGTCTCGCCAGGGCCTCACGCAGCTCCTGGTGGTGATTCCAGGCGGCCTCGAAAGCGGGTAGCGGTGCTGACGGGTCGTGACGCGAGAGCCACTCTCTTTGGTAGGCATCGACCGCTTCGGGCGGTGAGGCAAGTGAGTCGAACAGAGGGCCGAGCTCGGCCAGCCAAGCGTGTGCGGAACCGTTGAGCATCTCCAGCCACTGCGCGAGGTGCTCGTCGTTCGCGTTGTGTTCCAGGCCGGATGTCAGACAGCCGCCGTGGCGAGCCAGAGCACGCTCGGCCAGGTCCGATGCCTCTTCCAGGCGCTGGGTGGCCAGCGTAAGAGTGCGCAGCAGTTCGGCAGTATAGGGGCGCTGGTTGAGGGCGTGCAGGTGTCCCTCCAGGGCTTCCAGATCGGGCGGCGGGGTATCCTTCTCGCCTGTCGCCATCAGCGCCCGCAGGTAGCCGAGAGATTGCAGTTGTGCCTCGGGCGGAGAGAGAGCGTCCACAGGCAAAGGTGAACTCACTCGAGAGAAGCTGCCGGCCCACTCCTCGGAGCCAAACAGGCCGTTCCAGGTTGCCCGGGGCAGCTGCTCCGTCTTGGTGGCTGTCAGACGCTCGAGTCTCTCACGGTCCGCCTTGGCGAGGCGCTCGGGCACCTCGCTTGCCAGGCAGTCGGTCAGGCGTTGCCAGAGTGTCAATTCATAGCGCCACAGCTGGCTGGCCGGGGCGACCCTCCCCAGGGTGCTATTGCGCTCCGCGACCAGGGTGGTGACATGGCACTCCCGCAGGGCAAAGACATTAAGCATGCCTTCGCGGGTCTCGGGGATCGACACTAGCCGCTCACGCTGTTCGGGAAAGGCGCCGATATTGCTGGGTCTGGCCGGCGCCGGGGGCGCCAGATCGAGGCGCTGGGCCAGGTCTCGCTGGTAGTCGATGAGCAGTTTGTTGCTGTCGCCGTCATTGCCACAGGCGGTCAAGAGGCCGCTGAACCCCGCGATCAACAGGGTCAAACGCCCCTTTTTGCTAAATGCCCAATGCATTGTGTTCTCCTGCCGCCGCTGCTCGGCTGACGCGCCTGAGACGTTCGCCGAGAAGAACTGTCGCCACGGTGAGACCGCCGATGAGGCCGATCCAGTAGCCGTGAACGCCCATTGGCTCGATCACCCCCAAAAGCCCACGAGTTCCCAGCCAGTGGCCTCCGGCGAGGCCGACCAGCCAGTAGGAGGCCAGGGTGATCAACATGATGATGCGCGTATCCCGGTAGCCGCGCAGAGCGCCCGCCAGGTTGACCTGCAGTGAATCCGAAAGCTGGAAGATCATTGCTAATAGGACCAGCGAAAGGGCCAGGCGTTGCACCGCTACGTCGAGCGTATAGAGGCCGATCACCGATTCCGCAGTGAACCAGAGCAGGGCGCTGTTGAGCATGGCGACCAGCACGCTTGACGCGATGCCGAAGGCGGCCACTTGACGGGCATGGGTCGGACGCTGCTGCCCCAGGGTGTTGCCGACCCTTACCGTCAGCGCCATGCTCAGCGAGAGCGGCAACATGAAGAGTATTGAGGTGTAGTTGAGTGCGATCTGATGGGCCGCCACGGTGATCTCGCCCAGGCTGGCGATGAGCAGCGCGATCACGGTAAACAGGGTGACCTCGACGAAGATCGCCACGCCGATGGGTACGCCGACATACAGCAGTTCGCCGATCATCTTCAGGTGCGGCAGGGAAGGAGAGTGCCACAGCGATACCTCGCGATAGGCCCGGGCGCGGCGGGTATAGAGGGCCATGGCCAGGCACATGATCCACAGCGACAGCGCCGTGGCGATACCGCAACCCAAGGCGCCCAGCGCCGGCAGCGCTTGCACCCAGGCTGGCAGCCAGTCACCGAACAGGGCGGTGAGGCCGTCGCCCCCGTGGATCAGCACATAGTTGCTGGGAATGTTGACCGCCAGACCGATCAGGCTGATCCACAGCGAGGGGCGGGTGTGGTTCATGCCGTCGGAGAAGGCGCGCAGTGCCTGGAACAGCGCCGCGCCTGGCATGCCAAAGGCAACCGCGGCCAGATAAGCCGTTGAGCGTTTGGCTACCTCTTCGGGAACCGCCATCAGCACGAAGATCGGCTGGACGGCAAACCACAGCAGGGCTGCCGTGACCGCGCCCAGCACCAGAGACACCCACAGCGCCTGATGCACATTGGGTCGAATCTCGGTCAGGCGTCTACCTCCCATCAGCTGAGCCACGATGGGCGTCAGTCCCATCAGCGTGCCGGTCATGAACAGCATCAGCGGCATCCACAGGCTCGAGCCCACCGAGACGGCGGCCAGGTCAGTAGCGCTGAGCCGGCCGGTCATCATCACATCGGCCACGCTCATGCCGGCCTGGGCAAGCTGCGCGCCGCAGATGGGCAGCGTCAGGGCCATCAGCGGGCGAATTTCCTGGCGGCCGGTAGCGAGCAGGCGGGCGATAGGACTGAACAAGGTCGGGCGCTCCATGCGGTCGAGCTTTCGAGTAGGGCAACGAAACCGCTCACTATAGCAATGCCCAAGGGGTTTGGCCCGCTCGGCCGGAGGACTATAATGACGGCCATCCTTCGCCCATGGAGCCTGTGTGAATCATCGACTCGAGGATGTCATCGCGCTGTTCGACGGCCTGTTCCAGGACACTTTCGCCACGCGTCTGGTGCGCGGGGGCGACGAGCCACTTTACCTGCCGGCCGATGCCGACACACCCTACCACCGGGTGATCTTTGCGCGTGGCTTCTATGCCAGCGCCCTGCATGAAATCAGCCACTGGTGCATCGCCGGCGAGGAGCGTCGGAAGCGCGAGGATTACGGCTACTGGTACCTGCCGGACGGGCGTGACGCGGTTGCGCAGCGCGACTTCGAGACGGTGGAGGCGGCTCCCCAGGCGCTGGAACGGCTCTTTTCGCAGGCCTGTGGCCTGCGCTTTCATATCAGCGTCGACAACCTGGGCGGCGACGTCGAGGTGGACCGTGAGGCCTTCTGCGTCACGGTCAACGCCAAGGCCGAGCGCTACGAGCGGGAAGGGCTGCCGCTGCGCGCCGCCGCCTTCCGGCTCGCCCTGCAGCGCTTCTATCGGGAAGGCGATGCACGCAAGGCAGCCATCGCCGCGGGGCGTCGCCTGCTTGAGCCGGCCCCTGTGGCTCTGGTCTGATCGCAGGCGACCGGGGAGGGTGAAGTCGGCTAGGCTGAAGGCGTTTCCCCCAGCCGGAGTTCACCGTGGCCACCTCTTCCTCGTCTTTCTCCCGTGAGTCCCTCCCCCAGGAGCAGCGATTTCTCGATGCCCTCGACCAGGACCAGTGGCCGGAGACCGAGCGCGACTGGAGTCTCGATGAGGTGTCACTGACCCCTGAGGCACTGATCGAGCTGTTCGAATCCCAACTGATGAGTCGCCATCTGGATCTGCAGGCTCGCCGTCTACAGGCGAGAGGCGAGGCTTTTTACACCATCGGCAGTGCCGGCCATGAGGGAAATGCGGCGATTGCCCGCGCCCTGCGCCCGACCGATCCCGCCTTTCTGCACTATCGCGATGCCGCCTTCCTGATCGAGCGCAGCCGCCGGGTGCCTGGCCAGACACCGCTGTGGGACCTGCTGCTGAGCTTCGCGGCGTCCCGCGACGATCCGGTTTCCGGCGGGCGTCACAAGGTGCTGGGCTCGAAGGTGCTCAACATACCGCCCCAGACCAGTACCATCGCCTCTCACCTGCCCAAGGCGGTGGGGGCTGCTCATAGCCTGGGGCTGTGGCGGCGCCTGGGTGGCGGCGGTGAGTGGCCCATGGACAGCCTGGTGATGTGCAGCTTCGGCGATGCCTCCTTCAACCACTCCACCGCCCAGGGAGCGCTGAATGCCGCCGGCTGGGCGGCCTACCAGGGGGCGCCGCTGCCGTTGGTGATGGTCTGCGAGGACAACGGTATCGGCATCTCCACGCCCACGCCTGCCGGTTGGATCGAGGCCAGCATGCGGGCCCGCCCCGGCTTCCACTACCTGGCCTGCGACGGCCTCGACCTGCTCGACACCTGGCGTGTGGCTCGGGAGGCAGAAGTCATCGCTCGCCTGCGCAAGCAGCCGGTGTTCCTGCATATGCGCTGCGTGCGGCTGTTCGGCCACGCCGGCTCCGATGCCCAGCAGGGCTATCTCTCGGCATCGCGCATCGCCGCCGAGGAGGCCCGTGACCCGCTGCTGTTCAGCGCCGGCCTGCTGCGCCGCCACGGGGTGCTGTCGAGGGATGAAGTCGCGGACCGTTATCGGCGATTCGGCGAGGAAGTGGTTGGGCTTGCCAAGGAGGCGATTCGTCGCCCGAAGCTGGAAAGTGCATCCGAGGTGATGGCCAGCATTGTGCCGCCCTACCGTCCCGGGCGTCGTCAGCCTGCCTGGGCCGAGGACGAGGTCGAAGCCGCCCCGGGTACCATGGCGAAACTGATCAACCAGACCCTGCAGCGGCTGATGGCCAGCCATCACCACCTGGTGATGGCCGGCGAGGACATCGGCCGCAAGGGCGGCGTTTACGGTGTGACCCAGCGGTTGCAAGCCAGGTTTGGCCCTCACCGGGTGATCGATACCCTGCTCGATGAACAAAGCATCCTGGGGCTGGGCATAGGCCTGGCCCACAACGGCCTGGTGCCGCTTCTGGAGATCCAGTTCCTGGCCTACCTGCATAACGCCGAGGATCAGCTGCGCGGCGAAGCGGCCACCCTGAGCTTTTTCTCAGGTGGCCAGTTCACCAATCCCATGGTGGTGCGTATCGCCGGGCTCGGCTATCAGAAGGGCTTCGGGGGCCATTTTCACAACGACAACGCCATCGCCGTCCTGCGTGACATCCCCGGGCTGCTGGTGGCCTGCCCGTCGAACGCCTCCGATGCCGTGGGGCTGCTGCAGGAGGCGGTGCGCCTGGCCGACGAGGCGCAGCGGGTGGTGGTCATCATCGAGCCGATCGCGCGCTATCACACCCGAGACCTGTTGGAGGAGGGCGATGACGGCTGGTGCTTCCCAGACCCGGGGCCCGATTATCGGGTATCGCCCGGGGAACTCGGACAGTGGGGGGAGGGCGACGACCTGGCCATCATCACCTATGGCAACGGCGTCTATTTGTCCCGCCAGGCGGCGGCGGAGCTCGATCCGGTGGGACAGCGGCTGCGTATTGTGGATTTGCGCTGGCTCACGGGTATCAACCACGACACCGTGTACCGCGCAGTGGCCGGCTGCACGCGGGTGTTGATCGTGGATGAGTGCCGGCGCTCGGGCTCGCTGAGCGAGGAGTTGATCACCGGCCTGGTGGAGAGGGGCGTGGACGGCGAGCGGCTGGCGCGGCTGACGGCGGAAGACAGCTTTATCTCGCTGGGGCCGGCAGCCACCCTGACGCTGCCCACGCGAGTGCAGATCGCCGAGCGCATTCGGGCTCTGCTGGCCGAGGGATGAGACTGCCTCAGCTCTCGTTGTCGGGGTCGCTCATGCGCTGGTGGAGGTGCAGCATCACTTCCACCTCATGCTCCGGTCGCAGCGGTTCCAGCCCCAGTTCGCCGAACAGCTCACCCCGGGCCCGGGACCATTCCCCGGGGGCAAGGCCGCTATAGAGGCTCTCGGCGGGGGCCAACTCCACGAAGGGATCCAGTCCGTAAGTATCAAATAGCCGCGACAGGGCGGCTTCGTCGTCGCTGACGCCCGCCGTATAGAGGGTGTCGCTGAAGTGGTCGTTCTCCAGCTCACGGATGACGTCCAGCGGGCTCACTCCCATGCTGTTGAGCTCCTCCAGGCTGTATCCCCCAAGCGAGATCATTTCCGCTTCCAGCCAGTCGTCCTCGGGTTGGATCAGGGTGTGCTTGACGCGCCCGTCGGGCAGCGTCCAGGCAATGGCGAGCGGCAGGCCTCCTTCCTCGCCGGTCTCCACGGCGATAAAGCCGGGCAGTTCGGACATGATCAGTTCTCCTGGTGAATCGATTGGGGATTCGCTGGCAGTCGAAAGAAGGCGCGAGCCGTGTCGCTGGTGGCGTTAGCCAGCGCTTCCTCGCCGATGCCACGCCAGTGGGCAATCTCCCGCACGATCCAAGGCAGCAGCGCCGGCTCGTGACGCCTACCCTTGAGTTTGGCAGGTAAATTACGCGGTAGCAGGTAGGGGCAGTCGGTTTCCACCATCAGGCGGTCGAGGGGAATCTCGCCCACCAGCTCGCGCAGGTGGTGGCCGCGGCGCTCATCGCAGAGCCAGCCGGTCAGGCCGATATGCAGATCGAGATCCAGGTAGCCAAAAAGCGTGTCGCGCTCGGCGGTAAAGCAGTGCACCACGGCGTCGCCAATATCGTCTCGCCAGGCATGCAGCATCTCTCGCATGCGTTGGCCCGCGTCGCGTTCATGGATGAACAGCGGTTTGCCGCAGCTCGCCGCCAGGCCCAACTGAGCCTCAAAGGCCCGCTCCTGCTCGGCGGGCGAAGAAAAGTTGCGATTGAAGTCGAGCCCGCACTCGCCCACCGCCACCACCTCGGGCTGTCGGTGCAGATCAGCCATGGCGGTCGCAAGGCCGGCATCCCAGCGGCTGGCGTCGTGGGGGTGCACGCCGGCGGTGGCGTAGAGCGCGAGCCCGGCTTCGGTGTACTGCCGGGCCATCGCCACCGCCTGCTCGGCGTGCTCGCGGTCGGTGCCGGTGAGGATCAGGGTAGTGACTCTTGCCGCCCGGGCGCGGCCTAGCACCGCCGCAAGATCGCGGGTGAAGCTCTCGTGAGTCAGGTTGGCGCCGATGTCCACCAGTGGGGCCGCAGCGCAGAAGCGAAGCGCCTCAGGCAGGAAGTCATCAAAGGTGTCTGTTGGTTCAGCCAAGGCGAAGCTCCTCTGGTCGTGATGGCCGGGGCGTCGGGGCGCGGCGCAGTTTACTCGGGATCAGCGCTTGTCACCATGGCGACAGGGCCACGGCGGGCCGGAGTTGCGATACACTAGCCTCCTTCGAGATTGGATGAGGTGTGCGTGTGACCCTGCTACGTCTGGAACGGCTGCAACTGGCCTATGGTAACCATGTGCTGCTCAACGGCGCCGACCTGGTGTTGGAGAGGGGGGAGCGACTGGCCCTGGTCGGGCGCAACGGCACTGGCAAGTCGACGCTGCTCAAGCTGGTGGCCGGGGAGATCCAGGCCGACGGCGGCAATATCTGGCGGGCCCCGGGGCTCAAGATCGGTGTGCTCGCCCAGGACTTGCCCGATGCCTCTGGTCAGACCATCTTCGACATGGTGGCCGGCGGCCTGCCCGAGGCCGGCGAGCTGCTCTCCGAGTATCACCACCTGATTCACGATGACGACCCCGACATGCACCGCATGGCCGAGCTGCAGACACGCCTCGAGGCCATCGATGGCTGGTCGTTCCACCAGCGTATCGATGTGGTGCTGACTCGCCTGGGGCTGCCCGAGGATGCCGAGATGGCCGCGCTCTCCGGTGGCTGGCGGCGTCGCGTGGCGCTGGCCCGTGCGCTGGTCGCCGACCCCGACCTGCTGCTGCTCGACGAGCCCACCAACCATCTGGACCTGGACACCATCGCCTGGCTCGAGGAGCACCTGGCCGCCTTCAACGGCGCGGTGCTCTTTATCACCCACGATCGGGCCTTCCTGTCCAAGCTGGCCACGGCGATCCTCGAGCTCGACCGGGGGCGCCTCGGACGCTATCCCGGGGACTATGCGGCATACCAGGCCCAGAAGTCCCATGAGCTGGAGATCGAGGCCCGCGAGAACGCCGAGTTCGACAAGAAACTGGCCCAGGAAGAGACGTGGATCCGACAAGGCATCAAGGCGAGGCGTACCCGTAACGAGGGGCGGGTGCGGGCCCTCGAGCAGCTGCGTCGCGAGCGCAGCGAGCGCCGTGAACGTCAGGGCAAGGCTAACCTTAACGTGGACAGCGGTGAGCGCAGCGGCAAGCGGGTGGTGGCCCTGGAGCATGTCACTCAGCGCTTCGGCGACGAGGCGGTGATCAGCGATCTTTCGCTGGAGATCCAGCGCGGCGACCGCATCGGCTTCATCGGCCGCAACGGCGCCGGCAAGACCACCCTGCTCAAGATCCTCTTGGGTCAACTCGAACCCACCGAGGGCAAGGTGCAGCTCGGCACCAAGCTGCAGGTTGCCTACTTCGACCAGCTGCGCGGCGGGCTGGAGCCCGAGAAGACCGTCTACGACAACGTGGCCCAGGGCAGCGACCGGGTCACGGTGGGCGGTCGCGACCGCCACGTGATGAGCTATCTGCAGGATTTCCTGTTCACTCCCGAACGGGTGCGCCAGCCAGTCAAGGCGCTTTCCGGCGGAGAGTCCAACCGTCTGTTGCTGGCCAAGCTGTTCACCCAGCCCGCTAACGTGCTGGTGCTCGACGAGCCCACCAACGATCTGGACGTCGAGACCCTGGAACTGCTCGAAGAGCTGCTGCTCGACTTCGATGGCACGCTGCTGCTGGTCTCCCATGACCGTGCCTTCATGGACAACGTGGTCACCAGCGTGCTGGCCTTCGAAGGCCATGGCCGGGTGCGCGAATACGTGGGCGGCTACACCGACTGGGTCCGCCAGGGTGGCAAGCTGCCTCCGGCGCCCTGGGAGGGGGCTGCTCGTCAGCACGCCGAGCCGTCCCAGAGCGTCGACGAAGCCGAGGCTGCCCGCCAGGCCCCGCCGGCAAGGATAGACAAGAAAACGGAAAAAAAGCCCGCCAAGCTTTCCTACAAGCTTCAGCGCGAACTTGATGGACTGCCGGCTGAAATCGAGCGTCTCGAAGGCGAGGTGGCCAGGTTCGAGGCCGTGATTGCGGACCCTGGTTTCTATCAGCAGGACGCTGATACGATCGCCACCACGCTGGAAGCGCTGGGTGCCAGGCAAGCCGAACTCGACGCGACCATGGAGCGTTGGATGGAGTTGGAAGCGTTGGCCGCGGGAGAGTGATCAAACACCCATGAACAAGGCGCCCGGTGGGCGCCGTTGAACGGGGCGTGACGCCAAGACTTGTTGATTACTCGGCGCTCTCGCCTTTCTTGCCCACCCGCACGGCGAGGACATCGCACTGGGCACCGTGCAGCACGCCGGTGGAGGTGGAACCGAGCAGCAGGGCGAAGCCGTGACGGCCGTGAGAGCCGACCACGATCAGGTCCACGTCGTTTTCCTCGGCGAAGCGATGGATCTCGGTATCGGGCATGCCCACCAGCACGTGCTGGTTCTCCTTGGTCACGTGCGGGTCGGCGATCTCCGCCAGGCGCTGCTTGGCGTGCTCGTCGAGCTGGTCCTGGATGCTGGTCAGGTCCATCGGAATATCGCCGCCGTAGGCGAAGCCCAGCGGCTCCAGAGTGTGCATGATGGAAACTTTGGCGTTGTTGTTGCGCTCGGCAATCTGGGCCGCGCGCTCCAACACTTTGTGGGAGTCCTTGGTCAGGTCTACGGCGACCAGGACGTGTCGGTATTCGTTGCTCATGGTAGGGCTCCTGGGTGGATATCGAGGTGAAGGGATGTCTTCACTCTAGGCCGGCTGACTCGGCAAGACAACGACATGAATCAAGACTCACGCATCAACTCTCATGCATCAACTCTCATGCATCAACTCTTTCTGGAGATGGCGATGACCTGGCTGTTTATCCTGTTCATCCTGCTACTGGTGGTCTCGCCGGTGATGTGGCTAAAGCCCAGTCCGCGGCAGCGTCGCGTCTCGGCGCTGCGAACGGCGGCCATCAAGACCGGTCTGACCGTCAAGCTTGAGAAGCCGCCTCTACACGGCATCGACACAGCCATGCCGGTCTACCGTTGGGGGTATCCCCAGAGTCGGCCGGGACCTGATTTCGCGCTGGTGCGAGACGACCATGCCAGTGCGGCGCTGAAATCCTTCGCGTATGGCTGGCGCTGGCGATGGGAGCCACTGCGCCCACTGCCCAATGAGTTGGAAAGCCGACTCAAGGCGTTGCTGGAGCGGCTGCCCCAGGATGCGATAGTGGTGCAATCTCATCGGCATGCGTTGGCCCTGTGGTGGTGGGAGTCCCAGGACTTTTCACGTTTCTCTACCTACCTCGCGGATTTCGAGGGGCTACGCGACGGCCTGGCCGGACGGCCGGATGACACCGCCGTTGCGGTGCCCTTAGGGCAGCCGAAAGTCTAGGCGTCACTCCTGTAACTCGGCGTCGCGTGCCTGAATGGCCAGGCCGTTGTTCTCGATGCGGGTGAGCAGTTCGGCCAGCGCTGTCACATCCTGCTCACTCAGCCCACCGAGCATCTCGCCGCGTGCCTCACGCACCACGGCGTCAATGCGCTGGAGTAACGGGGTGGCGGCGGGGGTGAGGAAGACCCGCTTGGTGCGCCGATCCTGATCGCAGGGGCGTCGTTCCACCAGACCCTGGCGAGACAGCTGGTCCAGAGTTCTCACCAGTGAAGGCGCCTCGACGCCGATGGCACGCGCCAGGTCACACTGGGGCTGGCCGTCACCGAGTCGCCACAGGTGATAGAGCGTGACCCAGCGCGTCTGGGTCAGTCCCAGCGGTGCCAGGCGCTCGTCGATGATGGCGCGCCACAGACGCGGCAGGCGGCTGAGCTGAAAACCGATATTTTCGTGCATGAGCTAGGGGTTCCATAGGCGTTGACTGGATTCTGTGAACCCGATGCGTGAAATGCAAGCCGGCTTATCATATCACTCGTCAGTGCGTCGCCCTGGCACCAGCCGGCGCAGCCCTTCGATACCGATCAGCAGCTCACGACCATCGGCCAGGCTGGCGTCCTCATTGTCGGCCACCCGAAAACGCAGCACGCCGATGCGCTGCCCGCTGTCTGTCATCACGTCGATGCGCCAATGTCCCGCAGGGTCGCCCGGGAAGTTCTGTTTGTGGCTCCAGGCCCGATAGCCTGCTTCTCGTCCGCCCTCGATATTCAGCGTGATGCGATCAATCTCCTCTCCGTCGTGTCGCCAAACATGGAACACCTCCTCCTTCAGTCCTCGCGGTGCGCGAATCGCCGTGAAGGCGTAGAGCCCTTTTCCGGCCAGTGCCTCCGGCGTCAGACGCAGTTCGCCCTGGGGGCTCCTGGCCTCCTCGTCGAAGGCGGGCGAGAGCGCGGCACTGCCTAGCCACAGGTTGGCCGGCGGTACCCAGATGCGTCCCATCCAGGCCAGCCCGGCGAGCAGCGGCAGCAGGGCCAGCATCATCAGCCAGCGTTTGCCAGGCTGTTGGGCGGTAATATGCAGCAGGCTTGGCATACTGAACAGCAGCATGGCGGCCAGCGCCAGCTTGAGGCTCTGGCCGGTGGTGAGCTGCAGCATGACCGGCAGGGTAACCAGCACGACCAGAAAGACACACTGCGCATGAAAGATCAGATAGAGCCAGCGATAGCGGTTTGCCACCCGGTAGTAGAGGGGATCAACGATGGAGAACACTGCCAGCCCAACCAGCAGCAGGGTGAACAGCGCCTGGCCGCTGCTCCATACGGTGGTGGCCAGCAGAAAGGGAAGTGAGAAGAACAGCGTTTCCTGATGAATCATCTGGGCAATGAACAGGGTTGCCGCGTGGGGAAGAGGGGGGTATCCACGACGGGCCAGCAGCCGTCCGATCAGGCTCTCGAAGAGCAGCAGCAGCCAGGCTGCCAGCATGCCCAACGCCAGCAGAGCGCCCAGCCACTGCTGGCGCTCCACCATAAAGAAACTGCCTAGCCCGGCACCGAATGCCACGGGTGGCCAAAGCCAGCGCCAGGGTCGCAGACGCTCGACGAGCGCCTCGATACGCACCTGAAGTTGACTCAGCCGAGTGGCTTCCGGTTGTTCGTCAGGCCGTTGAAAGGATGGTGGCATGAGGCGGGGCTACTCTGGGTGGTGGCATGGTGCAAGCCTAACACCCGGCGCTGCGTCGAGGCAGCGACGTGGGTAGGGGTTGACGAGCCGACGTTCGTGACCCAAGCTGTGTGCATTCAAACGACCGTATGAAATCGGGAGATTCGCGGATGATCTATCAAGGCAATGCCATTACGGTGTCGCGCGACGACGACGACGACGCCGTTGCCAAGCTTACCTTCGACCTGCAGGGCGAGTCGGTCAACAAGCTCTCCGGCGCGGTGATCAGTGAGCTGGACGAAGCGGTCAAGGCTATCCAGTCTGATAAGGGCCTCAAGGGGCTCATACTGACCAGCGCCAAGGAAGCCTTTATCGTCGGCGCCGATATCACCGAGTTCCAAGCCATGTTCGGCAAGGGCGCCGAATTTCTGGAGTCGATGCTTCATCGAGTTCACGGCATTTTCAATGCCATCGAGGATCTGCCATTTCCCACCGTCACCGCCATCAACGGCCTTGCCCTGGGCGGCGGCTGCGAAGTGCTGCTGACCACCGACTTCAGGGTAATGAGCGACAAGGCCCAGATCGGCCTGCCCGAGACACAGCTGGGCATCCTGCCGGGCTGGGGAGGCTGCGTGCGCCTGCCGCGCCTGATTGGCGCCGACAATGCTATCGAGTGGATTGCCGGGGGCACCCAGAACCAGGCCGGGGCGGCCCTCAAGGTGGGGGCCGTAGACGCCGTGGTGCCCGCCGAGCGGCTCGAGGAAGCCGCCCGTGACATCCTGGCCCGGGCCATAGCCGGCGAGCTGGACTACCGGGTTCGTCGCGAAGAGAAGCAACGGCCCCTCATGCTCAACCCCATCGAACAGATGATGACCTTCGAGACCGCCAAGGGTTACGTGGCCGGCAAGGCGGGACCGCACTACCCGGCGCCGGTGGAGGCGATCAAGGTGATTCAGAAGGGGGCCGGCGAGGAGCGCTCCAGGGCCCAGGCTATCGAGGCCAAGGCCTTCGCCAAGCTGGCCATGACCGATGTGGCCTTCAACCTGGTCGGTCTGTTCATGAACGATCAGGTGGTCAAGAAGAAGGGCGGCCAATACGAGAAGCAAGCGCGCCCGGTCAAGCAGGCCGCGGTGCTCGGTGCCGGCATCATGGGCGGTGGCATCGCCTATCAGAGCGCCTCCAAGGGCACGCCGATCCTGATGAAGGACATCAAGGACGACGCCATCGAGCTCGGCCTCAAGGAGGCCCGCAAGCTGTTCGCCAAGCAAGTGGAACGCAAGAAGCTCACGACCGAGCAGATGGCCGAGAAGCTCACTAACATTCGGCCAACGCTCTCCTACGGTGACTTCGGCCATGTCGATCTGGTGGTCGAGGCGGTGGTCGAGAACCCCAAGGTAAAAGGCGCGGTGCTCACCGAGGTCGAAGGCCTGGTAGGCGAGGAGACCATACTGGCCTCCAACACCTCCACCATCTCCATCACGCGCCTGGCGAAGAATCTCAAGCGGCCCGAGAATTTCTGCGGCATGCACTTCTTCAACCCGGTACACCGCATGCCGCTGGTCGAGGTGATTCGCGGCGAGAAGACCGGTGATGCCGCGGTGGCCGCTACCGTGGCCTACGCCCGTGCCATGGGCAAGACGCCCATCGTGGTCAACGACTGCCCGGGCTTTCTGGTCAACCGCGTGCTCTTTCCCTATTTCGGCGGCTTCAGCCTGCTGATGCAGCAGGGCGCCGACTTCCAGCGTGTCGACAGGATCATGGAGAGATTCGGCTGGCCCATGGGCCCCGCCTACTTGCTCGACGTTGTCGGCCTGGATACCGCCGTGCATGCCGGCGAGGTGATGGCCGAGGGATTTCCGGAGCGCATGGGTAGCCTCGGCGGTGAAGCCAAGGGTGAAGGCGGGGGCAAAAGTGCCATCCAGGCGATGTTCGAGAACGATCGCCTGGGACAGAAGAACGACAAGGGCTTCTACGCCTACGAGGAAGACAAGAAGGGCAAGCCGAAAAAGGTCACCGACAAGGCTGCCATCGAACTGATCAAGAGCGTGGTGAAGGAGACCCGCGAGTTCAGCGACGAGGACATCATCGCCAGAATGATGGTGCCGCTTTGCCTGGAGACCGTGCGCTGTCTGGAGGATGACATCGTGGGAAGCGCTGCCGAGGCCGACATGGCGCTGATCTACGGCATCGGCTTCCCTCCGTTCCGCGGTGGAGCGCTGCGCTATATCGACGCCATGGGCGTGGACGCCTTCGTCAAGTTGGCCGACGGTCTGGCAGAAGAGCTGGGGCCGCTCTACGCGCCCACCGAGAAGCTGCGTGAGATGGCCAAGGCCGGTGAGGTCTTCTACCCCGCCCCGGTCCAGCGCTGAACCCACCACGAACAGGAGAGATGAGATGAGCTTGAACCCGAGAGATATCGTGGTGGTCGACGGCGTACGTACCGCCATGGCCAAGGCCAAGAACGGCGCCTTCCGTCACGTGCGCGCCGAAAACCTCTCTGCCGCGGTGATGGAGGGGCTGCTCGAGCGTAACGCCGGCCTCGACCCGGTCGAGATCGACGACATCATCTGGGGCTGTGTCAACCAGACCCTGGAGCAGGGCATGAACATCGCGCGCAACGCGGCGATATTGACTCGCATCCCGCGCAGCGTGCCGGCCCAGACCGTCAACCGACTGTGCGGTTCTTCCATGAGCGCGCTGCATATCGCCTCAGCCAACATCAGGGCCGGCATGGGGGACGTCTACCTGGTGGGCGGTGTGGAGCACATGGAGCACGTCGCCATGACTCACGGTGTCGACGTCAACCCGGCGGCTAGCAAGCATGCGGCCAAGGCGGCGATGATGATGGGGCTGACTGCCGAACTGCTGGGCAAGATGCATGGCATCTCTCGCGAGGATCAGGATAAGTTCGGGGTTCGCTCCCACCAGCGCGCCCAGGCTGCCATGGAGAAGGGCTACTTCGACAACGAGATCATCGGGGTGGAAGGTCACGACGAACGCGGTTTCAAGGTGATGTTCCAGCGCGACGAGGTGATTCGTGGTGATGCCAGCCTGGAGAAGATGGCCGAATTGAAGCCGGTGTTCGACCCCCGTGGCGGTACCGTTACCGCCGGCACTTCCTCGGCGCTTTCCGTGGGCGCCTCCGGCATGCTGGTGATGAGCTTCGAACGCGCCCAGGCGCTTGGGCTCGACCCGATTGCTCGGGTGCTCTCCACCGGGGTGGCCGGCTGCGACGCCTCGATCATGGGTTACGGTCCGGTGCCGGCATCGAAGAAGGCGCTCAAGGCCGCCGGGCTGAACGCCGACGACATCCAGACCGTTGAGCTCAACGAGGCCTTCGCTGCCCAGGGTCTGCCGGTTCTCAAGGACCTGGGCTTTCTCGACGCCTTGGATGACAAGGTCAACCTCAACGGTGGCGCCATCGCCCTGGGCCACCCGCTGGGCTGTTCAGGCACCCGCATCTGCACCACCCTGCTCAACGTAATGCAGCAGCGTGATACCACCCTCGGCTTGGCCACCATGTGCATCGGCATGGGGCAGGGGGTGGCCACAGTGTTCGAGCGACTGAAGTAGGCATGCGGTGCCGGCTCCGGGCCCTGGGCCGGCACTCTGGTCACTACACGTATCTTATGCACCAGCGCCGTCGGCACCCCTCGGGGTGCCGACGGCGCTGGTGCATGGCCGCGTCAGTGGGCCAGTTTCGCCGTCATGGCTTCGTCGGTGATCCACCCCTGCTCACGGTAATAGCGCAGGGCTCCCTCGTGTAGCGGGGCGGTAAGCCCATCTCGGATCATCGCTTCGGGGGTCAACATTCCGAAGGCGGGGTGGTAGGCCTTGAAGCGCTGAAAGTTATCGAAGACGCCGGCTACCAGTCGGTAGATATGGTCCGGGTCGGTGTCGGCCGAGGCCACCAGGGTGGCTCTTACGCCAAAGGTCCTGACTGGCGGCTGGTCGGGACCGTATAGGCCGCCGGCAATCCAGGCGCGACTGAAGAAAGGATAGGCCTCGACCAGCAGATCGATGGCATCGCCCTGTACGTCGATCAGGGCGGCATTGCACAGGCGAATGGCCTGGGCCACCGAAGCGTTGGGATGGCCCACGGTATAGACCATGGCGTCGATGTTGCCGTGGCAGAGTTCCATCGACTGCTGGTCGGCGGGCAGGTCGTTGACCAGTCGGAAACTGCTGCGACTCCAGCCTCTCGCATCCATCAGGCGCAGCATGGTGCCCCGCTGTCCCGAACCGGGATTGCCGATGTTAACAGAGCGTTGCACCAGGTCATCGAAGCCCTCGATACCGGCATCGCGTCTCACCACCAGGGTGAAGGGCTCGCTGTGCAGCGAGAAGACCGATCGCAGATCGGAGTCTGGACCGATCTCCCGAAAGGCCTCGCTGCCATTAGCGGCATAGAAATGGATGTCGGACTGGGCCAGCGCCACCTGCAGTTCCCCCTCTCTCAGGGCCCGGAGATTGGCACTCGAACCTTCACTGGACTCAGCGGTGCAGGGAATGTCGATGACACGGCAGATGGCTCGTCCGGCAAGGTGGTAGACCCCGGCTGGGCTTGCCGTGCCGATGGTCAGAGACTCATCTCCTTGGGCAGGGGGCGAACTCCACAGGAACAGGCTGGTCAGGCCAATGGCCAGCAGCCCAGCAGTAGGTTTCATGACTCACCTCGCATTGAATGCGTCGACCAGAGACAAGCAGGCATTGAGAGTAGATCTAAAGCCGAAGAAGGGAAGCCTTCGAATCGTGTCTTGTCGACGAGGGTTGTTGTTTTGTCGTCATTATCTTGTTGTCGCTTGATCCGGAGAGGCACATCAAATGGCCCGTACGACGCCTTGATGATCCCTGATCATGCGTGTGTTCAATCAATATAGTAGGCGCTGAAAAAGCAGCAGACGTCTTCAACGAAATTTAATCGCATAAGCTTAGAGCACGCCGGCCTCAAGCCCTGCCGCCATCGTCATGGCCAGTTCCTCCACCTGCTCGACGAATCCCTCCTGCCACTCTCCGCGCAGGATCAGTGGTTCCTGTGCCCACTTCCAGCGCAGCCCGCTGACGATACTCTCCACGGCTCGACGAGTGCCCGTGCCGTCATGGCCGGCACGCACATAGAGCGCGCAGGGCAGACCCTGCTTCTCCTCAAGGACCGGGTAGTAACTGCGGTCGAAGAAGTCCTTGGTCAGACCCGCCATGTAGCCAAGATTCTCGGTGGTACCGATGAGAATGGCGTCGCAGGCCAGCACGTCCTCGGGGACCGTCTCCAACGGCGACTTGATGGTGAGCGCGACGCCCTCGATCTCGGGGTGGCAGGCGCCACGTTCAGCGGCCTTACTGAGTACCTGGGTGTTGGGGGAGGGGGCATGGATGACGATCAGCAGACGCTTGGGCATGTTGACAGCTCCTTGTTTGTTTCCCACGCTGAACCGGCACTTACTGAGCTTCTACCTGGAGGATCACCGATGGCCTTTGCCCTGTCGACCCTGCGACTCACCAGCCCCGCCTTCGATGATGGAAGGGCGATTCCCGACAGATACACCGGTGAGGGTGACGATCTCTCCCCGGCGCTGACCTGGCGGGATGCGCCGGCGGGTACCAAGGGGTTCGCGCTGATTTGCCACGACCCTGATGCGCCGCTGATTCAGAACGGCACCTACGGCTTCGTGCACTGGGTGCTTTACAACATCCCGGCGTCCACCACTACGCTGGAGGAAGCGACCTCGGCGGGACGAAGCGGCAAGAATGATTTCGGCAAGCTGGGATACGGTGGCCCCATGCCGCCGGAAGGTCACGGTTCCCACCGTTACTATTTCTGGCTGATGGCGCTGGACAAGCCCACCGACGACCTGCCTGAAGGATTGACACTTCACGATCTGCTGGTCCGGGTCGAGCCCCACCTGCTCGGTATGAACCGCCTTGTCGGCACCTATCAGCGCAATTGACCCCCAGTCAGCGCAATTGACCCTAGCGTGGCCCCCTTGACCGTCAGTCGTTTCGATGGAGCGACTCGGTCGGCCGGGGGGAGGCGACCGCCTCGTTCTCGGTCACGATGGCCTCGATCTCCTGGCAAAAGGCTTCCAGCGCCTCGCTAGTGTGGCCTGGGCGGCGATGCAGTTCGATTTCCACCTGACCCAGGGGAGGAAGCCCCTCTTCCTCGCCGATGATTCGACACCCTTCCGGTACGCTGCGCGGTGTCTTGACCGTCATGGCCAGCCCTGCCTGCACCGGCAGGTTGATGCCTGTGGGGGACTGGCTCACATAGCGCAGCTGCCAGCGCCGTTTCGTTCGGCCGAGAGACGCCAGGGCATGGGCACGGAAGATACAGCCCTCGGGGTTGAGGGCCAGTGGCAGCACCTCCCAGTTCTCGGGCCTTACATCTGCCGCCGCCACCCATACCATCGGCTCCCATCCGAGCAGGTGTCCCGATTGACTCGGTGCGTGACGAATCGACAGCACCACGTCCAGCAGCCCTTCCTGGAAGGTCTCTACCAGCGAGGCGCTGATATTGCAGTGAACCTCGAGGCGCGCAGCCGGATAGCGCTCGGCATAGCGAGGCAGCAGCCGTGGCAGGTAGGTTGCAGCCTGCTCCTCCGAGGTTCCGAATCGAATCAGCTCTCCACGCGACAGCCCGCCCAGCGCCTCACGTGCCTCGTCCTCGAGCTTAAGCATGTGTCGCGCATAGGGCAGCAGCCGTTCGCCGGGACCTGTCAGCATCACGCTGCGGCTTGTCCGCTCGAACAGGGCCTTGCCCATCTGATCTTCCAGTCGTTTGATCTGCAGGCTGACCGCCGACTGAGTGCGGTGCAACACCTTGCCGGCGGCGCTGAAACCCTGGCACTCGGCCACGGTTACGAAGGCGCGTAGTAATTCGGTATCCATAATTGATGAGCCTTTGAAATGATTGGCATCTCAACCATTCATTTCAATTATGGGTGAGGGCTGATTACTCTGTCCAGTATCTCGACAAGACACGGTCATTCCCGAGAACAGGAGCAAAGCGTGATGCACGCCACGGCTGACACGCAACAGACGACATCCTTGCACGGCCTGATCGATCTGGGACGCTATCCCATCGACGAGCTGGAGAGCCCGAAGGGGCGCGAGCTCATCGCGAGCTGCCGCCGCCAGTTGGATAAGGATGGGTGCGTGGTTCTCAAGAACTTCGTCCCCGAAGCGGCGCTGGCGCGTCTCGAGCGCGAGACCGAGCGCCTTTCGCCGCAGGCCCACTACAACCAGACCGAGACCAACCCCTACAACAGCGCTGGCGACCCTGCTCTGCCTGCCAGCCATCCCCTCAACCGCTTCGATGATCGCACCAACGGGTTCGTGGCCGGTGACTGCATCGACGGCGACACCATTATCCGTCAGGTCTATGAGCACCCCGGATTCCAGCGCTTTATCGGCGCGGTGGTGGGCATGGAGGAGATTCACCAGTATGCCGATCCGTTGGCCGATCTGGTGGTCAACGTGCTGCGCGAGGGCTGCCAGCATCCCTGGCACTACGACACCAACGAATTCATCGTCACCATGATGACCCGCCAGTCGCACAGCGGCGGCCGCTTTGAATATGCCCCGGGCATTCGCAGCCCCGAGGGTGAGAACTTCGAAGCGGTGGAGACGGTGATCGACGGTGATCGCTCTCGCCTCAAGAGCCTCGACCTTCAGCCCGGCGACCTGCAGGTGTTCTTCGGCCGCTACTCGCTGCACCGGGTGACGCCGGTTGAAGGCGATAAGGAGCGCCACACCGTGATCTTTGCCTATGCCAAGGAGCCCGGCTTCATCGGTCGGCCCGAGCGCGCCGAGCGCATCTTCGGCCGCATGGCGCCGATCCACGAAAGAATGCTCAAGAACGGCACGAAACGCACGGACCGCCTGGCCGACTGAGCGCCGCTTAAATGCGCCTCCAGGCAAGTCCCACCCGATGGTACGCAACAGGCGGCTATCGTCCCGACGACACAGCGAGAATTCACAATGAGCATTATCGAGTCAGAAAAGCTGACCGACAGCGAACCGGCGCAGATTCCGGTCGTGCCCTCGGCCCCGATGGCCAACGGCGACAGCATTCCCACCGCCTTCGACCCCAAGCAGCTACGCGCCGGGCGTCTGGAGCGCCTGAAGGCCATGATGGCCGAGCAGGGTTACGCCGCCCTGGTGCTGTTTGATCCTAACAATCAGCGTTACGCTACCGGCTCGCGTAACATGTTCGGCTATTTCCTGCGCAACTCCACCCGCTATGTCTATGTGCCGCTGGACGGGCCGATCATCCTCTTCGAGTACCCGGGCAGCGCTCACATTTCCACCTGGCTGGAGACCATCGACGAAGCGCGCACCTCCAAGGTGGTGTGGTCGGCGGTGAACCAGCGCGACAACCTCTCTTCGGATCCCTTCGGCGTCGAGATCGCCGAGCTGGTCCAGGAGCACGGCCACGGTAACAAGAAAGTCGGTCTGGACCGCTGTGCGCTCAACCTGGCCCGCTCGCTGGAAGCTCAGGGGCTGGATGTCTACGACTGCATGCAGGACACCCTGCACTGCCGACGTATCAAGACCCCCGAGGAGATCGCCTGCCTGGCCCAGTCAATGGCGGCAAGCGAAGCCTCGGTGGCCGAGGTGGAAGCCGCTATCAAGCCCGGCGTTACCGAGAACGAGCTGTTCGCCATCATGTACGGCGAAGTGATCCGCGGGGGTGGCGAGTTCATCGAGACCCGCCTACTCAACTCCGGGCCGCGCACCAATCCCTGGTTCCACGAGGCCAGCGACCGCAAGATTCGCCCCGGCGAGCTGGTCGCCCTGGACACCGATACTATCGGCTGCCACGGCTACTACTCCGACTTCTCGCGCACCTTCCACGTCGGCCCGGGCCGGCCCAGTGCCTATCAGCGCGAACTCTACCGCATGGCCTATGACCAGGTGCACCACAATATGGGCATCCTCAAGCCCGGGATGACGTATCGCGAGATCTCCGAGCAGGCCTGGAAAATCCCCGAGCGCTTCCTGGACCGCCGCTACCCCTCGATCATCCACGGCGTCGGCATGCACGGCGAGACACCGCTGGTGGCCCACCACATGGACTTCGACCGTTTCTCCTCGGACGGCGTCCTCGAGCCGGGCATGGTGGTCTCGGTGGAGAGCTACATCGGTGAGGTGGGCGGCGCCGACGGCGTCAAGCTCGAGGAGGAGGTGTTGATCACCGACACCGGTATCGCGAAGCTCTCCCGCTACCCCTTCAACGAGGCGCTGCTCGGCCGTGAATACTGAAGCACAAGGACGCGAGATGCAGACCCTGACCCACTGGATCGGTGGCGAGCGCCTGGAAGGCGAACGCCATCTGGACGTGACCAATCCCGCCAGCGCCAAGGTGATCGGCCGCGTGCCAATGGCGGACGCCGGGATAGTTGAGCGTGCCATCGATGCCGCCCGGGCGGCACAGCCTGCCTGGCGCGACACGCCTCCTGCCAAGCGCGCCCAGGTGATGTTCCGTTTCAAGATGCTGCTGGAGCGCGACGCCGACGAGATCTGCGGGCTGATCAGTCGCGAGCATGGCAAGGTGCTCGAGGACGCCATGGGCGAACTCAAGCGAGGCATCGAGAATGTTGATTACGCCTGCGGCGTGCCGGAGCTGCTCAAGGGGGAATACTCCCATAACGCCGGTCCGGGCATCGACACCTGGTCCAACCATCAGCCGCTGGGTATTGTCGCCGGCATCACCCCGTTCAACTTCCCGGCCATGGTGCCGCTGTGGATGTTTCCCATGGCCATTGCCTGCGGCAACGCCTTCATTCTCAAGCCCTCCGAGCAGGCGCCTTCGACGTCCCTCAAGATGGCCGAGTTGCTGGGAGAGGCGGGGCTGCCCGTCGGGCTCTTCCAGGTGGTTCACGGAGACCGTGAGGCCGTCGAAGCGCTCATCGACGCTCCTGAGGTCAAGGCGCTCTCCTTCGTCGGATCGACGCCGGTAGCCAGGTCCATCTACCGCCGTGGCGCCGACAACGGCAAGCGCGTACAGGCGCTGGGCGGAGCCAAGAACCACGCCGTGGTGCTGCCCGACGCCGATCTGGATAACGCCGCCAGCACTCTGATCGGTGCCGCCTACGGCAGCGCCGGCGAACGCTGCATGGCAATCTCGGTGGCGGTCTGCGTGGGCGATGCCACCGCCGATGCCCTGGTGGCAAGCATCGGTGAACAGGCGCGCACCCTGAAGATCGGCCCCGGCACCGAGAAGGGTCTCGATATGGGTGCCCTGGTCAATGCCGCCCACCGCGACAAGGTGGCTGGCTATATCGAGCAGGGCGCCGCGGCCGGCGCCGAACTGGTGGTGGACGGCCGCCGGCACCCGCTGGTCGAGGCCTCCCCGGGCTACTTCCTGGGCGCGACCCTGTTCGACCGGGTCACCCCGGAGATGAGCATCTACCGCGACGAGATCTTCGGCCCGGTGCTCTGCGTGGTGCGTGTCGAGACCTTCGAGGAGGCCATCGCGCTGGTCAACGCCCACCAGTATGGCAACGGCACCTGCGTGTTCACCCGCGACGGCGAGGCCGCAAGGCGCTTTGCCGACGCCATCGAAGTGGGCATGGTGGGCATCAACGTGCCTCTTCCGGTGCCGGTGGCCTTCCACAGCTTCGGTGGTTGGAAGGAGTCGCTGTTCGGCGACCTGCACGCCTACGGCCCCGACGCGGTGCGTTTCTACACTCGCCGCAAGGCCATCTCTCAGCGCTGGCCCGCCCGAAACACCCAGGAAAAGGCCCAGCTGAACTTCCCGTGAACACTCCCACGCATCATGCGACGCATCGATGCGGGGCTTCAGGCTCTCGCCGCCAGAGCGTTGAGAGCGTGACCGGTGTTCTCGGTTTGCCAGGGGAGCTTCTACCCGCTGACAACTGCCCGTCCTTGCGGCGGGTCAGCTTGTGTTTCCAGGCCCAATAGCGGGCACCGATGTTGTAGCTGGCGTTGAGGTCGGCGTTGTACTGCTTGCCGCTCGGGAAGGTGGCCAGTTCGTATTGCCCCTTGTCCCGCTTGACGCGACCCGAGCCGTCGAACGCCCAGGAAGACGTGCCCCGGGCATAGACGGTGACGACCCGACCACCGGCCTCGGCCATCTTCTGCTCGACCAGCGTGGCCAGCCGGCGATGCAGCCACTGATGGAAGCGCTGGCGCAGTCCCGACCGCTTCCTGCCCGCCTTGGGTCGCCAGCCCTTCAAGTCCTCCAGCACGATCACATCGGCGCCCTGTGCCAGCGCGAAGTCAATCAGTCGGCGGGAGGTCTGCTGGGCTATCTGCTCGTTGATGTGCTGGGCCTTGCGGTACCACCTTCGCCCAAACCCCTTGGAGAGCTTGGCGGTCTTGCGCGCCTTGCGGCGAATCAGCGTGGCGCGCTTGTCACGACGGTCTATGTCCGCGGCGGGGTGGAAGAATCCACGCGCCGCGACAGTGCCGTCCGGTGTCACGATGCTGGCCGTGGCCAGCGTATTGATCCCCACGTCCACGGCGCAGACGCGCTGTTGATCGGGGAGGCTTCCTGGATTGATGTCCACTGGCACCGCCAGGTGGCAGTGCCGATTGAGCACCAGGGTAGGCGACTTCACCGTGCCGAGACGATGGCGCTGGCGCACCGCCTTGATCGCCACGTCGTGCCAGAGCCACTCCTTGCCGTCCCACAGCTTCAAACTGGCGGTGGTGAAGTCGGTGTCGAATTTGACCAGCTGCCCGCGATACATCACCGGATAGCAGCCGGCTACGGGGTTGAAGCGCGGCGGCTGGGCATTTTTCCGCTGGCGATCTCCCGCCTGCCAGGCCCGATAGCGGGTCAGGTAGCTCGATACCTGGCCCTTGACGAACTCGATGGCGGCTCGGCGCAGGTAGGACGGGAACTTGTAGAAACGCTTCACGAAGTAGTGGTGGCGAGGCGAGGGGTTCTTCTTGGTCGGGTGCATCAGCCGCTCCACGGCAGCGGCAAAGCTGGGGGCCTGCTGCAGCGACGGCCAGTTGGCCAGGACCACCACCGACAACGCACGGCAGAACTGACGGTACTCCGCCAGCGTCAGACGCATCAGGTGTCGCTGCTGCGTCGTGGCGTGTAGTGGCCATTTGTCCGTGCGAATCATGGTGCGAGTCATGAAGAAAGCCTAAGCCACTACCTGATATTTATCCAGTATTCGCCTTGGCGTTCGCCAAGGCTCGCCGCTTGACTAGCGCATCACGGCACGCGTCGATGCCTAGGATGCGCGGCCGATTTGCTCAAGCTGATGCCAACCCGAGTCTGAGCACTCATATCGCCCATCCCTCCCGGATGGGCGATAGCATTGGGTGAACTGCCCTAGATCCAGCTTCTTTCTGCAGGGTGGTGATTCGTTGTCGGGACCCATTAATGTCGCGATTCTCGGCCGATGGCGTTGTCGTTTGTCTGTGGTCAGCGATAGCCGGCCATCAGCTCGCGGATCAGCGGGGTGTCGGCATCGCGGTGGGTGGGCAGCTCGAAGCGCGCTCGGGCGATAGCGGTGCGCGATAGTTCGCAATTGATCAGCATTTCGCACTCTTCGGCCTCGGCGAGCAGTTCGCCGCGAGGGCCGAGGATCCGCGAGCCGCCCCAGAAATGGCTGCCATTCTCAGGTCCGAAGCGATTGGCCATGATGACCGGGGTGCCGTAGGTCATGGCGTAGAAACGCACGTTTAGCGCCCAATTCTGCTCGTTGGAAAAGTCGTCGCTGACGATGCCGCTGGCGGAGTTGATCGGTGCGCAGAGCACTGTGGGTCGAGGCAGCAGGGCGGCGTGAACCAGGGCCGGGTTCCACAGGTCGGCACAGATCAGCTGGGTGGCCGACCAGCCGGGGAGGATCTCGGTATGGGTCAGTTCGCTGCCGTGGGTGAACCACTTACCCTCTTCCAGGCCGCCGTAAGTGGGCAGGTTGAGCTTGCGGTGCACGGCGACGAGCTTGCCATGTTGCAGGATGGCCAGGGCATTGAAGTACTCGCCGGGGCTCGCCTCCTCGACGAAGCCGACCACCGTCTGCATGTCGCCGCAGGCCTGGGCCAGCGTTTGCAGGCGTGGGTCCTCCAGGGGCATGGCCACCTGCATCACGAGGTTGCCCAGACCGTAGCCGGTCAGCGAGAGTTCGGGGAAGACCAGCAGCGCCAGTCCCCGTTGGCGAGCTTCCTTGATGTGCTCGAGGTGGCGGTCGAGGTTGTCGTCCACGGCCCCGAGCTCGCCGTTGATCTGCGCGGCACCGACCCTGAGTCTATCCTGATAGTGCATCTCACCCCCCTCGAATGAAGAAGGCCGCCCTCGGGCGGCCTTTCTTGCGGTACGCAACGGTTGGCATTATGCCAGCCATCTGTGGATGGGTCACAGCAGCTCGTTGTCCTCGAGGAATGCCTGGGCCACGTCTTCGATGTTTTTGCGCTCAACGTCGACTCGCGCGTTGAGTGCGGCCATGGTCGCGTCGTCAAGCAGCGCCGAGAGATTGTTCATCTGGTCGGCGAGCTCGGGGTTCTCTTCGAGGGTCTCCTGGCGCACGACCGGGGTCAGGGCGTAGGCCGGGAAGTAGCCCTGATCATCCTCGAGAACACGGAAATCGAAGGCCGGGATACGACCGTCGGTGGCGAAGACAAGACCCACCTCCACATCGCCGTCGCGCAGGGCCGGGTAGACCAGGCCAGAATCCATGCGCTTGACGTCGCTGCGCCCGACGCTGAAGTCATAGGCTTCCTGCAGCGGCCGCCAGCCGTCCTCGCGTGCATAGAACTCCGCGTTCAGGGCAAAGGTCAGGTCCACGCCGTCGTTAACTGCCTGGGCCAGGCCGGAGAGAGTGGCGATGCCGCGATCTTCAGCATCTTGCTCGCGCATGGCCAGGGCATAGGTGTTGTTGGCATGGGAGGGTTCCAGCCACACCAGGCCCTTTGCGGCGTCGAGTTCCTTGACCCTCGCGTAGGTCTCCTCCGGCGACAGGCGTTCGGTGACATCGTTGTAGTTGATCAGCGAGGTGCCGGTGTACTCCCAGTAGAGATCGATCTGGCCATTTTCCTGGGCCTGACGCAGAACCGCGGAGCCCATGCCGGAGCGGTTCTGCACGTCGTAGCCCAACCCCTCCAGGTACTGGGTGGTCATGTTGGAGAGGATCTGCTGCTCGGTGAAGTTCTTTCCTCCGACGGTGATGTCGGCGGAGACGGCGGTGGTCATGGCACCGGCCAGGGCGAGGCCGGAAAGGGCAGTCATCAGGTGTTTCATGGGGTCTTCTCCTAGTGCGGTTTGTAATGGTGTGGCTTGGTTCGAACGGTCATGCGCGCGATGGGTTGACCCCGCGCGGCACCACCAGGAAGGCAATGACGGCGATCAGGGCATCGACAACGATCGCCAAGAGGGCGGTGGGAATCGCACCGGCTAACATCATCACTGGATCGTACAGGTCGATGCCGGTAAAGATCAGTTCACCCAGTCCGCCGGCACCGATCAGAAAAGCCAGTGGCACGGTGCCCACATTGATGGTCAGGGCAGTGCGCATGCCCGCGAAGATGACGTAGAGAGCATTGGGCAGTTCCACCCGAAGCAGGCGCTGCGTCGACGACATGCCGATACCGGCGGCGGCCTCCATCAAGGCGGGATCGATGCCCTTGAGTCCGACATAGGTGTTGCGAGTGATCGGCAGTAGGGTGGCGACAAACAGGCCGAACACCGCGGGCACCATGCCAATACCCAGGAAGCTCATGGAGAGTGCCAGTACGGCGAGTGTCGGGATGGTGGTGCCGACGTTAAGCACCTGCATCAGCGATTCCGCCCAGCGAGACATGCTGGGGCGCGACAGCAGGATGCCCAGCGGTATGGCCACAATAATCGCCAGGATACCCGAGATCGCTGTCAGCCACAGGTGCTGGACGGCCAGGTACTGCACATCGGGCAAATAGAAAATGAAGTCATCGATGACCCCGCTCGACTGGCTCCATACCCCGGCAAAGAAGATCGCCACCAGCAGGAGTGCACGCAGGGCCCCTTTCAGGCTCTGGATTGGCATCGGCTCACTCCTTGACGGCGCTGTCGGGATTCCGGGTAGCGGCCTCACGGGCTCGGAAGCGTGAACCCAGGTGGTGCGTCATGGCGCGCTGGGTGATCTGGCCGCAGACACGGCCTTCATCGTCCACGCAAGGCAGCCAGGTGGCATCCTGAGAGAACATCAGCGAGGCAACCTTGCGCAGGTCGTCGTCCAACGTCACCGTGCCTGGCACGTTCTCGAAGTGGTCACGACAGTAGCCCTTGGTGGTGCGCGCCTTGGCCCGAGTGATCAAACCCACCGGCTGGCGCTGGTCATTAACCATCAGGATGGCATTCTGATAACCGTAATCCTCGATCTTGGCCAGCGCCGTCTCCAGAGTATCGCCGGGGCTCACCGTGGCGATCTCGTCGGAGACCACCTCGTGCACCTTGACCAGGTTGAGACGCTTGAGCGCGCGGTCTTCACCCAGAAAGGACTCGACGAAGGCGTTTTTCGGCGCGGCCAGCAGGTCGTCGGGCGAGGAGTGCTGTACCAGCTTGCCCTCGCGGAATATCGCCACCTTATCGCCCATCTTGATCGCCTCGTCGATGTCGTGGCTGACGAACATGATGGTCTTATTGAGTTCCTGCTGCATCTTGAGGAACTCGTCCTGGATCACCGCCCGGTTGATCGGGTCGATGGCGCCGAAGGGCTCGTCCATCAGCATCACCGGTGGGTCGGCGGCCAGCGCCCGGGCAACGCCGATACGCTGTTGCTGACCGCCGGATAGCTCGCTGGGGAAGCGCTTGAGGAAGGCATCGGGTTCCATGGAGATCATCGCCATCAGTTCACGGGCTCGCTCCTTGTAGCGCGCCTTGTCCCAGCCAAGAAGTTGGGGCACCACCGTGATGTTTTCCTCGATGGTCATGTTGGGGAACAGGCCGATCTGCTGGATCACATAGCCGATATTGCGGCGCAGGTCCTGGGTATTCATTTCGGTGGTGTCCTCACCGTTGATGAACACCTTGCCGGAGGTCGGCTTCACGATGCGATTGATCATTTTCAGGGTGGTGGTTTTTCCGCAGCCCGATGGCCCGAGCAGGATGCAGATCTCGCCGCTGGGCACCTTCATGCTGATATGGTCGGCGGCGACCACCGCGCCCTTGGGCGTGTCGAAGACCTTGGTCAGGTTATCGAGTTGGATCATTTGGATATCCTTGTCGTCTCGGTCATCAGGGGCTCGCTGTCAGGCGGTTGAGGTGTCGAGTTCCATTCCCCTGGGCGTCAGGCGCTTCTGAATGAAGAGCAGGGTGTAGTCGACGATGATGGCCAGCAAACTCACCGCGATAGCACCCACGATCAGCTGACGCGGATCTGACTGGGAGATCCCGCGACTGATGAAGGTGCCAAGGCCCCCGGCGCCGATATAGGCAGCAATCGCCATGACCCCGATGTTGAGCACCACGGCGGTGCGCACCCCGGCCATGATGACCGGTATCGCCAGCGGGATTTCTACCCGCCGTAACCGCTGGTTCGGACTCATGCCGATTCCCCTGGCGGCCTCGCGCAAGGCCGGGTCGACATTGTTGATGGCGGTGTAGGTGTTACGGATGATCGGCAGCTGTGAGTAGAGCAGGACTGCGATCACCGCAGGCACGTAGCCGATGCCGTGGCCGAAGATCGATAGCACCGGAATCATGATGCCGAACAGGGCGATCGACGGGATGGTGACAATGATCGACGCCACATAGAGTACCCAGCGCGCGGCCTGTTCGTTCTTGGTAATGGCGATCCCGATGGGCACCCCCGTGAGAGTGGCAATCCCCACGGCCACGCCCACCAGGGAAATATGCTCGATGGTGCGGGTGAGCAGCAGGTCAATGTTATCCAGTGCGTACTGAATCAGTTCCAAGTCGACTCTCCTCGTGATCGCGGCGGCGCGCCGGCAAGGCCGGCATCACCCCGGGGGCACCCCGCCGCCACAAGGACGGCGGGGCACTGGCCGAGATGAAAAAACGCAGGCGAGCTGCGGCGGATTGCCTCACTCGACGGTTGAAAGCTTAACAAACCCCGCCATTTATTGTGATTGGCAATGAATGACGATGTTCAATGAGTAGAATTGATATTTCTGATGCATATCGTCATCTGCATCCGGTTAATAGACGGCCGATGTACTCGCCCGGCGTCACTCTCGGGCGCTGCTCCGAGCCTGGCGCTCCTGGGGCAGCAGGACGGTGTGGATCATGGCATTGACCGGCGTCGCCACATCGGCCTCGCGACCCAGGCGGACCACGGCGCCGTTCTGGGCCTCCAACTCCGAGGGCAGGCCCGCCATGATGTCTCGCTGCATGGAGGCGGTGCTCTCAGCAGGCAGTGCATCAACGAAACGCATGGCCTGGGCCGCGGCATCCCCGGGCAGCGCCACGCCGCGTGCGTGGGCCACCGCGGTGATCTCGATAAGTATCTGCTCGATCAGCGCGCGGGTCTCGGGCAGGGTGCGAGTCACGCCGATCGGTGCTCGTGTCACGCTGCCAATGCCGCTCATGGCGCAGATGAACAGGAATTTGCTCCATACGGCGACCTGGATATCGTCGGGGATCTCGGCGGTGAGGCCTCGCGCCTGGTCGAAGGCCGCTTTGAGTCGCTCGGCGCGCTTGCTGTGGCGGTTGTCGCGCTCGCCGAAACGCACGAAGGGCGAGACTCCGGCGTGCTTGATGTATCCGGGGCTCTCTCGCCAGGCCAGGATGCCGCACAGGCCGTCGAGCACGTGGGCGCCGCCGAGTACGGCGGAGAGAGTCTCTGCGGCCTCGACGCCATTCTCCAGCGGCACCACGAAGGTGTCGGGGCCGATCATCGGGCGTATCGCCTTGGCCGCCTCGGCCACCTGCCAGGCCTTCACGGCCACGAGAACGGCATCCATGGCACCCACTCGGGCCGGGTCGTCGGTGGCTTTTACCTTGGCCAGGTGTACGTCGCCCTCGGTGCTGGAGATCCTCAGCCCTTCACGCTGCATCGCCGCCAGGTGCTCACCTCGGGCGATGAAGGTCACGTCGTGACCCGCCTCAGCCAGGCGTGCTCCGAAGTAGCCGCCCACGCCCCCGCAGCCCATGATTGCCAAGCGCATCGTCTCTTCTCCTCTGGGTTGCCCATTACAGCAGCCTACACCCCTCGGGTCGCCAGAGCATCGTCATGACGGCATGCCGGGGGGCTGATACGATGCATTATGAGAATCCAGCATGGCCGGATGTCGTTCCTCTGACCGGCCATGCCACATGGAAGGGTGCCATGAAGAAGTCCCATTCCGAGTCGGAGGCACTGGACGATACCCTGTCGCCGCTCTCCCTGAAGCGCGTGGGCATCGATACCTACCGCGAGAACGTCGCCTATCTGCACCGCGAGTGTGACCTCTACCGTGCCGAGGGCTTCCAGGCCCTCTCCAAGGTGGAGGTGCGCGCCAACGGCCAGCGTATCCTGGCCAGCCTCAACGTGGTGGACGACACCAGCATCGTCGACCCCATGCAGCTTGGCCTCTCGGAGGATGCTTTTGCCTCCCTGGGCGCCAGGGAGGGGTACCCGGTCAGCGTCTCCCAGGCCGAGCCGCCGGCCTCGATTCCGGCCCTGCACCGCAAGCTGGCCGGTGAGCGCCTCTCCCGCGACGACTTCTGCGGCATCATTCGCGACATCGCCGAACTGCGCTACTCCAAGATTGAGCTGACCGCCTTCGTGGTGGCCTGCGATCGCGGGGAGCTTGACCGTGAGGAGGTGTTCTACCTCAGCGATGCCATGATCCGCGTCGGGCGCCGCCTCGACTGGCACGAGCACCCGGTGGTGGACAAGCACTGCATCGGCGGCATTCCCGGCAATCGCACCTCCATGCTGGTGGTACCCATCGTCGCCGCTCACGGGCTGCTCTGCCCGAAGACCTCGTCGCGGGCCATTACCTCGCCTTCGGGAACCGCCGATACCATGGAGGTGCTGGCCAACGTTGACCTTCCCTTCGACGTGCTGGGCGACATCGTGCGCACCCATCGCGGTTGCCTGGCCTGGGGCGGCACCAGCCAGCTCTCGCCTGCCGACGACGTGCTGATCTCGGTGGAGCGCCCGCTCTCCATCGACTCCCCGGGGCAGATGGTGGCCTCGATCCTCTCCAAGAAGGTGGCCGCGGGCTCCACCCACCTGCTGCTCGATATCCCGGTTGGGCCCCATGCCAAAGTGCGTTCCATGCCTGAGGCCCGCCAGCTGCGCAAGCTGTTCGAGTTCGTGGCCGGACGCATGGGCCTGACCCTGGACGTGGTGATCACAGACGGCAGTCAGCCGGTGGGGCAGGGAATTGGTCCGGTATTGGAGGCCCGCGACGTGATGCGTGTGCTTACCAACCATCCCGAGGCGCCCATGGACTTGCGCCAGAAGGCACTGCGACTGGCGGGTCGCATGCTGGAGTTCGACCCTGACGTTCGTGGCGGCGAGGGCTTCGGCATCGCCCGGGATATCCTTGATTGCGGCCGTGCCCTGGAAAAGATGCAGGCGATCATCGCGGCCCAGGGGGGTAAGCCCTTCGATCCTGACGCTCCTCCATTGGCACCCCACGCCTTCGACGTGGTGGCAGCCGAGAGCGGTGTGGTGATCGGCATCGACAACCTCAAGCTGGCGCGGATTGCCCGTCTCGCCGGGGCACCCAAGGCCGCTGGGGCCGGCGTCGACCTGCTGGCGCGCATTGGCGACCGCGTCGAGGCGGGTCAGTCGCTCTATCGGGTGTATGCGGCTTTTCGCAATGAGTTGGCCTTCGCCCACCAGTCCAGCGAGCGGGACAGCGGTTTCAGCCTCGGAGAGGCCGATCAGATTACCCGGCTCAACGTCGAGTTCTGAACGACAAATCCTTATCAGGGAGGCCCGATGACCACTTTACTGCTGCACTTTCCTGACGAGGCTGCGCCGGCCCGTCGTCTGGCCGATGCCTGTGGCCTTGCTACGCGTGAGGTCGAGTGCCATCGTTTCCCTGACGAGGAACTCAAGCTCACCCTGCCCTTCGCCGAGGCAGGGGCCTTTCCCGAGACTCTGGTGATCTATCGCAGTCTGGATCGGCCCAACGACAAGCTGGTCGAGCTGTTGCTGCTGGTGCGCCATGCCCGCGGCCGCGGGGCGAAGCGCCTGATCCTGGTGGCGCCCTATCTTGCCTACATGCGCCAGGATATCGCCTTCCACGCCGGCGAGGTCGTCAGTCAGACCATCATCGGTGGGTTCCTTGCCGAACTCTTCGATGGGGTGATCACCGTGGACCCCCACCTGCACCGCATCGATCGTCTTGACCAGGCGATTCCCATCGCACATGCCATTGCCCTCTCAGGCGCCCCGCGGCTGGCCGAGCTGATTGTCCAGAAACGACCCCGGGCGCTGCTGCTGGGCCCCGACGAGGAGGCATTGCAGTGGGTGGCCCAGGCCGCTGAGCTGACCGGCCTCGACTATGCCACCTGCCAAAAAGTGCGCCACGGCGACCGTGACGTCGAGATCCGTCTGCCCGACACGCCGCTGGCGGGCCGGGCGGTGGTGCTGATGGATGACGTGGCGAGTTCAGGCCATACCGTGGCTCGCGCTGCCGAGGCGCTGCTGGCCGCCGGGGCGGCCTCGGTGGACGTGGCGCTGACCCATGCGCTGTTTGCCGGCAATGCCCTCGAGGTGATTCGGAATGCGGGTGTCGGCGAGATCTGGAGCACTGATTGTATCGCTCATGAAAGCAACGCCATCCCCATGGCGCCGGTGTTGGCCGGAGCGCTTGCCATGCTGACATGACAGCGGGGCGAGCCTCCCGGCTCGCCCCGCGGCGTGTTGCTTTCCCGGTATCCGGCTTTCCCGGAATTCGGAGTCTACTTGCCGTTTGTCTCGGGTTTGTCGGCGCCCTGATGGCCCAGCGCCCCGGCATGGTCCAGACGCGGGTGATTGTCCAGAAATTCACGGTGGGGGTCGGGCAGGGCGTCAAGCGCTTGGAGGCTGCGGGTGATGGCGTGAATCGCCGCCATCACGTCCCGGGTGTTGCCCGTCTCCGAGATGGTATGCATGTTGCGGATCGGGAAGCCGATGGAGGTGGCCACGCAGTCCACGGAGGCAAGAACGCCCGCCATGCCGTCGGTGCCGGTGTCGGCGCCGACGACGTCGCGCTGCATGGGAATATCATGCTCGCGAGCAGTGGTCTCGACGATTCGGTTGAGCTGTTCGCTGGCGATGGCGCCTACCGACAGAGTGAAGCCCTTGCCCATTTCCAGCGATTGCATGCGCCGATCGCCGATGCCAGGAGCCGCTACGTAGTCATGGTTCACATCCACGGCGATGATGGCGTCGGGCCTGAGCTCCCCGGCCAGCACCCGACTTCCGTAGCGGCCAATCTCCTCATAGCTGGCGATGGCGAACATTACCCGGATCTGCTCGGTGCCGCCGGCTTCGGCGATCAGTCGCGCCACCTCGGCGGCGACGAAGCAGCCCAGGCCGTTGTCCAGATAGGCACCGTAAAAGGTATCGGGGCTGAAGCCGTGGCGGATGGGTCGGTTGAAGATGATCGAGTCTCCGGGACGTACGCCCAGCTTCTCTATCTGATGCTTCTTGTTCTCGCCGTGGATCTGCAGGTCCAGGTAGATCTGCTCTTTCTTGATGCCCTTGCTGCCATCTCGCTGGGCCGGGTCGGAGAAGTGGATGGCGCCCAGCGCCTCCACGGTGCCGCCCTCGATGCGCCGGTAGCTTCCGGGCGCCTCCGGATCCTCGCTGAACAGAGTGACCTCGTGACCGATCAGCACGTTGGGCAGGAAGGCGTCGGTGTTGATCCAGATCTTGCCGTCATCGCCGATGGAGCGAACCTGCATGCGGATCTTGTCGGCGTGGCCAATCAGCATCACCTTGAACAGGTCGTCGCGGCCCGGGTGGGTATCCAGCACCACGCCCGCATGGCCCTTGAACTGGTGCAGCTGCCAGCCCGCTGGGGCGAAACTTTCAAAGTGAGGCTTTAGCACCCCGTAGGTCATGGCCGCCTCCAGGCCAATCGGGCTGGGAGCGGCGAGGATGCGTTGCATCAAGTCGAACTGTGCCTCGGGCATCGGGCTCGTCCAGGGGGTGTTGCTCATGGGGCTCTCTCTTATCCGTGATAATGGCGCTAGGCCATGTTGATGGAGCTCGCGGGATGAGACCGTGCCGCCGTTGCGGCAAAGGCCATCGCCATCACGAGGCTGTCACGTCAGAGATTATCACCCGGGTAAGGTTCCGGTCTCTATCGACGGGCCGCCCTTAGGGCATACAGAATTCGCGGATCGCTATTCTTCCGCGGATCCTTCACTCGGTCGGTGCCGCTGCCTGATGAGATCGATGCCGACAAGGCAGCCGCCAGCTTCAAGAACGGCGTCCTCGAACTGACCCTGCCGAAGCATAAGAAGGCCAATCGTCGCAAGATCGAGGTCAAGTGATCTTGTTGACAAAGGCATCGCGATGGAAGGCGGCGGCCGCTTTGACCTCCGCAATGCCGCGCCGGCCGGGTTGCGGAGGTGCGTCGCCGGCCAGCACGTTCAGCACAGTTCTCACGCCGCGTGACAGAGAGATGAGGTTGTAGCCGCCTTCCAGCACGAAGACCAGTCGGCCCTCGCACTGCTGTCGAGCCAATTCTTGAAGGATTCCGGTCATGGCGGCAAAACCGTCATAGGAGACATTCATGGCCAGATCGTGCGTGTGGGGGTCGAACCCCGCCGAAACCAGTATCAGGTCGGGTTTGAACCACTCCGCCGCCGGTACCAGGATGTCACGGAAGGCCTCGAGGTAGGCGGTGTCACCGGCATCGGCAGGCAGCGGGACATTGACGTTGGTGCCTTCTCCCAGCCCTACCCCGATCTCCTCGAGGCTGCCCGTGCCGGGATAGAAGGGGGCGGCGCGATGGATATCGAAGCACAGCACATCCGGGTCGGCCCAGAAGATGTCCTGGGTACCGTTGCCATGGTGGGCGTCCCAGTCGACGATCATTACCCTTTCGCAGCCCAGCGCCTGGTGGGCATGAGCAGCGGCCACCGCCACGTTATTGAACAGGCAGAAGCCCCGGGCCCGAACCGGCTCGGCATGATGGCCTGGCGGTCTCACTAGCGCAAAGCTGCTCTCCGCCCGACCCTTGATCACGGCCTCTACCGCGGCGATGGCCGTGCCGGCGGCCACCTCGGCGGCCTCGACGCTGCCGGGTGATACCGCCGTGGTGTCCACGTCCAGCCACGCGCTTTCTCCTCGTAGCTCCAGGATGTGGTCCAGGTAGGAGAGAGTATGGACCCGAGCCAGCTGTTCCCGCGTGGCGGCCATGCCGGCCTCGAAGATCACGCCGGGCACCGGTTCGAGCTCCAGGAGGCGGCGGATCGCGGTCAGCCTGGCGGGGTGTTCCGGGTACTTCCAGGGCACGCCCAACCCGGAGAGCAGCGAGCGGACGCGTTTATCCATCCGTCCCGGAAGGAACGGCACCTCGATGTCCGGTTCATGGGCCAACATGCGCTCGTCATAGAAGGCGATCACACGGTTCTGTTTGCTCATGTTTCAGACTCCCTGATCGCTGACGTCGCCCTCGAGGAGGAGGGGGGCGCCATCCCTATCATAGCCGGTTCAGCTAGCCCAGGGCGTCGAGCAGCCGTTCCACGGCCAGAAACAGCTGGCGGCGTGGCTGGGCACCTTCGAGCACGCCGGCGTGTTCGCCATCCATGCAAAAGCGCAGGGCCGGCACGCCCTGGATGCCAAGTTCGCGGGCGACGCGCTGGTCGTCTATCACGGCTTGGCGATGATCACCCTGTTCCAGCGACCGGTGCAGTGCGCTTCCATCCAGCGATAGCGCATCGGCCAGCCCGGCGAGGGCCTGCGGGTCGGACAGATCCAGGCTCTCTTCGAAGAAGCCCCGGAAAAGAGCCGTACGCAAGGCATCGCCGGCCCCTGGATGTTGGATGGCTTGAGCCTCGGCCCAGGCGGCGGCCTCATGGGCCAGCCTTGAGCGCGGCTGGATTCTCGGAAGCCGCAGGGTCATGCCGCGTTCGGCGGCCATGGGGTAGACGGCACGTTCCCAGATGTCGTGCAGGTAGTCGCCGTCCGGGTCCAGGGTCGGCTCAGGGTCGGGGCGCAGCTCGAAGGCGCGCCAGCGGAGGGATACCCGACCGTTGAAGCGCTCGGCCAGGGCGTCGAGCTCTGGCATTTCCAGATAGCAGAAGGGGCACACATAGTCGCTAAAGACGTCAAGTGCGATACGCGGCTGGATCATGGAAGCTCCTGCGGTGAGGTTGGCCTTGATAACGCGGCGGAAAGGCGTCGACGCAGAGGCCTCAACGCCAGCACCACCAGCACGAGCAGCGCCAACGCTTCGATCCAAGAGGGCAGCAACTCCTGCACCTGTTCAACCTGGCGGGAAATGTCGAGTTGCCACCACCCGGCCAGTGCGTCGACGGCGAGCCCCAGGGCCACGGCGCTGATCATGATTCCCGTCAGATAAGCAACAAGGGCTCGGCTACCCAGCTCACGACGAAATACGCCGAGAGTCGCCAGGCTGGTCACTGGCGCGGCGATCAGGAAGACAAGCACCGTCCCCGGCGAGACTCCGGCCAGCAGCAGGCCGGCGGCGATCGGCGTGGCGGCCGTGGCGCAGAGGTACATGGGGATGCCGATGACGGCCATCAGCAGCATGGCGCCCAGGCCGCTGCCGAACTCGGCGAGCTGCTGAGGCGGCACCAGGGCAATCAGTGCGCCGGCGACCAGCAGCCCGGCCAACAGCCAGAGACTGATGTCGTCGAGAATGTCGGTAAAGGCGTAGCGAAGACCGCGAGCCAGGCGTTGACTCAGGGCGGCAGGCGGCTTGCTCGATTTGCTCTGGCCGGCGCAACCGCTGCTGCAGCTTCCCTCGCAGCTCGATGTCGACGTGGCCGCGGCCGCAACAGGGGCCTGAGTTCGACCTACCAGAAGACCGGTGACGATGGCGGTCAGCACTGCACTAGCTCCGCGCGCCACGGCCATGAAGGGGCCTAGCAGCGCGTAAGTGATGGTCAAGGAATCGATACCGATCCCCGGAGTGCCAATCAGGAAGGCGGTGGTGGGTCCCCGCTCGGCGCCGCCACGATGCAGCGCCAGTGCGGTGGGAATGGCCCCGCAGGAGCAGAGCGGCAGCGGTGCACCGATCACAGCGGCGCGAACGATACTGCCAAGACCCCGTCCGCCGACCCAGCGCGTCAGTTGATCCTCTGAGATCAGTCCCTTGATCAGTCCGGCCATGGCAAGTCCCAGCAGCAGCCAAGGGGCGGCCGAGAGAGCGATGTCGAGGATGGCCAGGGTCAGTGTCATAGGGTGGCTCCGTAGCGTTGTTACAGGGCTACTTTAACATGGAGAGCGCCGGGGTCAGGGTGCGGTCAGACAGGTCGGGAGGCTGTCGTGGAGGGTGCGGGGAACGATGCCGAGGTCGTTGAAGGTACCCACGCCGTCGCTGACGATAGTGTCCAGCTGCATCAGGATGACCTGGTCACGGGTCAACGGCGGATTGGGCAGGAGGGCGAGCATGGCGGCCGTGAGGCGCCAAATCGCAAATGGCATCGGCATCAGGGGACGGCGGCATTCCAGGTGGGCCAGTACCTGCTCCACAATCTGTCGGTAACGAAGCACCTCGGGGCCACCGAGCTCGAACAGTCGACGCGTTAGCGGGCGCATGTCGCTCAGGGAGACCGAAGCGCGCGCCACGTCTGCCACATGGACAGGCTGCAGCAAAGTATTGCCTCGGCCGAACAGGGGCATGACCGGCAGCTGTGCCAGGCGCATCAGCGCCGCTAGGAAGGCATCCCCGGGGCCGAACAGGACGCTGGGCCGTAGGATGACCGCCTTGGGCAGGGCGTCGATGACGGCTCTCTCGCCGGCGGCGCGGGCGCGCACATACGCAGAAGGCGAGGTATCTGTTGTGCCTATGCCGGAGACATGTACCAGCCGGGTCACGCCGGCCTCCCGCGCCAGCCTCGCCAATTGTCCTGCGCCAGTTACGTGAATCTCCTCAAAGGTCAGTCCCGACCGTGGCCGTTCCACATAAAGGCTCACGGCGTTGATCACCGCGCCGCTGCCCTCAAGGGCCGTGACGACCTGCTGCTTGTTCCTCAGGTCACAGGCTACGGCCTCGACACGGTCGCCTGCTTCCAGCCACTCGGGCAGCTGCGGGTGCCTAGCCGCTATGCGCACCGAGCGTCCGGCTTCCACCAATTCGCGCACGATGGCGCGGCCCAGAAAGCCGGTACCGCCGAATACCACTGTGTGGGCATCGCGCATGGCGCGTCCTTGATCATCGGGAAAAAGTCTATCCTGCCAGGCTTGGCGTGGAGCGTCATGTGTGGCGGGCCGTCGCTGGAGACCGCCGGTATCGGGGTGTAGGCTTGTCGGCCTTCTTCAGCCCTTGCCGGGGCCAACCATGAGCGATCTACCCCATTGTCCCGCCTGTGAGTTGACCTTCACCACGCACTTTCTCTATGAGAATGATTGTCGTTATTGATGCTATCGGTCCCGATCATGCCGCCATCCTATCGATTGCGACCAGGAAACATTCTCGTGGGCTTCACATCGAACTTATACAGGACTAAAATGGTCCCCAATTGAGGCGTGGCCCCTATTGGACCGCGCGCCACCGAGGAGGGTAGGCATGCTCAAGCTTTCGCGGCTGACAGATTATGCCGCCGTGGTGATGGCTCAGATCGCGCGCCACCCCGAGCAGCCCCAGGCCGCCGGGGAGTTGGCCGAGGCGGTGCAATTGCCGCACCCTACGGTCTCCAAGACCCTCAAGATGCTGGTCAAGGCAGGTCTGCTGGAATCGCGGCGCGGTGCCCAGGGGGGTTATTCCCTGGCGCGGCCCGCCTCCAGGATCACTGCCATCGATATCATCACCGCCATTGAGGGGCCGGTGGCCATGACCGAGTGCAGCCTCGCGGAAGGCGATTGCGACCTGGTTGCCACCTGTGGTGTTGCCGACAACTGGCAGCGGGTGTCGCTGGCCGTGCGCGCGCTCCTTGACAGCGTGACCCTGGCACATCTGGCGGATACCTCGCCGATAAAGCTGCCGGTGCAAATGCCCATTCAGAGCGTGACCCTGGCCGCCGACACGGCCTGAGTCGTCTTATCGAATTCAACGCGGCGAGCTTTGCTCGCCGGCCCAACTGCCCGGGGAGGGGTGACATCATGGCAAGTCAGGAAATGGAAGAGCTTGTCCGTCGCGACTATAAAGAAGGTTTCGTGACAGACATCGAGAGCGATACGCTGCCGCCTGGTCTCGACGAGGACGTCATTGCGTTCATCTCGAACAAGAAAGGCGAGCCTGAGTGGATGCTCGAGTGGCGCCTGGAAGCCTATCGGAAATGGCTGAAGATGACGCCACCCTCCTGGGCCCATCTCGATTACCCGCCTATCGACTATCAGTCGATCTCCTACTTCAGCGCGCCCAAGCGTGACGAGGACAAGCCCCAGAGCCTCGACGAGGTGGACCCCAAGCTGCTCGAGACCTATGAGAAGCTGGGCATCCCGTTGCACGAGCGCGCGGCCCTGGCCGGCGTGGCGGTAGATGCGGTGTTCGACTCCGTTTCCGTGGCCACGACCTTCAAGGAGACCCTCGGCGAGGCGGGAGTGATCTTCTGCTCTATCTCCGAGGCGATTCGCGAGTACCCGGAGCTGATCAAGCAGTACCTGGGCACCGTGGTGCCGGTCACCGACAACTATTTCGCGGCGCTCAACTCGGCGGTGTTCACCGATGGCTCCTTCGTCTTCGTCCCCAAGGGCGTGACCTGCCCCATGGAGCTCTCCACCTACTTTCGCATCAACGCCGCCAACACCGGCCAGTTCGAGCGCACCCTGATCATCTGCGAGGAGGGCGCCCAGGTCTCTTATCTGGAGGGTTGTACCGCCCCGATGCGCGACGAGAATCAGCTCCACGCCGCGGTGGTCGAGCTGGTCACTCTGGATGACGCCTACATCAAGTACTCCACGGTGCAAAACTGGTATCCCGGCGATGAGGACGGCAAGGGCGGCATCTACAACTTCGTGACCAAACGCGGCGACTGCCGTGGCGATCGTTCACGCATCAGCTGGACCCAGGTCGAGACCGGCTCCGCGATTACCTGGAAATATCCCTCCTGCGTGCTGCGCGGCAAGGATAGCATCGGCGAGTTCTACTCCGTGGCGGTGACCAATGGCCGCCAGCAGGCCGACACCGGCACCAAGATGATCCACATCGGAGAGGGCACCCGTTCCAGCATCATCTCCAAGGGCATCTCCGCCGGCCGCAGCAATCAGTCCTATCGCGGCCTGGTGAAGATCGGCCCGCGGGCCAAGGGAGCGCGCAATTTCACCCAGTGCGATTCCCTGCTGATCGGCGATACCTGCGGCGCTCACACCTTCCCCTATCAGGAGATCGGCAACAGTACCGCCACTGTCGAGCATGAGGCCACCACCTCCAAGATCGGCGAGGACCAGCTCTTCTACTGCCAGAGTCGGGGTATCTCCGAGGAGGACGCGGTGAGCATGATCGTCAACGGTTTTTGCAAGGACGTCTTCCAGGAGCTGCCGATGGAATTCGCCGTCGAGGCCGAGGCGCTGCTGAGCGTGACCCTCGAAGGAGCCGTGGGTTAAGGCGCCCAGGCGCCGGTCCGGTCAAGACAACGTATTTCGGGTCGCCGCGGCGACTCGCCAGAATCGAAAAGGTAATGAAGATGCTCGAAGTCAAGGATCTGTACGTCACCGTCGAGGGCACTGAAATCCTCAAGGGCCTCACCCTGACCATCAACGCCGGTGAAGTCCACGCCATCATGGGCCCCAATGGGGCCGGCAAGTCGACCCTCTCTGCGGTCATCGCCGGAAAGGACGGCTATGAGGTCACCTCGGGCTCGATCACCTTCGAGGGACAGGACGTGCTGGAGATGGAGGTCGAGGAGCGGGCCCTGGCCGGCATGCTGCTCGGCTTCCAGTACCCGGTGGAGATACCGGGGGTGAAGAACATTTACCTGCTCAAGGCGGCCCTCAACGCCAAGCGTTCCGCGAACGGTCAGGAGGACATCCCGGCGCCGGAGTTCATGAAGCTGATCAAGGAGAAGATCGCCGAGATGAAGATGGACGCTAGCTTCCTGCAGCGCTCCGTCAACGAGGGCTTCTCCGGCGGCGAGAAGAAGCGCAACGAGATCCTCCAGATGCTGGTGTTGCAGCCCAGGCTCGCCATGCTCGACGAGATCGATTCAGGTCTGGATATCGATGCCATGAAGGTGGTGGCCGACGGCGTCAACAGCCTGCGTGACGCCGAACGCGCCATCCTGCTGGTGACCCACTACCAGCGCCTGCTCGACTACATCGTACCGGACAGGGTTCATGTGCTGGTCGACGGTCGCATCGTAAAGAGCGGTGATGCCGAACTGGCCAAGAAACTCGAGGCACACGGTTATGATTGGGTCCAGGAGGAGTCCGCGGCATGAGCGATGTTCAGACTTTTCTCGACCGCCTGGCCGAGCGAAACGCCCAGCGCGGACGCGAGCCGACCTGGATCGCCGCCCGGCGCCAGGCCGGTGCGGCTCGCTTCGAGGCGCTCGGCTTCCCTACCCGCCGCGATGAGGCGTGGAAGTACACCGACGTGCGCGCGATTGCCCGGGGCGACTTCGCCCTTGCCGCCGACGCCGAGTTTTCCCCCGCCACCGCCGCGGCACTGACCCTGCCCATCGACGCCCATCGGCTGACCTTCGTCGACGGCGTGTTCTCGGCGTCGCTCTCACAGCTCGAGGGCCTGCCATCGGGGGTGGCACTGCTGCCGCTCTCCCGGGCGCTCGAGGAGAACCACGAAGCGGTGGGTGGCCCCCTCGGTCGACTCACCGGCGTGGAGTTCTCGCCCTTCTCTGCGCTCAACACCGCGTTCACGGAAGAGGGTGCCGTGGTGCGAATGGCGCCCGGCACCGTGGTGGAAAAGCCCATTGTGCTGCAGTTCCTTTCCCGGGCCGGTGGCCAGCCGGTAATGAGCCACCCGCGCATCCTGATCGAGGCGGCCGGGCGCAGTCAGGCCACCGTGATCGAGCATCATATCGGCGAGGAGGCGGCGGCCAATTTCACCAATCTGGTGGAAGAGATCATGCTCGACCGCGGGGCGATCCTGACCCACTACAAGCTTCAGGAGGCACCGCTTGCGGATCTGCACGTGGCCAGCATCCACGTGGAGCAGGGCCGCGACAGCACCTATACCTCGTTCAACCTGAACCTGGGGGGAAGCCTGGTGCGCACCGATCTGATCAGCGAACTCAACGGTCAGGGCGCTACCGCCAATTTCTATGGCCTGTTCTACGGTCAGGGTCGCCAGCATGTGGATAGCCACACCCTGGCCAACCACAACGCGCCGCACACCTACTCCAACGAGAACTACAAAGGCATTCTCGATGATCGCGCCCATGGCGTGTTCAACGGCAAGGTGGTGGTCAAGCGTGACAGCCAGAAGATCGAGGGCTATCAGAGCAACGCCAACCTGCTGCTCTCCGATCGCGCCGAGATCGACGCCAAGCCCGAGCTTGAGATCTACGCTGACGACGTCAAGTGCTCTCACGGCACCACCACCGGCCAGCTCGACGAAGAGGCGATCTTTGCCCTACGTACCCGCGGCATCGACCGTCAGACCGCCCGTGGCCTGCTGACCCTGGCCTTCGCTGGCGAGGTTCTCGGGGAGGTCAACCTGGATGTGGTGGCCGAGCGCGTCGAGTTGGCGGTTGCCGGCAAGCTGCCCGAACGCTTCAATCTGGCCGGGCTGGTGGAAACCGCTGCGGCCCTGGACGATGAGTGAGAGCGCCTTTGAAGAGGAGCACGCCATGACCGAACTGGCTACCCGCCGCCCTGAGGCGCCCACGCTGGACGTGATGGCAATTCGCGCGGAGTTTCCCATACTGACCCGACAGGTACACGGCCGGCCGCTGGTCTATCTCGACAACGCGGCCACCAGCCAGACACCTCGCCAGGTAATAGAGGCATTCGACGCCTACTATAGTGGCTACAACGCCAACATCCATCGTGGGCTGCATACCCTGGCAGATGAGGCCACGGCGGCCTTCGAAGGCACTCGTGAGACGGTCCGCGGCTTTCTCAACGCCGCCGAGCATCGTGAGATCATTTTCACGCGCGGCGCCACCGAGGCGATCAATCTGGTGGCCAATGCCTGGGGGCGAGCCAACCTGGAGGCCGGTGACGAGGTGCTGATTTCACGCCTGGAGCACCACTCCAATATCGTGCCCTGGCAGCTTCTGGCCAGCGAGTTGGGGTTTGTGATCAAGGTGATCCCGGTAGACGAGCGCGGCGTGCTCGATATGACCGCCTATGGTTCGCTGTTCACCGAACGCACCCGACTGGTGGCGGTGAACCACATCTCCAATGCCTTCGGCACCGTCAACCCGGTCAAGGAGATGGCGGCGACTGCCCACGCCCATGGCGCTCTGATCCTGGTGGACGGCTGCCAGGCCGCCCCCCATCAGACGGTGGACGTGCGCGATATCGACGCCGACTTCTATACCTTTTCCGGGCATAAGGTCTATGGCCCCACCGGGGTCGGCGTGCTTTATGGAAAGGCGGCGCTGCTCGAGGCCATGCCGCCCTGGCAGGGCGGTGGCGAGATGATCAAGACGGTCTCCTTTGAGGCCGGCACCACCTTCGCGGAGATCCCTCACAAGTTTGAGGCTGGTACGCCCGCCATTGCCGAGGTGATCGCCCTGGGCGAAGCGCTCAGGTGGGTCGCAGGCGTGGGCCTCGATGCCGTCGGTGCCTGGGAGAATATCCTTCTGGAACGGGCCACCGCCGCGGTGTCGCGTATCGACGGCCTGCGTGTGCTGGGCACCGCCCCGGACAAGGCCGCCGTGCTCTCGTTCGTGGTGGATGGCGCCCACGCTCAGGATATCGGCCTGCTGATCGATCAGCTCGGCGTGGCGATTCGCACCGGCCACCACTGTGCCCAGCCCCTGCTGGCTCAGTTCGGCGTGGATGCCACCTGTCGGGCGTCGTTTGCCGCCTACAACACCCTGGAAGAGATCGATGTCTTTGCCGAGTCGCTCACTCGCGTCATCGGCATGGTGAGATAAGGACGCCCATGAGCGATATCGAGCAGATAGCTAGCCTCGAGAAGGGGCAGAGCCTGCCGCTGCAGCGAGACGTGGAGGCGATCTCCATCCCCTTCGGCAAGACAGTGACCCTGGCCGAGGACAGCATCGTCAGCGTGATGCAGGCGAAGGGCAGTACGGTCAGCGTGGGCTACGAGGGGCGGCTCTACCTGATCGAGGGGGCCAACCTCGACGCCCTGGGGCTCGAGGCCCTGCCGCGGCCGACCCTTGCTGAAGACGCCTCCGAGGACGAGATCGAGCAGTTCGTCTGGGACCAGTTGCGAACCTGCTTCGACCCGGAGATTCCGGTCAATATCGTCGACCTGGGCTTGGTCTACGGCTGCCGCATCGAGCGCCTTATCACCGGCGAGCGCATCGTCACCATCCGCATGACGCTTACCGCGCCGGGCTGCGGCATGGGTGACGTGATCGCCGCCGACGCCCGCAACAAGATCCTCGGCGCGCCGCAGATCAGCAAGGTGCACACCGAGATCGTCTTCGATCCGCCGTGGAGCCGCGATATGCTGAGCGACGAGGCCAAGCTCGAACTCGGCATGTTCTAGTCTTGGGGGCTGCCATGAAGCAGGCGGTTGGGAAGGTCTTTCGGGGCCTGCTGATGTCCCTTGGGGCCTCCGCGCTGCTGGCGGCCCTGCTGTTCGTCGTGGCCAACCTGTGGGTGCTGGGGCAGACCCACTCTCGCATCGAGCATGAAGTGCCGCTGTGCTCAGGCGAGCGGGTGGGCGTGGTCTTCGGCACTTCCCACTGGACCCGCAGCGGCGTGAGAAATCCCTACTTCGATGCGCGCATGAGCGCCTCGGCGCGCCTGCTGCGCCTGGGGCGTATCGACCACCTCCTGATCTCCGGGGACAATCGCACCCGCTTCTACAACGAGCCCATTACCATGTGGCGTGATCTGCGTGGCCGCCAGGTGGCCGATGCCGACATGACCCTCGATTATGCCGGCTTCAGCACCTTCGATACCCTGTCCCGGGCGCGGGAAGTGTTTGACGTAGAGCGGGCGCTGCTGATCACCCAGGCCTGGCACCTGCCGCGGGCGCTGTTCATCGCCGACGCCCTCGGGCTGGAAGCCACCGGCTGCGCGGTGCCATCTCCGTCGCGCAAGGTGAGCGGGGAGTGGCGGCTTCAGGCGCGGGAGTGGGTGGCGCGAGTGGCTACCCTGGGAGATCTGTATCTGTGGGGGCGTGAGCCCCACTTTTTGGGGCCGCTGGAACCTCTGAATATTGCGCCACGCTCTTGGGAGGCATGGCTGTTTCCTGCGGCAGACGATCCTGATGCAGGCCAACCTGCAGAAAGCCAGAGTAAAAGCGATGAGGTATTGAAAGGCGAGGGGGAGTGACTCAGCCCTGCAGGCGCTGCTTCTGTAGGTCGTAGAGCTCTCGGATCAGCGCTCTGCAGCCCTTGAGACACTCTTCGATCACAGGCTCGATGGCGTCGGGAAGGGGATGGGTGTAGAGGGTCGAAAGGGCCTGCATCAGCACCCGCTCCTGTTCCAGCAGCTCGCCCACCACTACCTGGCTCTCATTGCCAACAAAGCTCTTCAGCCGACTCCACAGCCACATGTAGTCGTCGCGCTCAACGTCAGCGTCTCGGGGCAACATGTTGAGATGCTGACGGGCCAGCTCCTGAAGCTTGCTCATCGACCGATTCCTGGCCTCGTAATGAGGCTTCAGCGTGTCACGCAGGGACGGACGCAGGCGCTCCAGATTGTCCTGGAAATAGTCGATGCTGTCGGCCAGCGCCTCAAGGGCGCTGTCCATCGCCACTTGGCGATTATCAAGAAACATGAGCGGTCACCTCCTCCGGTGACGCAGATTGTGGCCGTGGAAACACTGTTTTACTACCCTTGGGCGGGAATAAATATTCTGATATTCAGCCTGGCCGACGCTGTTATGGCAATTACCCCTTGGGCTTAGGCGGGGCTTTGCGGTTTGGGGCGGCATTCTTTTCGATATGCTCGATGATCAGACCGGCGATATCCTTGCCGGTGGCGGACTCAATGCCCTGCAGGCCAGGGGAGGAATTGACCTCCATGATAACCGGCCCGTGGTTGGAGCGCAGCAGATCGACGCCAGCGACGCCCAGGCCCATGGCCTTGGCCGCGCGGATCGCCGTGGAGCGCTCTTCCGGGGTGATGCGGATGACGCTGGCGGTTCCGCCACGGTGCAGGTTGGAGCGGAACTCGCCTTCGGCAGCCTGGCGCTTCATCGAGGCCACTACCTTGTCGCCGATCACGAAGCAGCGAATATCGGCGCCCTTCGCCTCCTTTATGTACTCCTGCACCATGATGTTGGCTTTCATGCCCATGAAGGCCTGTATCACGCTTTCGGCAGCCTGGTTGGTCTCGGCGAGTACCACGCCGATGCCTTGGGTGCCCTCCAGCAACTTGATGACCAGCGGAGCGCCCTTGACCATGGTGATCAGGTCGGGAATATCGTCCGGGGAGTGAGCGAAACCGGTGATCGGCAGCCCGAGCCCCTTACGCGACAGCAGCTGCAACGAGCGTAGCTTGTCGCGGGAGCGGGTGATGGATACGTTGTCGTTGATCACATAGGTACCCATCATCTCGAACTGGCGCAGTACTGCACAGCCATAGAAAGTCACCGAGGCGCCGATCCGCGGAATTACCGCGTCAAAGGGCTCGAGCTCCTGGCCCTTGAGATGGATCGAGGGGTGATGGGAAGCGATGCTCATGTAGCAGCGCAAGGTGTCGACCACCCGGGCACTATGGCCCCGCTGTTCGGCGGCCTCCACCAGTCGACGAGTGGAGTAGAGATTGCGGTTGCGTGATAGCAGCGCGATATGCATCGAAAAGCTCCAGTGACGGGTGGTTCAGGGTTCGCCGTGCAGAAAGGCGCTGCCTGGCGCCACGAGAAGGCGGCGAAGAGCTCGACGGCCAAGCAGCATGGGGTGACGCATGTTGCGACGGTCGGTCAGGCTCAGCTCAACGGGAAACTCCAGGTCGCCCAGGCTCAGGGAGGTGCGAATAATGTAGCGCCACTCCTCCTGACCGTTGGAGCTGCGCACCTTGCGACGGTCATGCAGATGCATGCGGAATACATGTGGCGGGGTGTTGGGACCCCCGCTGCGGGTAGTGAAACTAACCCACAGGTGGCCATCCTCCTCGTAGGACTCGATATCCTCGGCGTGCAGGGCCGACGTGCGAGCCCCGGTGTCTACCTTGGCGCAGAGGGTCAGGTGCATCTCCGTCAGTTCCACCATCTCACGACGGCCGATCACCGCTTTGGGGGTGTAGGGCAGTTCTTTCATGCTCATGGGAATCCTTCCAGGCCTGTCAGCGGTTCAGAGCGGCTAGGCGCCGGCCGATGGGGCTTTCCGGTGGGGCTTCGCGCAAGGTCATCAATACGGGCAGCCGCAGGCGCGGCACCAGCGCCAGGTCGCGAGCCACGTTCATGAAGTCGGCGTGCTCGCAGTCTGCCAGACGGACCAGGAAGCGCGGCAGCCGTTCGGCATCCTCAAGATGGTGCCAGCCACGACCCGCCATGGCCGCAAGCATGTCGGGGCCGCAAGCGTCGGCATCCGCCAACAGCTCATCATACCAGGCGCCGACGACGTCGCTGTCGGCGCCGGCCACGGCGCGGAGGCAGGCGGAGAACACCTCGATGTCTCCGTCCCGTGCCGCCACTTCGCCCCGATCTCGCAGCGTACGGGCCAGAATGGCACCGATGGCCACATGCTCCAGACAGTAGCATAGCGAGGTGAGCACTTCGTCAGGCAGCGCCGGCAGCCGGGCAGCCAGGAGCGACTGGTCATCGTCGCCCATGCGCACGACGAAGTCGGCCAACCCTTGCAGGCCAAGGGCCTGCCAGTCGATCTTCTGTTGGCCGCTCAGGTAGGCCTCCACCGGTTCCAGATGCTGGCTGGCCACCATCCCCAAGTCCTGACTGGCACGGGCATGCAGCAGAGCCTGGAAAGGCAGTGAGGGAGTGAAGGCCAGGGGATTGTCCTTCATCAGGTTGTCCACTGCCTCGCCGTCCTTGTGGCCGATGCTGCCCACGCTTCGCCCCAGTGTTTCCAGCAAGCGCTGCAGGAAGGCGTCGCGAGGTGCCGGCACCAGCAGGCCCTGCTCGTCCAGCGGCAGGGCCAGTAGCCAGATCATCGGGTCGCGTATGTCGCCCAGGCGAAACACGAAGCCCAAGCGTGCCTGGCCCTGCCAGGGGGCCGGCCATGCCAAATCGCCCGCTTCGAAGGCCGCCAGGGTGGACATTTCGCAGGGCTCTACCCGGCGTCCCAGGTGGTAGAGGCCCACCGTGGCGCCGCTGCGCACGAAGAAGTCATGTAAGGTGTTGATTGGCTGCATGCTCTCTCCCGTCTGCGAACCGTGCACTCTACCTTGGCATCGCCCCGCTGTCAGCAGCTTAAGGGTGGATGAAGTGCGTGCCTGATCAATTCTTGAGCGTTGGAGCCAGAGGCCCATGAGGCGTGACCTCGAGCGTCCTTTCCAGAGTTTATCCACAGCCCCATGCACGAAAACTGTGTACGGGGCTTCGCGACGCCATCACCCTAGTGGCGATGTAGAGTGTCCAGTGTATAAACCCGGTGAGCACGCTGGGTAGATAAGCCCTGGTGAACTAGATAAGCCCTGGAGAACAATGTTCGGTGGGAAATAGCATGTGGTGTAGCCGTGGGATGGCCGATGGGGTGGCCGGCGAAGTAGCGCGCAGGGATAATGGTATTTTTCATGCATGCGAGGACGTCACAATGAGCGTTCACCACGAACTGGCGGCTGCCCTGCGCGAGTTGGAGGCCACCCTGCGCGCCACCGATCAGTGGCGAATGGCAAAGCCTGACCCCATCGCCTTCGAGAGTATCGAGCCATTCTGCGCCGATACCATGGCGCTTCCCCAGTGGCTGCGCTTCGTGTTCATCGTGCGCCTGGAGACCTTGGTGGAGACCCGAGCGCCGATGCCGGCCAAGTGCGACGTCGCTCCAGCAGTAGAGGCCTGGCTGGCTCAGTCCGGGGTAGGGGGTGTCGAACGGCTGATGCTGATCCAGGCCGTGAAAACGATTGATCGTCTGGTGACCGAGAACTGATGTTATGCGCCTGTTACAAAACGCACAGGGCCCGCCAATGGCGGGCCCTGTGCACCTGCTCAGCTGGGAAGATCAGAAGCGGTAGCTGACGCCGCCCATCACCACCAGGGGGTCGATCTTGACGGATCCGATATCGTTGCCGTTGAGGCTTGCATCGGTTTCGATATCAATGTACCAGGCAGCGGCATTGAGCGCCCAGTTATCATTGATCAGCAGGTCCACGCCCACTTGGCCGGCGGCACCCCATGAGTCGTCGAGGCTCAGGTCACCAAGGCCACTCTTCTCACTGGAAAAAATAGTGTAGTTGACGCCCACCCCTACATAGGGCTGCACCAGAGCTTCTGTACCGCCCAAGGGGTAGTACTGCACGGTCAGAGTCGGCGGTAGATGCTTGGTGGAAGCAACATCCGCCACACTACCACCCACGCTAAGCTCGATGTCATGCTCGAACTGTTCGGCCGCCAGCAGCTCGACGCCGATTTTGTCGTGGAAGCGATAGCCCAGAGTAAAGGCGAAACCGGTATCGTCCTGTACGTCCACATCGACGGCGCCGTTAACCAACGAACCGTTGTCGTTCTTGGGAGCCACCTTGGCCACGCCCAGGCGTGTAAAGAAGTCACCTGCGCCATAGGCCAAGACTTGGGTGCTGGTGGTGAAAGTCGCAGCGGCAAGGCCGGCGGCGAGCAGAGTGGGGAGGGTCTTGCGCATGGGGCAACTCCTTCGTTAGAGCCATGGGTGGTTGTTCTATGACTGGCTTTTTGCTTAAGTCTAGCAACTGACAGTCGACATCTTGTCGATCGATAATCCTATTTTAATCAGCATCCGACACTGCGATATTGATCCAGAGCAAGGATCCTGCATTGCAGCACGAGCCGTATCGAGACCTGGCCTGCACCGCTAAGTACCTGCTCTCGATCAGAAGCGGTAGGTGATGCCTCCGCCAATGGTCACGGGGTCAATGTTGGCTTTGCCGATTTTGTTAAGGCGCGAGTCGGGCGAGACGTCGGCGTAGCTGATGAAGCCGTTCAACATCAGACCCGGTGATACGGCCAGATCCATGCCCAGTTGACCGACGGCCCCATGGCTGTAATGCATATCGAAGCCGAGTAACTCGTCCTCGGACAAGTGGGTGTAGTGGAGACTTGCGCGCACATAAGGCTGTGCTCGGACGTTCGTGACGGCCATGGGGTGGTGGTTGACCAGCTGGTTGGCAAGCATCTGATCAACGTTGTCTATGCCCGCTTGGGCCAGGGCCATTTGGCTCACGACCACATAGCCGGCGGCGATCACGGTAACGGTCAGGAGGTTGGGCGTTTTCATCAGGGCGTTCCTCTCGTCTATCGTAGCGGACTCGTGGAGCCTAAAGAGGCAAAACTTGTACAAAAAGTACTATATAAACGATATTTGCAAAAGTCTTGTAAAGATTTCCGATGACGCCCATAGCCCTTGCTGCCTGAGATTCCTATAAGGCATTGGCATTTGACCGCAAAAAAAGCCGCGCCTGTCGAGCATGGTGTACAACTGTTAATGCGGTGCAGCGTGAGCAGCTCGCAAGATCGCCAGGAATCGTCTTGACTGAGGGGAACTGACAAGGAGAGCGGAGATGAGACTTGCAATGTCCCTTCGACAGCGGTGGTGGAGCGAGGCCGTGACCCTGCTTGTCGGCGGCGTCCTGGCAATCTGGCTGCTGCTGCAGCCGAACTTGATTCAGGGGCTGCCGTTCACGTTGCGCTTGCCGGCCGTGCTGCTGGGGGTCTGGGCATTGGGCGCCGCCTTCCTTCGGCCGCTGGCGCTGGATCTTCCTCGATCAATGTTGTGTCGGGCACTGTCGCCAGTCTGGAACCACTTGGCCCTTGCTTGCTTTGCCTTGCTGATCGTGGTCCGTGCACTGCTGGCCTGAGGATGGGGCCTGCTTCACTCTATAAGGATAAGGCAACGTGAAAGCGCCTGACTCGACCTAAGGATTTCGGTCATTTGACGTTTTGTTGGCGTTCCTTGATGGCCAGATGTCGGGACAGGTGATCACGCAGGGCAGTAAGCTCTTCCTGGCCGGTGGCGTCGAGCAAAGGCTTGCCGCGAGTGACGCGGCCATGGTTTCCGTGATCGTCTACCAGCCGCTGGGCTCGGCGTCGGATGTCATCAAGGGTATCGTCGTGTCGGATGGGATAGCCGATGATGGCGTTCCACTCGGTTTCGCTGACCTGGCTCTGCAGGGCGCGATCGATCAGCTCGAGCAACTGGGTGGGCTCGGTGCGGTAGCGGGGTGTACTGGATAGCAGCAGCAGGCCTACCATGCCGCCGAATATCAGCAGACAGACAATGAAGACAAGCAGGAAGAGAGCCATGGGCGTAACCAGACAATTGATCCCATGCCAGAACAGGTTCTGGACCCACGTAGAAAATGAAGGAAAGTATTTGGGATACGTGGAGCGGGTGAAGGGAATCGAACCCTCCAATCATTTCAACACGTTACTACCAATATCACGCCTCACCATACATACCACCATACAAGAGATATCACGCTGTACGAGGTTTGAGGTGGGGCCGTGCCCTCCACCGAGGTCCATCAGGCAGCTCTGGTCGGGATCTGAAAGAGACTACATATTCTCCGTACGCTATCAGAGCCCCCTCGACCTGTCATTTGCAGATCGCCCGGAGGGTATACAACAACTGCACGTAACCATCCTTGGTGGCCTCGCCAGGCAGCACGACGGAGGACAACGCATGCCATTCATCCTCGCGGACATTCAGTGCCTGGACAAGCGACTGGTCCATGGCCAGCTCCCGCAAGCCAGCCGGTGTGGCGTAGCTGCCCATGATCTCCTGACGCGAACCACCAGCGGGTTCGGACTGGGCACCATATTTTCCGGTCCTGTCGCCCACGTCGACACCGGCCAGGTACTCCATGGTGACCCCGAGGGCGTCGGCGGCCTTCCTCAGCAGCTCGGGCGACAGCCCGCGCGTACCTCTCTCGACGTGCGAGATATGACTCTGTTCAATGCCGGTGCGCTGGGCGAGCTCTTGCTGGGTCAGCCCCTTGGCGTGCCGCGCAGCCCGGAACCGCGTAGATACCACTGCCATGGATTGGCCATGTCGTTGGATGGATGACACCCATTATGAAGGAGGCGCATTTTTTTGTCTGCGATTATGACTATATGACTTCGGATATGACCCAATGTGCGGAGGATTGGTGATGAATATCAGGAAAGCCCGCAAGGCGGCCGGCCTCACCCAGATCGAACTGGCAGAGCGGGTCGGCTGCGACCAGAGCATGATCAGCCGTATCGAGCAGGGCAAGCGCCCGGTGACGGTGGACATGCTCAAGGTCATCGCTCAGGCGGTTGGTATGCCGCCCCATGCCTTGCTTGCCGACGATCCCGAGGTGGCCTGATGACTGCCCCGGCCTTCGCATGGATGCCGATGTCGGCCTTCACGGACAGGCGACTGGGCGCCAGGGATCTGCGCGTGCTCGGCGTGCTGTATGCCCATGCGGGGGTCGATCGCACGTGCTGGCCGGCGGTGTCGACCCTGGCCGAGTTGACCGGTATCGATCGGCGCGATGTGCAGCGCACGATCCGGCGCCTGGAGGAGTTCGGCTGGCTGACGGTCGAGGTCGGGGGCGGACGCTCCTCCTCCTCGCGCTATCGGCTGTACTCGGGCGCTGCCACCGATCATGCCGAAAGGGCGGGTGATTCCACCGCGGGTGATTTGCCACAAACGGCGGGTGAACCACCCGCGGTAAGCCAGCAAAGGGCGGGTGATTCAACCGCGGGTGATTTACCACAAACGGCGGGTGAATCGCCCGCTGAATCATCGGAAAGGGCGGGTGATTCACCCCCGAAAGGGCGGGTGATTTACCACGAAAAGGCGGGTGATTTACCCGCCCGAACATACCAGAACATACCAGAGAACATAAAACCCCTCTCTTGCGCATCGGCTGCGCCGAGCGCGAGCGGGAACGACACCTGCGATCTGCTCGGTGATCCGGAGGCGAAACCGCAGGCCAGCGGCGAGAGCAGCGAAGCTGCTCGGATGGGGGACTTCGCGGAGTTCTGGGAGGCCTATCCCCGGCGGCGAGGCAAGGCGGATGCGCGGAAGGCGTGGCAGGCACTGAAGCCCGATGCCGCGCTGCGGGAACGGATCCTCGCCGCCCTGGCGCAGGCCCGAGCCTCGCCGGACTGGCGCCGCGAGGGGGGCCGGTTCATTCCGTACCCCGCGACCTGGCTGCGTCGCCGCGGGTGGGAGGACGAGCTGGAACCCGACATCGAACCGCTGCCGGCGGATGGCGCCTCACGCCACGGCGAGGGGCAACGTATCAACGGCACCCTGGCCGCGCTGGATTCCCTGTTTCGAGGAGGACAGGCCCATGCAGAACACGACCTTTCAGACCGGCATGGCGTACCTGTCAGCCGCCTATGGCACTGAGCTGTGCCGGGAGCGACTGGCGGTCTACTGGGATCAGCTCCATCCCCTGGAGGACGACGCGTTCCTGGCGGCCGTGAAAACCCATGTGGCGGTCGGGCAGCGCTTTCCGACCGTAGCCGAGCTGCGCGAGTTGTACCGCCAGCAGTGCCTGCCGCAGTCGCGGGTGCACCGGCTGCCGCCGCCGCGCCGCGCCGATGCCGAGCAGGCCCGCCGGGTGCTGGACGATCTCAAGGGCCAGGTGAGGAGGAAGCAGCCATGACGGTCAGCGAGCACCAGGAGCAGGTTGCGCTGTTCAAGTGGGCCGAGTACGCCGTCGGACGCTGGCCGGTGCTCGAGTTGCTCTACGCGATTCCCAATGGCGGCATGCGACCCGCCAAGGAACGCACCGACAAGCGCGGCCGCCGGGTGCGCTACTCGGTGGAGGCGCAGAAGCTGCGCGCCGAGGGCGTGAAGACCGGCGTACCGGACATCTGCCTGCCGGTGGCGAGCGGTGCGTTCCACGGCCTGTACATCGAGATGAAGACCCGCACCGGCAGCCCGTCGGAGGCTCAGCGTTGCTGGATCGCCGCGCTGATCCGGCAGGGCTATCGCGCCGAGATCTGCCACGGCTGGGAGCAGGCGCGAGCCGTCATCGAAGACTATCTGGGGTCGGCGTCAAGCGCCGTCCCCCCCACACCGCCGGGTGACCCGGCGGATTATCCCGCCCCGCGCCCCGAGCGACTGGGCGCCCGCGAAGCCGAGAGGATGACACCATGACCACCCACACCACCCCCGATGCCGCCCGTGGCGACGCCGCCATGATCCACATCAGCGCCGACGGCCAGACGCTCCCGGTCGACGCCCGGGTCGAAGACCTGACCACCAAGGTTAAGAAGATCACCACCACCGACGAAGGCAAGCTGCAGATCGTCCTCGAGGCCGAGGGCATGGACCACGATGCCCTGGCCCAGGTGAAGGAGCTGCTGGTCCTGCAGCAGTCCTCCCTGGTGCTGGTGAGCATGATGCCGGTGCAACGGGAGCTGTTCGGATGATCCGGTGCGCGGCGCTGGCCGCCGCCGTCACCCTGTGCGCCCCGAGTGCCGTGCTGGCCGCACCGCTCGATGACGCCATCGCCCTGGTCCAGCGCGCCCACCCGGTGCTGCAGGCCCAGCAGGCGCAGTACCGCGAGACGACGCGGCAACGCGACTGGTCGAGCGACATCACACTGGGCTGGACGCAGCGCGGCACCGCCGAGGGCGGCGCCGCCGGACCCAACGCCGGTATCCGGGTGTCGATTCCGCTGTTCGACCGCAGCCATGAACTGCGCTCCGCCGAGGCGCGCAGTGGCTGGATGCTTTCCCGGGATGGCGTGCTCACCGGCTTCCTGGCCAGCGTGGCGGAGCTGGAGGCGTTGATGTTCGAGCGTCACGAGGCCGAGCGCATGCGTGACTTCCGACGCGATCGGCTGGAGTACCAGCAGCGCCAGGTCGAGGAGGGCATCGCCGAGCCGGACACCCTGTGGCCGGTGGCCGAGGCCATGGAGCAGGCCGACCTGGCCTACGCCGAGCGTCACCGCCGAGGTGACGCCCTGCGCGAGCGCATCGCACGCGAGTTCGGAGGTGGCCAGTGGACGACGTTACGGGATTTGTTGGCCGATCACGCGAATCGGATGCGGCCCTGACGGCGATCCGGCGCGGCGCCAATGTGCTGATCCATGGCCGCGCCGGCATCGGCAAGTCAGCTTTCCTGCGCCACCTGCGTGGCCAGCTGGCAGATAGCGAGCCCCCGGTGGTGTTCGTGCCCGCCGGCACCACCAAGTCATCGTTGCTCGAACTGGCCCGGCAGATCCACGAACGCTGCGGCCTGGCGGTGCCCGAGGCGCTTCTGCCACCGAGGACCCTGGCCCGCGCCCGGCGCGAGGGCAGCCTGCCGTGGAACGATCTGGTGCGCCCGCTACGTCGGCTGCCGGTGACCGACACAGTGGCGCTGCTGGAGAACAGCCTGCGACGACGACGCTTCCTGGTGCTGCTGGAGACCCTGGAGGTGCCGCCTAGCCAGGCCGAGCTGTTCGCGGTGATCCTCGACTGCGCCCAGGTGGTCGCCTGCATGGACGACAGCAACCGCCGGGTGCGCATCGACCGGCTGCTGTGGCGCTTCCAGGCACAGGTGGAGCTCAAGCCGCTGCCGCTGGAGGAGAGCCGCACCCTGGCCGAACGCTGGATCGCCGACAACCCGCTGCGCTTCGCCGACGAGGCCACCCGCGACCGCTTCCTGCGCCACATCGCCCAGGCCAGTGGCGGCGTGCCGGCGGCGATCCGCGGCATGCTCGAGGAGGCCGGCAAGGAACGCGAGATCACCCCGGCCAAGGCGCGCAGCCTCTACCACAGCGCAGCGCTGCAGTACGTCGACATGACCCCGCTGGTGGTGGTGCTGCTGGTGATCGCCATTGCCGGCCGCTACATCAGCCGCGGCCTGGGCGACACCGAGATGCTCGTGCTCTCCGGCGTGGCCACCGCGATCTTCATGGGCCTGCGGTTCTTCTTCTTCCAGATGCGGAGCCGGCGCTGATGCTGGCACCCACGCATCTAATCGCAGGTCAGGCGGCGTTCATCGCCGTGAGCCTGAGCGTGGGTCACGCGCCGACACTGCCCGAGGCCTGGTTGGCCGCCGCCGCCGCGCTGCTGCCCGATCTCGACATGCGTCACGGCGTCGTCGGGCGGCTGTTTCCGTGGCTCTCCGAGCCGCTGGAGTACCGCTTCGGCCACCGCACCCTGACCCACTCCCTGCTGGTGTGCGTGGCCCTGGCGCTGCTGCTGTGGCCGCTCCTGCCGCACGGGATCTGGCTGGCCCTGGTCGCCGGGTATGCCTCGCATCCGGTGGCCGACATGATGACGCCGGCCGGGGTGGAGTGGTTCTGGCCGGCGCGGTGGCGATGCGTGCTGCCCGGCAACGAGCGCTTCCGTATGCGGGCGATGGGCTGGGGAGAACTGATCTTCGCGGCACTGCTGGGGGCGGCGACGATTCCGCTGCTGGGCATGGCCCAGGCCAAACCCGGCACCGGCAGCGTGATCGCCGCTGCCATCGGCGACATCGGTGCCGCGCGTGCCCGCTACGACGCCGAGAAAGGTACCAACCGCTGGATGCTGCGCCTCGAGGGGCGCGACAACCTCACCCATGCCGATGTCAGCGGCGACTACCCGATCATCGGCCCCTGGCAGGCGAGCGGCTTTCTGATCGACACACCGGCGGGGCCGCAAAGCGTCTGCCGCACCGGCGACTGCGGCTGGTACGCCGACAGTGCCGTGGCCGTGAAACAGGAAGCGCTGGCCACTACTACCCGCCACATCAACACGCCCCACACCTCCCCGGCGGCGCTCAGCGCCGCCCTGGTGGAGATGCAGGCCATGGGCGAGACCTACCTGATCGGCAGCCTCACCGCCCGCGGCATTGCCCCGCAGGCCCCTACCGTTTCTGTCAGCGGCGACACCGTGAGCCTGACCTACGCCAGCCCCGAGGTCCTAGAGGCCTGGGGGCATCGCGCGCTGCGCGACCTGCTGCTGACCGTGCAGGTGCGCCATGCCCCGGATGAGCCGGTACCTGCCATCGAGCTGAACCAGGCAACCGGCAGCGTGATACCCGCAGAGATCCGCCCCTGGCTGCACGAACATGACAGGATTTCTCGTCATAGGTAGGGAAGATGAAAATAACGCAAGTAATATCGAGAGTGGTCGCCTCCCTGGCCTGGCGGGAGGTGAGTCGTGGGCTGAGCCGGCTAATCCGCAAAGCGCGCCACAACCGGATGTCGCTGTTCTGGCTGATGGCAATGGTGGCGTTATTCCTGCCCTGGATGTGGACCGGCATCGGCGGGTTCGGCTGGCCGGGCCAGTCAGCCAGTGGGCAAAGAGGGGAGGTGTGCCGCGTACTCAATATCTACGACGGTGATACCGTCACCGTGAACTGCAGCGGACAGCGCGAGCGGGTGCGGCTGTACTGCATCGACGCCCCGGAGATGGATCAGGAGCCATGGGGCCGTCAGAGCCGCGACTACCTGCGACGCATCACACCGGCCCAGGTCAGCATCGTCACCCATGACCGTGACCGCTATGGCCGTGTGATCGGTGAGCTGTTCGACGGCCATCGCAGCCTCAACCTGGCCCTGGTCGAGGCGGGGGAAGCGGTGGTCTACCCGCAGTACTGCAGCGAGCGGCGTTACTCGCATGCAGAGCGGATGGCGCGGCAGGCAGGGCAGGGCGTGTGGGCACAGCCGGGGCTGCAGCAGAGGCCGTGGGAGTGGCGGCGCTAGGGTTATCCCGCCTCATTCACGAGGGCCCTGATCGGGCGGCTTGAAGTGGCTGGCCGTTGGCTTTTCTCATCAGGATCGATATCTACGCCGTGAAGGCCCGCCGGGTCATGCCCAAATGTTGCTCTTCTGCCGTCTGTCTATAACGTTAAGGAATCAATCGCCGCCGTTAAAGCAGCCGTGATCGTCCGCCGCCACTGCGGTCGCTCTATTCTTGGTGCTGTGGTGGTCTTACCGAGTGTCAGCTCAGGGCGATTTGTCTCGACAGCCCCTTCAGCAACGTCGGCCACCACGTATCGACGGCAGCGCCGTGGTGAACGATGATGCGCCTTGCGTGCAGTGGCAGCGTGGCGGCAACCTTGAATACCTGCTCGCGTATCCGGCTGAGGATCCAATCTTGTCGGGTTTGCCTCTCCAGGAGGCAGCGAAGGCCATGCAGGATCTGATAGGCGTAGAGGCGAAGCAGCAGGCTCACCACGTTGAGAGCCATCACGTCCTGGACGGTAGAGTCGCCGCGATCCGACGAGAAAAGGTACACATCGAGCGCCGACTTCACCTAGCCCATGTGGGCTTCGGCTCTGCCGCGCTTGCGGTATAGCTCCAAGACCTTCTCCGATGGCCAGTCGGCCTTACCGAGATGGGTGTCCAGGAAAAAGGCATGCAGCAGCAGGTCATCCGGACGTTCCTGTACGACCAACACCACACGCTGCGGTGTTGGCCATGAGCCCGCCTGATAGGTCAGGTTGTGGCACCATACCTGCGGCTGGTCCGGCGGGCGGCCCGGTTGGCCCTTCAGGTACGGTGCTGCCAGCTTTTGCAGACCCGCGTGGTTGCGCAGGCGCCCCAGGTATTCGATGCCGCTGTCTTCCAGGGCTTCCAGGGTGGCGTTGTCGGTGAAGCCAGCATCGATGCGCACGCGAACCTCGGCACCGGTGCCTTCGTTGAGCCGTCGCACCAGGTGCGGAATACAGGTGTCGGCGTTCTCGGCCGGGCCGGCATTGCCCTCGCGTAGCAGACCGCCCACCATATCGCCGGTCTCGGCTAGAGAGGCGATCAGTGGTTAGTAGATGCGGGCGCCGACATGGCCGTGGTTGGCTGAGCCCCCATGGTGGCCATGCTCCTCGATCGGCAGACCGTCGATGTCCAGCGTCAGGCTCTCTGGCCGTTCGCCACCGTTCGGCGAGCTCAACCGCCAGATTGCCAACCAAATCAGGTCCTCATGCACGGTATCGAGGTTGTCATCGTGCCCTAGGTAGGGCAGCAACCGAGACAGCGTGGAGGGCGACGGACGATCCTGGACCAGCGGCGTTATTTCGCGCGCATCGCTGCCGGCTAGTCGCTAGAGTGGATCACGCCGCAAAGATTGGGTGTCACTCAGGCCGATCCAGCCAATCGACCGCTGCAAGACCAATGTTCGAAGCTGACGGGCCAGCGAGTGGCGGATACGCAGGGGGTAGCGTTAATCGACAAGATTGACTTCGAGCGCCTCGATCCTACCGCTTTTATCGAGGGCTTCTCGCAGCAGCAATGCGCCGCTGTCGCTGGTGGTGCGGCGTCCGCTCAGCTCGTCACGGACAGGGCTATTGCAGGAAGGCGACCAGGTCATTAGGGTTTCACCCATGGCGAGTGGTCCTCTTGAATCGTGCTCTGGCAGGAACAGTTTGATTCTACAAAAGAAAACTACTCGCCATCTTCGTTTTCAGGCTGCCTTCATGAATTAGTCGGGATTAAATGATGCCGAAGCCACAGAGCCACGAGTAGTCACTGCGGACCCGGTCTATGCCACATGGTGGATGACGGCCCTCCCCGAAAGGGTTTTCAGAAACCCCTGTATGTCCGTACACTAGATTCCTGTGCGGTCACATGCAGGGCACCATCATGCAATTCATTGACATCAAGGCCGAGATGTTGAACATGCGATCCTCACCAGACCTCAAGAAAGCCTTGAAAGAGGCCGCTGGCGAGGAGCAGCATAGTATGGTGAACATGTTCGAAGTGCTGCTGATGAATTATTGTGCATGTAAGGGTATCGTACCGGTGGGCACCAGGCTTCGACGTACCACGTTCACAAAAAATAAAATTGTGACCGTGGAGTTCATAAGGGAGTAGAGGTATGAGTTTTCGCTATATTGGATCGAAGTCTAGGCTTGTCGAAAAGATCATCACTTTCATTGGCCCCCCCAAGGAAGGTGCTTTCTTTATAGATGCTTTATGCGGGACAGGTGTGGTGGCTGAGGCAGCCGCGAAGCTTGGCTGGAACATAAGGATTAACGATAATCTACAATCAGCAGTAATCTCTGCCGGGGCACGACTAATTAGCCAGGAACAGGCCTCCTTTAATAAGCTTGGTGGCTACGCTAAAGCTATTGATAAACTCAATGCAGCGACGCCAAACAGAGGCTCTATGTGGAGCATGTATAGTCCTGCTTCATTTGATTTGTGTGGAATTGAACGAAGGTACTTTACCGAAGATAATGCGGCTCGGATCGACGCCATGAGAACTCTAATTTCAGGATGGAGAGAAGCGAACCTTATTGATGAGATCGAAGAGAGACTGTTGATCGCAGATCTCTTTGGTGCCTTGAACCGTGTGGCCAACATTGCAGGGACTTTTGGCTGCTTCCTCTCCAAGTGGACCAGCCAGTCCCAAGAGAAAATCGCTATGCGATGTAGGGAGCTAAAAGCAACAAGCGTATGCGTGCAGGCCACAGTGGGTGATGTGTTCGATGTGCATAATAGCCCCCAAGACTTAGTCTACCTAGATCCCCCATATACCAAGCGTCAGTACGCTAGTTATTACCATATTCTTGAAACAGTAGCATTAGACGATGAGCCAAGGGTGGAAGGTGTTGCAGGCCTACGGCCCTGGAAAGATCGAGCCTCAGATTTCTGCTATAAGACCCGGGCCCTTAAAACGCTATCGCAACTGGTAAGTAATCTTGAGGCACAAAAAATTTTGCTGTCGTATAGCAGTGAAGGGCATATTTGTATGGAGGAAATGAAAGCCGAGCTCTCGAAGATCAGTGATTTCACTATTCATCCCATGGGAGAGATTGGCCGCTATAGGCCCAACAAGGCTGCCAGCAAAACTGGTTCGGATGTAAGCGAGTTTTTGGTGGAATTAGAGAAGCCTGTGGACCGGCTATCAATTGTTCAGAATAAAAACTTCATGGCTGCTAACCCCCTCATAGTGGAAAACTACGCATGAGTGCCCCTAGGCCTTTTGAACTAGAGTGCTTGGCTTTAGCTGAGGCAGCTTTAACTGAAGCTGTCGCTAATGAGAGTGAATCGGCACGCTTTGAGCTACGAATGCAAGTTTTGGAGGCAGCTTCGGCTCGCTTCGGCGGATTTGATCTAGATGCCTTTCACAAGGCCTTTGGGGTGGAGAGAAAGAAACCTTCAAACGAACTGCTAGAACTAGCTGCCCCTGTAGTAAGCGCTATCGAACAATCATCCATTCACCAAGCTTTGGCTTTGAGCGCCCTAGCAAGAGAAACTTTGCAGGAGCACGACAGAAAAAGTACAGGGGCATATCATACAGATTTTCGCCTTGCCACACGCTTGGCACAGCTTGCTGCGCAGAACCTGGACTATAAGTGCAAAGTAATTGATGCCGCCAGTGGAGCGGGAATCTTATTGGCTGCTTTAACTCACACTGTCTGTGGCTTGGACCGTGCCAAGGTTAGCTACTGGCTTGCTCATGGGGTGTGTGCTGCGGACTTATCAATAAATTCTTTACGTGCTGCCCTGCTGAGCTTGGCTTCGTTTACCGACGACTTGGAAGCCCTCAAAAAAATGAGAGCCCGATGGTATTGCGGTGACAGCCTCATGGCGGATCACAAAATCTGGACCAAAATGGCTCCTGACGGATTTGACGCCGTAATTGGCAATCCTCCTTGGGAAAAGGTAAAGCTCTCTCGGCACGAGTTCTTGAAGTCCACTGGGACTCAGCGACATTACGGAACAAAGATTAATGGACTTGATGAAATGCAGTATTCTATTCGGCGAAATCAGGTAGCTAGCTACTCGCGTAGGCTACTTTCTCGCTATCCAGATCTTAGTAATGGAGAACCCGACCTTTACATTGCCTTTACAGACCTCTTCTTCGAGCTTTGTAAAAAACAAGGCATAGTGGCGGTCCTCCTTCCTGGTGGCCTGATCCGCTCCCAAGGGACTAAGTCGATACGTAAAAAAATCTTCGAAGCTAGCCAAAGTGTTTCAATTTCAATTATTGACAACCGTGCCAAGTTTTTTGCTATTGATTCACGATTTAAATTCTTGGCCGTAGCTATAGTGAAGTCTGGATCTAAAAAGGAGATGCGCGAGCCAATCCAGCTGCTACATGAACGCGGCACGTCCAAGGGTTTGGAGATCACCGGTAATGCAATGATTGGCCGCGCTGAGCTAGGTGCCGTTAGGCAAGACTTGAGCTTGCCTGAAGTACGCAGCATTGAAGAATGGAAGCTTTACTCTAAGATCGCTATCGCGGGTATTCCATGGGATAAATCTGGTTACTGCTGGATGCCTAAATTCTGTCGTGAAGTTGATATGACTAAGGAACGACCCAGGTTTCTAGGCTTTCCTGCTCCTGGTGCCTTGCCATTAGTAGAAGGCCGAATGGTGCAGTCGTATCGCTTTGGTGTGAAGGGTTATGTCTCTGGGGCAGGCCGCAGTGCTCTGTGGGAGACCTACCTCATAGGAGGCTCACGGCTTAGGCCACAATTCTGGATTCACGCCTCTGATGTGCCTCGAAAAAACCAGCATCGAACAAGTGAGCTTCGTGTAGGGTTTTGCGACATCGCTGGGCAAACTAACGAGCGATCACTCATGGCTTCTTTGATACCGCCAAATGTGGTCTGTGGGAATAAGGTGCCTACAATTTTATTTCCTGAGGATCCCAGCGAGGAACGCCTTCTTGTCTGGACTGCCATTGCTAATAGCTTTGTCTTTGACTGGATGCTTAGGCGGGTACTCACCACCACAGTAAACTATTTTTTATTGCAAAGCGTCCCTTTGCCTAAGCTAACAAAAGACGGTCTGCCTTGGAAAAAATTAGCGGCTTCCGCGCGCGAGTTGCATAAGCTCGATGAAGCAGGTGTCACTCGCCGTACCCTTGAGCGTATGGCCCAGCTTCGGAGCGAAATTGATGCTGAGGTAGCTGTTGCTTATGGGCTAGATATGAAAGATATGGAATTAGTGCTCCAAGACTTTCCGATCATGGATCGGGGACAGGTGAAAATATTTAATGAGGAGAAATCCACGATCACTCGTGACACCGCTTTGGCTGCCATGGCAAAAAGAACAGAAGATCGTACCACTACCTGGATTCATCGTGCTGAGGAAGCGCGCGCGTTGGGAGCAAAGGCATATGTGCCCTCTGAGATTGCAATGAGTTGCAAAGAGATCGAAAATAAAGGAACCAAAATTTATGGCTAACGGGATGGGTTCGGTGGCGCGTATCCTCTACAAAGAACTTGTAAGGGGCGATTTGCGTAAGCTTAAAGCTGAGTCAAATGATTCAGATAGTGGTGGGGGGGCACGAGACTTTCGTTTCCGTTCTTTTGATGTCCTGCTGCCTGTGATCCAGAAAATGTTTCCTCAAAGCAGTCAGGAAAAGCGTAGAAGAAATGGTCAGTCAGTTGTGATTGATATTTATAAGGGAAGGTTCTTCTGGCGCGACTCTGGGAATAACGTTGTTAGTAAAGAGTCCTTCTTTGAGCCGCCCACTTCTGCACGGCCTGGAGAAGGTCGAATAGCCAAGGTTCATGAGTACCCCTGCTTTGACGCGAGCAACGTGAATGTTGGTTTTGGCAATAGAGTCTTATTGTTACTAATCCAGCTAGATGATGGAGCCGTGTGGCCGTATTACGCCGAAGAAACCACTCTTCGTACTCCTGGGGTTTGGCATCCTGACGTTGCCCGGGAGCTTCTTGATTGTCTTGATGCTATCCGTCCTGCAAGCCAGGCTACCCTTGGTTTCCGAGACTTCACCAACTCAGGTAGATACTGTAATGGCAGGTGAAGAGTGTAAGGTAGCGTTGAAGCTATTGGCCCGGTCTCGAAACGTGCTGGTCTCTGGGCCACCAGGAACAGGCAAGTCAAAATTGCTAGCGGAGGTTGCGTTAGCGTTTGAGACTGCTTCTGGGATTGTGCCCACGGGCAGCCCGCCCCGACACAACCCTGTAGGGAAAATTCCGATTCCACCTATTGCAGGACATATCGATAAAGATCTCCCTGCTCCGAGCAAGAGGGATCGCAAGGTCTTTCGCACAGTGTTTCATCAGAACTCGAAGAATCGCGACTTCGTCTCGGGTATCACTCCTGCGGTAAACAAGGCATCAGGTGATCCGGACTTCATCGTGGTCAAGGGCACGCTGTATAGAGCCAGCGAGCACGCAAAAATGGCTGATGGAGCTGCCTTGCTAATTATTGATGAAATCAACCGCGGGCCTGCTGTACAGGTCTTCGGTGGAGCTATCGTGGCCATTGAATCCGACAAACGCCTGGCATCCGATGGGAGTAAGCGTACCGAGACTCAGTACTTTGAGATGCTTGATCCTGAAAGTGGGGAAGTAGTCGAGTACGCCTTGCCACATGACCTCTATATCTTGGCTGCTATGAACCAGGCAGATGCTTCGGTAGAGCCATTGGATGTAGCCTTTTTGAGACGTTGGGAGCCCTTGCGGTTGGAGCCTAATGAAAAGGCTCTCAGGGACTTCTATGGTCTTCATGCTAGGAGCGCCAATCCCCTGCCTGAAGCCCCCGCTACAACTGGCGATGCCCTTGAGGCTTCTGTTAGGGCTTGGTTGGCTATCAATGAGCAAATTGCTTTAGGTCGTGGGCCAGAGTTCCAGATTGGTCATGGTGTACTCATGTCAGATGTGAAGCCTCAAGTTATGGAGCTATCTGAAACTCTGAGTACACTTTGTGTTGGCTGGGCTAAAGTGCGTGCACACGTGGAAGAAGTATTCTTTGGGGACGCCCGTGGCATTGCGGCTACCCTTAATGCTTTGGATGGTCCTCATTATAACCCTTTTAAACTCACCGATACGACCTTTGCAGACGACCTCCGGTTTAGATTGGAAGGACCTGTAAATTTTAACGAACATAATATCTATGCTGCTCTTAAGGCCTTTGCCAAGGAGTAGTGAATGTCTAACAAACGAACACGTTTATCGCTTGTCGAGTACGGCGCACGCATTGACCTAAGCCATGATATTATTGCAATGGTTGGGCTGGATCGAACAAAGGCCAACAACCTTTTAATCGAAGCAGGAAGGCGTGCTGCAACAAGTCTGGGGCTTAGCTATAACCCCATTAGTGTCGACGGCAAAGGAGTGCGGGCGATCGACTTTGCGGGTCTCATTCGATTGGCTCCATCGCTCGAACTGGAAGTTGCACCAAAGTTCCTAGGCCTCGATGATAGGGATTCTGCCTGGCGAGAAGATTTCTTCTTCCTCTCTACGCTTTCCCGACACGGACAGCTCTTGGCGTCGGAGAAGCTGTTAGCCTCTGGTGGTACGCCACGGGACCTCCCCACTTTGGTGGCTCGATCCATGACGAGTATGTACGAGGCTCGCAAACGTCGGCCATTACGTAGCTATCGAAGGGTCCGGGAGGCAGACTTCTTCATCGACGGGGACCCCGACCCCTTAGATCTGATCTTTCCCTCCCCTGATGGCTTCGTGCAGGATCTTGTCCGATTTGATCGTCGTAATATATGGAATGCAGATATCCTCGCAGCAGCTAAAGAGCTGTTGCCTGAGGTGCGCGATCCTTTGGTTGCTAGGTCTTTAGTGCGACTCATAGAAGATCTTTCGCCACAAAATGCACCTGCTAGACGGCGAAAACCTATCCCAGCTAGGCATAGGTCTTGGACACCTTTGCACGAACTCTCCTTGGACGTTCTCGGCGGATTAGGCCTCAATTACAAACAGGGTCAAGCCCATGCTCCAGGCTATTTAGTGGTAACCTGGCGGGTGTGGGAAGATTTATTGACAGTAGCCTTACGGCTAGGAATTGGACGCTCTGCGGTAGTGCCTCAAAAGGGATTCGTGCTAGGTAGCAAGACCAAGGTGAGCACAGGGGTATCAAGCAGCCTATCGGTGTTCCCCGACTGCGTAATCGAAGCTGAAGGCACAAGGCCAAGGATGCTCTTAGACGCTAAATATAAGGGGCACGTAGAGAAGGGTCAGCTTCGTATTTCTGAGGCAGATATATACGAGTCTTTAGCCTTTTCCAAAGCGGCCAATTGTAATTTAGTGGTGCTTGCTTACCCAGCATTGCCCGGAAACGAAGTACTGCCTGTAGGAACATGCATGATGTTTCAAAAGGTACAGGTGGATGCAGTTAAAATTATAGGGGTTCAGATTGAGAGTCGGCACATCTCGAAAAGTGGTGCTCTAAGCAAATTTGCTTCGACCTTGGCCGAATACCTCTCAACAATTTGGCTTAGCTAACAAGGATTATGACCTGTTGAATATCAGCCTTTCTGAAAGTTCTTAAATCTAGAGCTTTGGAATTTTTTATAATCTACTGGCTCGTTAAGTGGTGTGATTATTCTGAATCCTTGAAGACTGCGCCGACACCTTCCCTATCACCGCTAGCGAGCATTGTTTGATCACCTGACCCGCCAACTGCGGTAAGCAATGGGATGGAGTCCTCCCCACCCTACCCCGGCGTCGTTGGGCCACACTGGTGGGTGAGTGCATCACTGACCAGCTTGAGAGTGATGAGAACTCCCCATGAACATTAGTCGGGTCGGCGTCGATATCGAAAAGTCAGTTTTTCACGCCACGGCGTGGATCGCCATGACCAGGTGAAGTGGCGTGGCAAGTACTCACGGGACAAGTGGCTGGATGCCATTGCCAATCGCGTCCCTGTCGGTGCCGAGATCGGCATGGAGGCGTGTGCCTCCGCCCACCACTGGGCGCGTGAGCTGCAGGCGCGCGGCTATCACCGTCAAGCTGATTGCTGCCCAGTTCGTCAAGCCCTACGTCAAGAGCAACAAGAATGACCGTGTCGATGCCGAAGCCATTTATGAAGCCATGAGCCGGCCGAACATGCGCTTCGTGGCGGTCAAGACGGTAGATCAGCAGGATGTCCAGGCGGCATATCGGATCCGTGAAGAGCTGGTTCATCAACGGACGGCCAAGGCCAATCAAATCCGCGGCCTGGTCGGCGAATACGGGATATTGGCGCCCGTCGGTATCGGCAAGCTTCGGGCTGCGTGCCCGGTTGGCTGGAAGATGCCGAGAATGGGCTGACTGATGCCTTCCATATGCTGCTGGCCGGTCTTGCCGAGGATCTCCGTCACCTGGATGATCGCATTGATACGGTTACGGCTAATATCGAAAATCAGGTGCAGACTGACGCCGGTGGCGAAGCGCTTGATGACATCGCCAGGGAGATCTACGACCGCATGCCGCTGGTGCTGGATGACCAGAGCCTCGAGGCATGGCTGGATCCCGTACTCACCGAACGTGAAGCCATCCGCGCTGCCCTAAACCATCTGGAGGCCGAGGCATTGGCGGCCTGGCCAGTGTCGACGCGGGTCAACCGGTCGAATCAGGAGGGGGCCTACTTGGTGGAGCGTGTAATCCCGTAGATCAGCCGGTGTTCCATGCAGCGGCCGCAGGCCGTGCAGCAGACCCGATACCGATGATTCGGCAGTATTGTCGGTTTGAATTTCCGCCACGCCCTCAGGCCGAGCCCGCGGCGTTCGGCCTGTCCGCACGGGCAGACCATGATCCAGGTGCCATTTGGCTCGGGCATCATCTCGATCTCGACCATGATCGTTCTCCCGCCATGTCAGCTCAACGTAGTCCGATTGTCACCTACCTGCCGTAAGCCAGTGCCGACAGTGGCTGTACGATTCGATTGATCCCGAGCCGCCCAGAGGCCACCATGCCTCCTCTTTTATGAGGAGGTGCGAATGCGCGCACGCGGGTTTCTCTTGCTGATGGTCGTCGTTCCGGGGCTGGTACAGGCAGACGTGCTGATCGGCAGCTGGAACATCAAGCATCTCGGCTGGAACAACGACAAGGCGTTCGAGCAGGTGGCCCACGTGGCCAACCACTTCGACCTGCTGGCGATCCAGGAGCTGATGGATACGTCGGCCCTGGCGCGGCTGGAACGCAAGGTGGAAGCTCTCTCGGGCGAGGCGTGGTCGTCCATGGCCAGTCGTGATCTGGGCCGCTCCAGCTACACCGAGCATTATGCGTTCCTGTGGCGCGAGAGCGAGGTCGCCTACGCGGATGGCGCAGTGGTGTTCCTGGACCATGGCGATGTCTTCAGCCGTGAGCCCTATGCGGCACGTTTTCGCGATGTGGAGACAGGTGATCTGTTCACCGCGGCCACGGTGCACGTCGTCTTCGGCGACAGCGTCGGTGACCGCTTGCCGGAGATCGCGGCCCTGGCCGATTACTGGGAATGGCTGGACGCGATTGCCCAGGGCACGCCACGGGTGCTGATGGGTGACTTCAACCTCGCGCCACACCACGAGGGCTGGGCCGCCCTGCGCGCGTTGGGCGCTCAGCCGGCCATCACCAGCGGCCACTCCACGCTGTCCACCACGGCAGGCGACTATGCCAACCTGTACGACAACCTCTGGTACGACGCCGGCGACCTCGAGCCGAGTGATCGCGGCATCCTGCGTTTCCCGGATCTGCTGGCGTTGGATCACCAGGCGTCGCGCGCCCATGTCTCCGACCATGCGCCGGTCTACCTCGGCCTTCATGGCGCCCGGCTCGCGCTTCGGCATGTCGACGGCGGAGAGGCCCTGGCCGGCATCGCATCTCCGGTCTGCATCGACCTGAATGCCGCCACAGTGTTGCGGCTCGAGGACCTGCCGCACGTCGGGCCTGCCCGGGCCGAGGCCATCGTGAAAGGACGCCCCTGGGCGACGCCAGAAGAGCTCGCCATGGTGAACGGCATCGGCGGCGGTCGCCTGGAAGCGATCCAGGCGAGCGGCCTGCTGTGCGGGTGAGCGGTGAAAACGGATCTTCGGTCGCGCGTGACGCTGTCTCGATCAGAGCTGTATGCGGATGGGGCTGCATAAAGGCCAAGTTGCCCATAGCGTTATCACGGGAGCGGATGCGGGGTTCTTGAAGGCCGTCGATCTGCCCCGTCGGTGTCGGGAGGCGACCACCGTGCGCTATGTTGCACTGCACAATAATCCCTGTTAATCTGTACAACATCAGAGCGGGGATCTCCCGTTCGTTATGAACCCGGGGGTTCTTCAGATGAGCAACGTTAACTTCGACACCAAGCAGTTCGAGACCATGATGTTCGGCCCGGCACGCGCCTTCGCTGCCCTCTCCGTCGACTTCACCGAGAAGCTGGTCAACGCTCAGCTTGACGCCGCCAAGTCCTACACCGACACCAACCTGGCGCAGCTGCGCAGCCTGATGGAAGTCAAGGATGCCGAAGGCCTCAAGAGCTACATGGAAGGCCAGCAGAAGGTCGCCACGGAACTGACCGAGCGCCTTAAGGCAGACACCGATAAGGTTGTCGCCCTGCAGCAGGACTTCGCCAAGGACAGCCAGAAGCTGACCGAAGAGAACGTCCAGAAGGCCCAGGAAGGCATCAAGGAAGCCACCGAGACTGCCACCAAGGCCGTCAAGGAAGCGGCGCCCAAGGCTGCCAAGACCGCCTAATAAGGCACCCGCCGGCCTACATAGGCAGGACGCGATACCCGAGGCCACCGATCCATGATCGGTGGCCTTTCGCATGCAGGGAGGGCGAAGGCTGTACGGGGTCTGTGATGCCGTGAATCAAGGGGGAGGAGCAACGAGGCTCACGCTTCGGCTTGCACCTGGTTGCGGCCTCCTTCCTTGGCCCCGTACATGGCCTGGTCGGCGCGTGTGACCAGCGCCTTGCGAGTGTCGCCCGATCGCCAGGTGGCCACGCCGACGCTAATGGTCACGCCTCCCAGCTTACCCAGGTCCAGTGCCTCGGCGCTCTGCCTGAGGCGTTCGGCGAGATGCATGCCGCCGACCAGATCGCAATCGCTGGCCAGCACGATGAACTCTTCGCCGCCCCAGCGGCTCAGGTGGTCGGTGGGGCGCAGGAGGTTCTGCAGAACACTGCACAGCGTTATCAACACCTCATCGCCGGCTTCGTGTCCCTGGGTATCGTTGAAGTGCTTGAAGTGATCGATGTCAAAGAGCAGCACGGCGAAGGATCTGCCGTGACGTTCGGTGGCATTGAGCGCGGCATCGATCGCCTTCTCCATGCGGTAGCGGTTCCAGGTGCCGGTCAGGCCGTCGCTGTAGGCCAGGCTCTTGAGCTTTTCATTGAGCTTCATGATCTCGTGGCTGGAGGTCAGCACGGCCAGGTTCTTGGCGAGGTCACCGGCGGCACGGCACTCGATGGCGCGCCAGGCGAGGCTGCGCCCCCTCACCTCTTCCTGCCACTGGGCAAAGGAGCGGCGGGGCGTCAGGACCAGCTGCCCGTCGCGGATCATGCGGGTATCCTCGGGCTTGCCGGCCCAGCGCTTGCTGTGGCGTTGCTCGGGGCGAAAGAACATCAGCCACTGGACCGACTCGGTGGGCAGGGGCACGGCCAGCAGGCCGCAGAGGTCACCCTCCTGCCAAGGTGCCAGGGATGTCGTCGCCAGCGATTGGGTGTACCAAGGGATGTCGTGAGGCTGGTGGCGGCTCAGCCAGCCGGCCATGGCGAACAGGTTCTCCTTGGCCGGCAGAATTCCCATCCCACTGCTCTCTTTCCCGGTGACCAGGGCGATGCCACTGGCCTCCAGCAGTTCCATCCATTGCGCGCCGTGACGCTGGATCAGGTCATCCGGTCCGAGAAGACGACCGCTCTCATCAGAGAGAATCTCGTTGCTGTCGTGGATGCCGTGAAGGAGCTGGGTGTCCGCTCGGGTGCGCAATACCCTCAGCCGCTGCATGGCGATCTGGACCAGGGTGCACAGCGCATCACGCAGGTCGGCCTCCAGAACCCTGGGCGCCAGGCCCTGACAGGCCAGCAGGCCCCAGAGCGTCTCCTCCTCGTACATGGCGATCGACAGCGAGGAGCCGACGCCCATGTTGGTGAGGTACTCCTGGTGAATCGGCGCGACGGCACGCAACACCCCGCGCGACATGTCCAGTGGTGCGGCCTCATCAGGGCCACAGGGCGGCACAACGGGAACCGCCGGCGCCAGGGCGTCCGGAATGCTACGCACCCGGTTCATGTCGTAGAGCCGGCGCACTTGGGGAGGAATGTCACTGGCTGGAAAATAGTGATCGAGGTAGCTCTCCGCCACGGGCAGACACGTCTCGGCGATCACGCGGCCGTTCCACTGCTCGTCGAAACGGTAGACCATCACCCGCTCATGGCCGGTCCACGCCTGTACCCGCCGCGTCAGGGCATCGAGAAGGGTATCGGTGTCGTTGATTCTCCTGACTTCGACCAGCCAATCGTTCACCTTGTCCATCAAGAGATGCCCATCCGGGCACATCTGGAATTCCATTTCCACGACGACAGCATCGCCACTAGGATAGGCCACTACATGGTAACGGCGGCGCTTGCCCTGCACATCGCCCTGGGCGGTGGCGGTGAGAACGGAAGCAGAGCTGTCCTTCTTCACCAGTTTAGTTTCCAGGAAATCCATCAACTCGTCGCCCAGTACCGTCCTTGGCTCGCCGGCCAGGACATCCGCCACGCTGATACCTAGGAAATCCTCGACATTGGCACTGACCTGACGAATTCGGCCCAGGTCGGCATCCATGCTCACCAGGCAGCCCATCGGCTGGATAGCGCCGGGGATATGTACTGGCTCACGGGCACAGGCCTCAAGGGCAGCAGCGATCTCGGCATCGCTGTAATGGGTGTTGGGCACGCGCAAGCTCCATGCGGTGGGGGTCAGAGGATGGCCAGGGTAGTGACGGGTCGCGAAGGGTGAGGCTCTAACTTGACTTCGCGAAGGCCTGATGCGCCATGCTGACAGTGGCAGTCTCGCCCTGTCCAGCGCGCCTCTCGATCATTTCCCAGTGATGCCGTACATGTACCCTCTGGGACGTCCGGCGGGCGGACCATCCTGACGCTATGGGGGTGATCGTCTGGAGCGGCTTCAGGTGAGCGGCCTGCTGTGCGGTGGATGAACCACGACCCTCACGGTGTAAGAGATCGCTTACACCGAACGACAGCGATGTCTTCTGTCGCTCACGCCGCCATTGCACCATGTTGAAGGTGGCGTATGAGTCACGTTGCGTTGACCAACTGCCTTCATAGTCGCCAGGGAGGGTGGGCCCAGGGACGGGCTTTTTGGATTTTGCGTACCGCTGGAATTTCCCCCATCGCCCCGGTCAAGACCGGGGCGATGTCGTGTCGGTTCTTGCATGCGCGCGACTGCCTGCTGATACTGTACGTCTGTACAGTACAAAAGGATCGCCCGCATGTCGAGTCGCCAGACCCTCTCCGCCACGCTGATCGGCCGCGCCCAGAGCGTGACAGCCACGCACCACCAACCCCTGTTCGGCAGCCGCGTGCGTGCCGGGTTTCCCAGCCCCGCCGATGACCACCTCGACACCGACATCGATCTTCATGCCCATGTCGTGAAGCACCCGGCGGCGACCTTCTTCGTCCGCGCCGAGGGCGACTCCATGCGCGGCGACGGCATCCACGACGGCGATCTGCTGGTGGTGGATCGCAGCCTGGAGCCTGCCCCGGGTCGCGTGCTGATTGTGGCGCTGAACGGTGAGTTGACCGTCAAGCGCCTCGAGCACATCGGCCAGCGGCCCCACCTCACCGCCAGCAATCCGCGCTATCCGCCGATCCCGCTGATGGGGCAGGAGGCCCAGGTGTGGGGCGTGGTGACCCACGTCGTCCATGCGCTGGGGGGAGGGCGCCCATGATCGCCCTGGTGGACTGCAACAACTTCTATGTCAGCTGCGAGCGGGTCTTCGATCCGCGGCTGGAAGGCCGTGCGGTGGGGGTGCTCTCCAACAACGACGGCTGCGTGGTCGCCCGCTCCAACGAGCTCAAGGCCCTGGGCGTGGAGATGGGCGCCGCCCTGCACCTGTTGCCGCCCCACATACGCCGCCAGGCCGTGCTTCTTTCCAGCAACTACGCGCTCTACGGCGACATGAGCCGCCGTGTCACCGAGACGCTGGGCCAGTTCTCGCCTCACGTCGAGGTCTACTCCATCGACGAGAGCTTCGTCGGCTTCCAGGGCTTCGCCCCGGCCACGCTGGAGGCGCGAGGCCATGCCCTGCGCCAGACCGTGCGCCAGTGGACCGGCATTCCTGTCTGCGTGGGCTTCGCGCCGACCCGTGTGCTGGCCAAGCTGGCCAACCGGGCGGCCAAGAAGATCCCCGCCTACGAGGGTGTCTGCAAGCTCGAGGCGGACGGCCCCGACACCCGGTCGCTGCTGCAACAGTTGCCCGTCACCGAGCTGTGGGGAGTAGCGAGGCGCACCGGCGAGCGCCTGGCCCTGATGGATATCAAGTCCGCATGGGAGCTGCGTGAGGCCGACCCCAAGCGGATCCGCCGCGCCTTTTCGGTGGTGATGGAGCGCATCGTCTGGGAGCTGCGCGGGCGGTCCGCCATCCAGCTCGACGACATGGCCGCACCGAAGAAACAGATCATGGTGTCGCGCTCCTTCGGTCGCATGACCAGCGACCCCGCCGACCTGCGCGAAGCCGTCCGCCAGCACGCCGCCAGGGCAGGGGAGAAGCTGCGCCGGCAGGGCGGCGTGACCAGCGCCGTAATGGTGTTCGTGCGCACCAACTCCTTCCAGCTCGATCAACAGCAGTACCGCAACAGCGTGGTAGTGCCGCTGATACGGCCCACCGACGACACCCGCGAGATCGCCCAGGCCGCGGCCCACGGCCTGCAGGCCATCTTCCTCAAGGGCTACCGCTACCAGAAAGCCGGCGTGATGCTGCTCGACCTCAGCGCTGATGCCAGCCGCCAGCTCTCGCTCGATGAGACACCGCAGAGCGAGGCCGACCGGCAACGCAGCCAGCGGCTGATGGCCACCATGGACAAGCTGAACAGTGAGCTGGGCCGCGATGCCGTCAGGCTAGGTTTACCGAGACAAGGCAACGCCTGGACGTTAAGGTGTGATCGGAGGACACCGAGGTACACGACGCGGTGGGATGAATTGGTCAGGGTGAGGGGATGAAGGAGCGAATGGCAGCGATCGACCCAAAATCGACACGCGGGGAAAGGCAGCTTGCGCGTTCATCCGATATCAGGCCGGGCGGTCTAATACCTGTTATGCGTAATCGCCTAGCGTATAGATTAAATAAACATGTGGCATGGAGATATCAAATGAAGAAAGTAGTATTGTTGTTCGTGACATCATTTGTTTTTTGGTCTGCACTTAGTTTTGCATCACCTTTGATCAACCAGTGGACAGGTACAGGTGCAGATGCAGATAAGATCTTTTGTGAATACGGTGACGGTGAGGTGAAGGTTGTATACGGGAATCAAAACTGTCCTATGTCTAATTAATTATCGTCTGCGCATGACAAGTCAAAGCACTCGGACGCAGCATAGCTGCGCCGGTGTTTTAGGTTTTATATTAGGGAATTATGAAAGACTGCTTTTGGCCGATACCTGACTTATAGCTAGATATTGGTTCAATGAGTTATCCACTGTTGGCAGTGCGCACCAGCCGTCTTTAACAGAGCCTCCTCATGGGTGGTTGTCATCAAGCTCGCTTGCCTTGAATCTTCACGCCCGAAGGTCAGTTGGAACGTGTAAAAGCCGTTGGTCTGATCGGTTACCAGATCGGTGGTCATGCCACCGAGATCAAACAGCTTGAGCGAGCTGCCCCTGACCTCATCATGAAATATCTTCTTCTTTGAAAAATTCTCCTATACTTTCATTCAAGCTCTTGCTCAGGAGATCTCACATGGCACCCAGTCAGAAAGGCGGCCGCGGCAACGACGCCAAGCCCAAGAAGTGAGGTGGTCCTATGCCACGCTCCTTCAATCAGCCACCAGCCTGGTCGAGCAAGCCCGGCGGCTGGGACACCACCGGCACCCGCGAGGTGTTCCCCAGCACCTCGCCCCTCGGCATCCCCGATCTGATGCCGCAGAGCTTCTCGACCCTACCCGAGAGCTTCCGTCTCCAGCCCTACCGCACCAAGCGCGTCGATGAGGATCGCGACATCTGCCACTTCTACCTTGATGACTACCGCTTCGAGACAACATGGAACAAGCCCAACGCCGCGCTGGTCCACCTGCGCCGCTACTGGGCCGTGATGACGCCGGATTTTAGCCTATACCCGCAGTGGCCCACGGTGGTGAATCAGTGGAACACCTACCGCAGCCGCTGGCTGGGTCGCTGGTGGCAGAGTAAGGGGTTGAGGGTGATCCCTACCGTGAACTGGAGCGATGAAGCTAGCCACGCCTACTGCTTCGACGGAATTCCGCCGGGCCAGATCGTCACCATCGGCGTGCCCGATGCCCGCCGCTCGCATGTGATGGAGCGCTACCGCGCCGGCGTTGAAGCCATGTGCGAGCGTCTGCGACCGCGGATGGTGATCGTGTATGGCTGCTCGCCTGTGGAGATAGACGCCCCGACGCTGGAGGTCGCGCCTGACTGGCATCGACTGCGAAGCGTGAGCCGCAAGCCGAAGGCGAAGCGCAGCAAAGCTGCTCAGATGGGGGAGGGCGCGTTAGTCCACCGACAATGCGGAGACGCCCAACGGGGACACAGCCGCCCCCGCGCTGACGCGCCGGGGCATTTGAAGCACCCGCGCTCAGCAGTGCAGTCCTTTCGCGATTGTTTGGAAAACCACATTTCCGGCCTCAACCCTAAACTGTAGGTATTCAATGTTCTCAGGCGAGAATCGTATATTGACGTGCCTGCCTAGCGGCCTTGTTGGCGCCAGCAGGCGTCCTGATATCCAATCCGCAGGGATTGGGCTTTGCATGATTTGGCGCTTCCCCTCCAGCGCCACCAAGTAGAGCTGGTTATTCACGACCTCCCAGGTGGCGATATATTGGCGGTAACAGGCTGTAGTGTTAGTGATATCGCAGTATTCATCCAAAGGGTGGGTATACTGTGGCTCATATCGCTCTATCAGGTGGTGATGTTTTGGTAGCCCGGGGGTCTCTTCAAGGAGGAAGGTTTTGCCTTGCCAGATGAGCTCATCCTTTATTTGCTTAGTCATTGGTCTTGCCCCTATTCTGCGTCGAGCCTGGACGCCTGAAGGTTGAGTGTAAGATGGGCAGTGTGACGTAGACTTTTTTATGATCTCAAGACTCACCTAACCTAAGACTTCTCAGACGGCTTATTTTTCGCAGTTCTGACTTGGTGACCTTGGTAGGCTTCAAATATTGAGTAGTCTCGATGGGGTTCGAGCTTGCCACTGCGTGCTCGGCATCTGCCTCAGGCGGTAACGGCATGATAACCGCCGAGCTAATTTCACCTGCAGCATGTGCACATTGTATCCGGTCCAGCGCCGACTGCGGCGACTCCCGGCCTATGAGCACTCGGCTAGCGACGTCTCTCAGCCCTGAGAGCCGCTTTCGCGGCGACACATCAATACGACTCATCCACGATGAAAGTATGGGTTCTGTGGTTAGCTTATAAAATCCTCCCCAGCCTTCGATTATCACCTCGGCCACTGAGTCGCCTTCATCTGCCCATGCTAAAAATATGTCAATCAGCTGATCCTGAGCTCTATCTGGACACCAGCCAAGGCAGTCCATTGAATTTTCAAAATCCCTCAACAGTTCCTCAATAAAATGCTTCCTGGCGTGCATATCAGTCGCTTTCGCCTCGACATACTCTGATAAAGGTTTTTTTTCTGCTGTCGAGAGTGGCTCTGTGCGAGGCTTCAGATTCTGGGTAGGCTCGACGAGGTTGGAGCCGGCCCCTGCGGGCTCGGCATCTGCCTCAGGCGGTAATGTCTCCTCAACCATGTTTCGATCATGCCCGGCGCCAAAACCGTCACGCTGCGGGTCGTCGGTCGCCTTCGAGGTTTCCTCTTCATTCGAAGGCTCACTGTCGCCACTGCTGAACAGGTATGCGCTCAAGCGGTGAAAGCCTTCGTCTTGGGCTTTCTCCAAGTTAATTCGCTCACGCTCACTACGAACTAATGCCTCGAGGGGAGCAACACCTTCAGCCAGAGTGCGATCCAGTGTGCCTATGATGCTTTTTATCCAATCGCGGGGCAGGGTGTGCTGACCGGCCACCCAATCCCTGAAAAGGCGGCACCGCAGTAGCTCGCGAATCTCATCAGCCGCCCCGGCCACCGCCATGCCCGTGGGATCTCCGCTATAGGCAGCCGATTCATAGAGTCCAAGGAGTTCCTCTACGAGAGTTCCTGGTATCCAGGGGGAACCATCAGCAAGGTTCCAAGTGACCGAGGTGAGGGCAGGCTTGCTGATAGGGTTCTTGAGCCGTTCATGCAGAGCTGGGTAGCTGCGCAGCGTGTTAGCCCCTTGCTCAGTGCCCAGCAGGAAAAGGGCTCCAGTGGTTGCGCTGACTCCGTCGATTACATCACGAAAGAACCCTAGCGAGACCTGTTGCCGCGCATGCGAAAGCGATGCTACGGGCTCTACCCCATCAAATATCCAGACCGGATAACACCCTGCCATCTGGTAGAAGCGCAGAAAGTCACCAAGTACATCACGCAGCATCCGGCTCGCGCTGAATTTGCCGATGAAAATCTCCTCGCCAGAGTAGTCGCGAACAAGCGCTTTAACTGGTCGAGTCTGAGAGGCTTCCCGTACCATCCATCGAGAGAGGGCTGCCTCAAAACGGCGCGCTAAATCCCAGGCCTCTGACCGAGTTGATAATACTTCGGCACTGCCTACGATATGCTGAAAGATAGGCTCCATGATATGAAACAGCGAAGAGTTGGTCCAGATATCGCAAAACTCTCCTAGCCTTTCGTCTTTTTTGAGCATGACGGATTCGGCAAGGCGACTAAATGCCGTGGTTAATAGGTCTACGTCCAGCAACATGCTGCGTAGCCATCCGACTTGGTCGAACGTCTGGGCGTGTGGCAATGTCAGGTAAATGGGGGATGCGCCAACCTCATGGGAAAGCGATTGGATATTACGCGCTAACGTAGTCTTGCCTTGCCCCGACTCGCCCACCACTAACCGCACCAGTGGCTGCTTCTTTTGAAACGTCCGGCGGAGAAATTCAATGGTTTGGCGTGCCCCTTTCGAGTGGACAAGCATCAGCTCTGGGTCCGGCTGTCCGAGGCGCAGGCGGTCGAGGCGTGTGCTGGCCGCCTGCGATTGCGCGAGGCGAGACGCTTCTTCGGAAGTTTTGATAAGAGCCGGAAGCTCGGGTAGTGCCAGGATCAACGTGAGGGCGTGCGAGAGCAGCGAGCGCTCATCGATCGTAATGTGCGTAAAAGGCTGGCCGTCGAGCCGTCTCAACAGGGACCATGCAGATATCCATCTGCGAGCATCCTTTACGTCAGCATCCCTCGGTAATTGCTCAAAGGAAGAAAGCGCACTTACATCTATGCAACCGTTCGATACGATGGCGTCAAGAGCGTTGAGATGGATGTCTTGTAGCTTCCTCGGCGCACTGGGTTGCATGACAGTCTCCAGTTGTGCATGAGATAGTTGAATTGAGCGTAAGTGGAGGAAAAATGCAGTTTTCCAGCGCAATAAATCACGGCAGTATAAACTATCATCCACTAGATGGGCTATTGCTAATACTGCTCTATAGGCCTTGGCGAAGCTAGGCGCCGGCCGTACTCCCCGCCCGCAGCTCAACCGCGTCGCCGAGCTGTATACCCGGGACAATGGGATCGACCTCCGCCGGAAAGCCGAATTCGTTGAGGTAGATGTCGATCGGGCCGAGCGCATCGCTAAGACTTATGCCGAGATTGAACACGCACCCCAGAATCCGCGGATCAAGGAGGCCTTCGCTAACTTGATCCGCCAAACCCTGGTGCAATTTGAAGCCCAGGTGGATGCGGGATACGAGTTCTACCTGTTCGACGGCGACCAGGCTCCCGCGCTGAAGCGCGGGGGCAAACCCCATTCCCGCACGGCTGACGCCATGCTACCTCGGTGGCAGCCTTCACCGCTCGCGCCGTCCTGGCCTCGCCTCGCCCCCCTCCTCGCCTTGCTCGGACCGTACTGAATTTCGCTGGCTTGGTATACGCCGAGAGCGGAACTTTGCGGCTCGTTACAGCTCGCTGGAGTGCGCGTCACCCTAGGTCAATCGCCTTTATCCCTTGCGATGATCGCCTGGGCAGTGTTGAAAATCTCCTGCCGCCAGGCGGGAGGCTCCAGCACATCCACGTTCGCTCCCATGCCCATCAGCCACCACAGGGTCTGCTGGTCGTTGGGCACCTCTGCCACGAGTTGTTGCCAGTCGCTGTCGGGCAGTGGTGAGAGGGTTTGCTGCGCTGAAAGCCGTGTCTCGTCGAGCAGCCAGGCCACCTTAGGGTGCACGTTGGCGACTAGCGTCACATCCTCTTTGCCCTGCAGGTAGCCGAAGGCACCGCTGCGGATGTAAGCATCCAGGTCGAAGTTCTCGACTTCCCGCCAGGGGCTGTCACTGATTCGTGGTTCGCGAATCCGGTGCAGGGCGAACTGGCGGATGTCGGTGTAGTCGTTCACCGTGGCCACCAGGTAGGTGACGCTGTGCCGGCTGACCAGCCCTTGGGGGTGCAGGGTGAAGGCCTTTTCCTCCTCGGTGCTGCGCGATAGGTACTGGACGTCCAGCGCTTTCTGTTCAAGAAGGGCCTGGGTTACCGCCTGCCAGGTGCTTTCCTCCAGCGTCGCGGGTATCAGGGCCTTGCCGTTGGGAATGGCACGGACGCGCTTAGCCCATTGGCTCAAGCCATTGCTCTCCAGATCGTCGAGCAGTCGGCGAGCGTCTGTGAACTGGGGCGTCAACTGACCCACCACGACTGGCGGCAACAATCCCTTCAGATACTCCTCGGCCAGCACCAGCGTCAGGGCGCTGGGAACGTCCAGCGCCGGCAGGTTGCAGTGGAACTCGCGATCGAAGTACCAACGGTAAGGTTTTTGGGTATCGTCACAGCCCAGCGGGAAGTGCAGGGCGATCTTGTCGCGAAGGTCGCGCTGCAGGGAGCGGGAGTCAATCTGGAAGCCGCGCTCGCGGAGTTTTTCCTGCAACACCGGCGTGGCAATGCGCCCGGGGTGGCGAGGAATCAGCTGCAGCATCGTCAGGTAGCGGAAGAGTGTCTCGCGGATTTCGGCCATAGGACGTCCTTGTCGGTGGTTCGAAGGTATTGTATTCACCATACCCGATAAGTCAGATCCTTGATTCACTGTCGCGTCACCAGTAATGCCGCGACATGACTAGGAAGGTTCGGCGTGCCCAGATGCCGCTTGGCGACCTCCAGGGCTCTTCCTTGCCAGCGGCGGAGGATCGTTTCGTCAGCAGGGTGGGGGCTGCCGCCGGCAGCGTCCGTGACACTCACCGGCGGCGTGTCCCAACTGGTCGGTGTCATGTCCAGACTCCTCTCCCTCTCCAGCCCGGGGAAATGGTCGAGCCAGTCATACACCGCGGGCAAAGGCTGGCCGATGCAGGCAGGGAAGAGCACCGCGTCATCAGGCAGTGGAATGCCCAGCAGCAACAGCAACGCATTGACCTCGTGATCGCAGGCCAGGTGCCAGCGACGCCTCTCCCAGTCTCGCGATAGTCTCAGATGCCCGGCCACGCAGTGCCAGGCCAAGTGCGCTTGTAGAAACTGGCGTGTCTGGGCATCGAGCCCGGCACTCCAGGCAGAATTGAACAGGAGGTGGCGTCCATCGGTGGTCGCGGTAGGCAGGCGGGCATCGCAGACTGGCATCAGCGACAGGTGAGATGCCAGCCAGGCGGTGACGGGTTGGTCACGACCCCATGCGTCACGGTCGGCTTGCCAGAGGGCAAGCTGCTCCTCCTCGAGCGAGAGGTCTTTCTGAGCAACAACATGACAGACCTTCTTGCCGTCCCCCTGGAAATTCCCTTGTCCGCTGCCCATGACGATCTCCGTTTTTGTCATGAATATGGGAGGAGAGTGCTATCAACCAGCGACATTCCATGTCGCACTCAGCGGGCGTCCATTCGACCTAAATTAGGTTGTCCGGTCGAAACATCATGATGCGACGCGGGATGTCGCAACGCCTACTTATCGTCGGGGTATGACATGACCTCTGCCCGAGGTCAGTGCTTCGTAAGGGACTACCATGCCAACACCCAGTGAACTCTCCGCCCTGATGTTCCATGCCGACCCAATGGGCACCTGCTGCCGCGAGAACGATGCCTTCGACGAGTACGATCGTATCGCCTTTGAGCTGGCCGAGCGCCTGGAGGAGGGCGAGATATCTGATGTTGCGTTGCATGCGGTGTTGAGTGAGTGGTTCGACGACGACCTTGTCGAGCGAGCTGACCTGGCGGGGGTGATCGAAGCCCTAGAGAGCGTTAGCACTCGAACAGGAGAATCCCCATGACCGATATCTCACAGGTCGTCCAACAACGCGCCGCCGAAGTAACCGCTGACGAATTGCTCACGCGGATGGGCTATCGCAACGTGGGCACCAAAGCGCGCGATCGACTGTCGCGCGTGGTCGCCGACCAGCAGCTGGGGCTGGCCACACCGGAATACGACTTCCATTTTGCCAGCCGGGCCTTCAGCGAGGCGCTCTGTCAGGCTCTGGCAATGGAGCCAGACGACTATCTCCCGGCGCTGGATGCCATCGAGGCGCACCTGGAGGAAGAGCTTCAGGCCTACAAGCCCTGGCTCTTCGTCGACACCGGCTTCAAACGTGCGGATCGCCCGGGAACAGCGATCTTCATCCTGGCCATGATTGAATCGAAACGCCGACTCCGGCTGCCCCCGGATACCTTCCGGTTGCCCTGGGAGCAGCAACTGCAGCGTGCCCAGCAGTTGGTGCGTCAGCACATGGCCGATACCGGGGGCGAGTTGAAGATCTGGGGACGCATCCAGCGCTACCTGTTCTGTTACGCCGAGGACCAGACGCTGGAGCTCTCGCCGAACCTTGACGTGGTGGGGGACGCCTCGTGGACGGGGATCTCCCAGGCCAGCGTCACGCTGAAGGGCAAGCCACTGCCGCTACCGACCCCGGAGGGTGAGGATGCGACATGATTTGTCGCATGGCGCCCTCATACTGAAGGTACAAGCTTCCCAGCTTCGCCTTAACGACAAGGAACCAGGCCATGACTGACATCCCGACCCTGCAGGAACGTTTCACCGGCTGTCTGCTGGGAGGCGCCGTGGGCGATGCCCTGGGCGCGCCGGTAGAGTTCATGAGCCGCCAACGGATTCTCGAACGCTTCGGCCCACAGGGCATCAGCGAGTACTCGCCGGCTTTCGGGGGACTCGGGCGAATCACCGACGACACCCAGATGACGCTGTTCACCGCCGAGGGGCTGTTGCGCGCCGATGTGCGTGGCAGCATGCGCGGCATGTGCCATCCACCTTCCATCATTGCCCATGCCTACCTGCGCTGGCTGGTGACACAAGGGGGAGAGCCTAGCGCAGAGATGCGCCGCCTCCTGGACTCCAGTCTCGAGGACGCGCCAGGCTGGCTGATCCAGCATCGCGACCTGCACCATCGTCGTGCCCCGGGGAATACCTGCCTATCGGCGCTTCAATCTATGCAAAGCCTCGGGGACAAAGCGGTCAACAACAGCAAGGGCTGCGGTGGGGTGATGCGGGTCGCGCCGGTGGGCCTGTACCTCTGGCCCATGAGCGACGTCGGGCGCGCCTTCGACCTGGCGTGCGAAGCGGCTGCCATTACCCATTGTCACCCCTCGGGGATCCTGCCGACCGGTGTGCTGGCGGAAGTGATCCTCCAGCTACTCCACGGCGAAACGCTGCCCAAAGCCCTTGAGCTCGCTAAAGCTGAACTGCTGAATCATGACGACCATCTGGAAACCCTGCAGTTTCTCGCCACCGCCATCGAACTGGCCCATTCAGACCTTTCTCCCGAACAGGCCATCACCTTTCTCGGTAAGGGCTGGGTAGCCGAGGAAGCACTGGCTATCGCTGTCTACTGCGCCCTCGTTGCCGAGGACTTCCGCCATGGTGTGATGTTGGCCGTCAACCACGATGGCGACTCCGATTCCACCGGCGCGATCGCCGGCAACCTCCTGGGTGTGATGCACGGGGTTAACGCCATCCCCACTTCCTGGCTGGAACCGCTGGAACTGCGCGAAGTGATCACCGAGGTGGCCCAGGATCTACTGGCCGTCAACAAATGGGATGTCGATGAGATGGGCGGTGAGGACAACGACTGGGTATGTGAGAAATACCCGGGATTCTGAGCGAAAGGAGACTTGCATGTATGATCTTATCGGCGATATCCACGGCCACGCGACGCCGCTGAAGCAGCTGCTTGAAACCCTTGGCTATCGGGAGGTAAGCGGCATCTTTTCACATCCCGAGCAGCGCCATGTGATCTTCCTCGGCGACTTCATCGACCGGGGACCAGACCAGGTCGAGACGGTGCGGATCGCCCGCGCCATGGTCGACGCCGGCACGGCGCTGGCCGTGATGGGGAACCACGAGTTCAATGCCGTGGCCTGGGCTAGCGAGGACCTTGAGCGCCCCGGTGAGCCCTTGCGCGCCCACAGTGACAAGAACCGCAATCAGCACCAGGCCTATCTTGACCAGGTGGGGGAGGGTAGTGCTCTACACCGCGAGCACATCGCCTGGTTCAAGACACTACCGCTTTACCTGGATCTCGATGGCCTGCGCGTCGTGCACGCCTGCTGGGACCCGAAGTCCCTTGAGGCGCTGTATGAACACCTTGATGACCAGCAGTGCATCCTGCCGGATGCCTGGCCGGAATTGACCCGCAAGAGCACCCTCGCTTACGATGCCTTGGAAACGTTGATCAAGGGTCTGGAGATATCCCTGCCGGCCGGCAACGAGTTTCTCGACAAGGACGGCACACCTCGCCGCAACATCCGTGCCCGCTGGTGGGAACTGGATGGCATCACCTACCGTGATCTGGCTATGGTGCCGGCCGACGTTATCCATCAGATCCCCCACGTTCCCATTCCCGAGGATCTGATGCCCGGCTATCAAGGGGACAAACCTCTCTTCGTCGGCCACTACTGGCTCGACGGCAGACCCAAGCCGCTGACCCCGCATATTGCCTGCCTCGACTACAGCATTGCCGGCTTGGAATTTGGCCCCGGGGACTTCCCTAAGTTGTGTGCCTATCAATGGGATGGGGAGCAGGAGCTGATCGCCGACAAAATGATCTGGATGGAGGGTAAGTGATGGAACGTTCTGCCGAAATTTCGCCATGTGGTTATTACCGTTACACGTTATCAAGGATTTGGAATCCAGCCTTGCCTTACGTGGCTTTTATAGGACTGAACCCTTCAACCGCTGATGCTGAAAAGGATGACTCCACCCTGATTCGTTGCATTCAGTACGCAAAGGACTGGGGGTATGGTGGTGTCTGGATGGTTAACCTATTTGCATTTCGAGCGACCAACCCAGCCGATATGAAGGCCGCGCATGACCCGGTAGGACCCCACAATGACAGCGCATTGCAATCTGTTTGTGATGATGCTGGGCTGGTTGTGGCGGCATGGGGTAATCATGGTGTTTTCCAAAAGCGCTCTCAGCAAGTAAGGGAAATATTGGGTGCAATGCATTGTTTGAAAATAAATAAAACCGGCGAGCCCACGCATCCGCTTTATCAGGCAAAAAATACTAATCCATTGATTCTGAGAAGTTAATGTTTTAATTATTAAAGCGGGGTGGGTGGTTTGCTCCTCCTCCTGCAATATGTAGTAGTGGACGCTTCATTCGATGACACCGCGCTGACAGCATTAGTGGCCGGCCGTGACGGAAGCGCAAGTGACCCATGACTATGACTGGTGACCACAAGATGTGGGGGTGGAGGAGCAAGCCGTCCACCCGGCTTATTAAAAATAATTATTGAAAATGTAAATGAGGGCGGTCTCAAGTTCCAAGCGCAACGCTATTGAAGCATGCCGGGATAAACCAAAAGACCGGTACGGCGATTTATTTCGCTGACTCGCATAGCCCATAGCAGCGGGTCTCCAGGCGGATGGCCGCCCCCTCAACACCAACGGGCTTTTACAGCAGTACCTGTCGAAGAGCACTGACCTCTCCGTCTACAGCCAAGAAGAATTCGACGCCATCGCCGACTCACTGAACACGCGGCCTCGCAAGACACTGGACTGGCGAAAGCCGCTGGAAGCCTTCGTCGAGGTGCTCAAGAAGTCAGTCACCGGCCCGAGCACCCTTCAATAGCGCTGCGCTTGGAACTTGAGACCGCTGTCGCTGATCGAAGAATTATTTAATTACAACATCAGCTTATAAGGAAAATCCTACAATGAAAACACTTATAGAATGGCTAGATAAATCTAGTCAGATGGGTGAATCTAAGAGTCCAATAGGAGATATATTATGAAGATCGCATACTTCCACGGATTTGGTAGTAAGTTTGATCCAAATAACCCAAAGGTCGTAGCATTGTCTAAACTCGGTGAGGTTGTTGGTGTTGACGTTGACTATACAAATTATGCTGCTGACGTTGTAGAAATAGCGACAATGTGGGTAATTAAGACTTCTCCAGATTTGATTGTTGGAACCTCTATGGGAGGTTGGTTGGCTGCTGATGTTGGGACGTTATGCGGAGTGCCGTTTGTTGCTATTAACCCATCTATCAAGCCTAGTTTGACACTTGCTAAGCACCCAAGCCATGGTATTGATTATGCTGGTCGGGAATACGAACTGCCTGTAGAGGTTGTTCTGTCCTATAGTGATATAACAATCGGCGGGTTCGGCTTGGTAATCGTTGACCGTGGTGATGATGTAATAGACTCTTACGAAACCACTCTTCATATGGAGCCTTCTCATTATATTTTGGCATTTGAGGGGGGTAGCCATCGTTTCGATCACATCGAAGAGTCGTTGGGTGCGATTAAGAGGTTCTACAATAAAGCACAAGTTTCTTATGGTTCTTAGTGTTGGATGATCCTCGCAAAAATAAGACAATATATTTATTAAAGCAATACACATTGATCAGAGTCGGCGGTCTCAATGTATGGCGGAAGCCGGCGTGCACCAGCTTGCGTTGCAGTATGACGTCCTCGAGCCCCGGTGCATGATCGATGCACAGGGACTCCAGCCGTTCCGCCTCGGGTGATACCTCCAGGCGCTGCAGCTGATGACAACCGATCACCAGCAGTTGCCACAGGTTCGGTGAGCAGACCTGGGCGCTCCCGGCCGATGGCGGCCGGGAAACGTATTCCCCCATCACGATCTGCATGTCGGCCTCCTCGCCGTGTCGTTTCACGAAAACGGCATCGCCGATGACCGAGTTCTGTCACGGGGCGAGATCCTCGAAGTCCGCCTTAAAGCGCCCCTCCCGCCAGCAGATATCGATGTGCTCGAGCCCACCCATCACCCGCAGAGAGGGCGGTTCCCGACCCGCATCCAGGTGCACGGTGACCCGAGCGAGATCCGGCAAAGTGATCACCTCCAACGCCGTGCAGTCCTGAACGGTCAGGTGATGCAGGCTGGGGGCATTTTGCAGGACTAGCGTGATGAGCGCAGGGTAATCCGCCAGATCCAGGCTGCGCAGTTCGGCATGCGAGCACTGCCAACGCGTATCCCTCACTCCTGGCACACGGGCCCCCAGTGTCAGGATGACTGTCGTGCCCTCTAATACCCTGTTCTTATAAACCTACCAGGGGGCGATAGGAGACACTCATGCTTCGTTACTCAGAAGAGCGCTGGCAAGCCGCGGTAGCCAAGCTGCTGCCTCCCCACAACCTCCTTTCACAGGCGATCGCGGAACAGGAAGAGATCTCGCTGAGCTCCGTTTATAAGTGGCGCAAGGAAGCCTGTACCGAGGGGCGTTGCCTACCCGATGCGCAGAGTAAGGGCGCCGGTGGCTGGTCGTCCAAGGACAAGTTCAACGCCGTACTTGAGGCCGCCTCGATGAACGCTCAGGAGACCGCTTAGTAATGCCGCCGTCGGGGGATCTATCCCGAGCAGCTGGAGCGGTGGCGCAATGACTGCGAGCAGGCCGCCAGACTCTCGCACTCGGAACGTTAAAGTGAGGCTGACGAGGCCAAGCAGCAGAGCAAGCGCACGACAATGAGCCAAGCAATGCGATTCCCCGACCCTGCAGGGGAATCGTTCCTGAATTTAAATAATAAGCAAAGCATCGGCGGTGCCCAGGCTCCTGCGCGTTCTTCCTGGAACAACTTTGTCGATGCCAACCTTCGCCGCTCGCGTCGTCCTGGCTGTCGCCACGCCAACCCCAGCCTGGCTCGGCCCGTCCGGCACGTCGCTGGGCATGGCGTTCTTACCACACTTGGCCCGCGCACGACGCTTGCGGCCTCGGTCGTGGCGGCTCGCCCAACCCCCGGCCAGCCGACCACGCCTCGGCCACGGCGCTGTGTTGGCGTGCGGGTCGCGCTTCGCGCCACCCTTGCTGCGGACGGGTGCTATCTGACGTTGCCTCCCAACCCGCCCCCGGCTGACGCCGGCGGCTACCTGGGTGCCCATCCCCGCCAATGCTGATGTACCCTGACGCCATCGCTTCCGACTCGTCGAGCCACCCATGCACCAGGCCACCTACCGTCACTACCCCAGCTTCACCCGACGCTACGTCCGCTCCGTGATGAAGATGATGGGCCTGCCCAGGAAGCCCAGCGTCGAGGCCGAGATCTTCGGTCAGATGGTGCAAGACGAGCAGGTTGTGCACTCCATCAACGGCGAGATCCTGATGCTCGAATGGCACCATGGCCGCGAGGGCAGGGTGGTGGTGCCCGAGTCTTCGCTGTCGGAATGGCTGCAGACGGTGCAACTCAGCAAGGTGCAGGGCGATGCCTGGTCGTGGCCCTGGGAGTTCAGCACCCTGTCTTTCCCGGCCAAGCAGACCTTCCATGGCCATCACGTCGATGGCGCCCTGGTCGCCTGGGTGGACTCGACCACGTTGCCCGATCGCTACGAGAGCTTCCTGAGCGCCCACGGGAATCCGCACGGAGTGGACATGGCGGGGCTGAGTGATCCCTGGCTGATCGTGGCGATCCACAATCCGCTGGACACGCAGCCGAGCCTCAACCCCACCATGCTGCGCGGTGCCTTCAAGCCCAGCCAGATCACCGACTTCATCAACCGCGAGGCCATCGAGCACGCCGGCGGTCGGGCGCAAAAGCTGGACGATGAGGAGGGGATGATCCTGCGCGAGGTGGTGCGTTATGTGCTGTCCCTCGGCATGTACCTCTCCGCCTACCCGGAGGCGCTGTCGAGTGGTGTGCCGAACTGGATGAAGAACAAGCATCCCGAGGGCAAGAAGGGCGTGCCCTTCACCCACATCGGTATCGATCGTGAGGACCGCGAACTGAGCCTTGCGATGACCGCACCGCGGTCGGTATCGCCCTACTGGCGGCAGCTGCGCGACGATCGCTTCTACCGCGGCAAGTGGGCCAACCACCGACGGGGTAGCCGCTATGTGCTGGTCAGTGGGTATGAGGTTGGGGCGGGCAGAACCGTTGGGGTGGTGCCAGTAGACCTATGAGCGGTGCTGGCTGACTGTCGCGCTGGGAAGCAGTAGGCAGTAGACCGATGATACCGCCGCCATGGCGCTATGCTTGGCGGACAGTCTGCTCTTCAGCGGTGGCTTCGAGGCTGCTGACCAGATGGCCCGCTACTGGGGTCGGCAGCCTCTTAATCCTGACTTTTTGCCTAGATCCGCTGCTATAAGCAGTAAGTATATTGCCCGACTCGCACCCCCGTTCGTCAACAAGGTGGGGTAAGGTGGAGGCTCACGGACGAAACCAGGACCCCGACAATGCGCCTCTTCACCGCCGCCACACTCTTTGCCCTTTTCGCTTTATCGGGGCCAACAGCCTTCGCCCAGTCGTTTGAGGAAGGTCTGTCCGCTTTCCAACGAGAGGACTTCACGACCGCGCTACAACACTTTGAGCCACTCGCCGAGCAAGGCGATGCCGTTGCGCAGTTCAACCTGGGAGTCATATACGAAAACGGTTTTGGTGTTGCCCAAGACTATGCGGAGGCAGTCGCGTGGTACCGGCGTGCCGCTGAGCAGGGCGATGTCGATGCGCAGTTTAACCTGGGTGTCATGTCCGCCAACGGTCGGGGCGTCGCCCAGAATGATTCCGAGGCCGTCTCCTGGTACCGGCGTGCCGCTGAGCAAGGCGATGCCGTTGCGCAGTTCAACCTGGGCGTCATGTACAACAACGGTCGGGGCGTCGCCCAGAATTATTCAGAGGCCGTCTCCTGGTACCGGCGTTCCGCTGAGCAGGGCGATGTCGATGCGCAGTTTAACCTGGGCTTCATGTACAAAAACGGTCGGGGCGTCGCCCAGAATTACTCAGAGGCCGTCTCCTGGTACCGGCGTGCCGCTGAGCAGGGCGATGTCGATGCGCAGTACAACCTGGGCTTCATGTACAACAACGGTTGGGGCGTCGCCCAGAATTATTCAGAGGCCGTCTCCTGGTACCGGCGTTCCGCCGAGCAGGGCGATGCCGTTGCGCAGTTCAACCTGGGCGTCATGTACGACCGAGGTTTGGGTGTCTCCAGAAACCTTGTCCTCGCTTATGTGCTTGAGAATCTGGCAGCGGCACAGGGCAATGAACATGCCCGTAAAAACCGCGACATCAGTCTCAATAACCTGTCTTCCGAGCAGGTCACCGAAGGCCAGCGCCTCGCATCCGGGTGGCAGGTAGGCACCCCCCTACCCACCTCCAGCGACGTCACCACCTGGCCCTAGCCTCCCTCAGCTATCGGCACGGGCATCCGCTACCCTGGAAGATCAGGAAAGGCTCATTTTCTTTACACGCATTGATACCCCTCCAAGAGACTCTGGAGGGGTATTTGCGTACATAAATCGGTCACCGGCTCGAGTACCCTTCAATAGCCTTGCGCTTGGTACTTGAAGCCTCGGGTGGTTGTGGGGGAGCGTGATGCTACCCAGCGGCCGGGAAGGCTGACCTCCCGGCCGTTCTGGTGGTTTACTTGCCGGTCATTTTCCTGGCGGCGTCGTACTCGGCATCCAGGCCTGACTGGGTGTCGAGGGAGGGATCGATGGTCTTCAGGCCGACATGCATCATCGACAGCAGCTGCATGCCGGAGAAGTCGCCGTCGAGGGATTTCAGCGAGTAGCGCGTGTCCGGGTCGTTGATGGAGAGGCCGCTCTCGCCCAGCTTGGCGATCTCGAACACGGCCTTGGCGATTTCCTGCTTATCCATCTTGGCGAAGGTCTCGAATGCCCCGGTCATGTACATGACGGCGTCCATGCGCAGGCCGCCATCGGCCTTGGCCTTCATGGTGTCTTGGGCGAGGCGGCTGAGCGCCTTCCTGGCCTCGGTGGCGATCGGTGACGACGGTTCCAGCTCGACGATCCGCTTGTAGATGCCGGTGGCCTGCTCGGCGTTCTGGGGGCCCATCTCTTCCAGGCTCAGCGCCAGGCCGTAGAGGGTGGCGACATCCTGAGGATTTGCCGCCAGCGCACGCTCGAAGAACGGCTTGGCGTCCTGGTGCTTCCCGCGCTTGGCGAGCAGACCCGCTAGGTTACGGTTGATCCAGAGGTCGTCGGGGTGCTGCTTGGCCGCGTTACGCAGCACTGTCTCCGCCTTGTCCAGCTGACCGAGCTTGATGTGCGAGAAGCCCAGCGCCGCGTGGGCATGGGCATAGTCCGGCTCCGCCTCGACGCACGCCTGCAAGGGGGCGACCGACTCCTCGACCCGTCCCATTTCGGAGAGGCAGACACCGAGGTTGTATAGGATCTCGGGGTCGTGAGTCATCTCGGCCAGGATCTCGAGCGCGGGCAGTGCATCATCGAGAAAGCGATGCTCGAGCAGGCCCAGGATGTACTGCTTGGGCTCGACGCCCTCCTGTGGCACCGCGACCCCCATGACATGCCCGTCCTGGATGACGATGGCCGCCGTGTAGCCCTTGGTGGCGTAATGCGTCGTGAGGGTGAACAGCACCGCATCCTCGAAGCCCGGGGCATCTCGCGGCGGCAGGCCATCGAGCTGGATGTCGTCGAGGCTGCGTTTGAAGATCTCTGGGGCTTGCGGCATTGCTTCACCTGCGGGCGTTGAAAAGTTGATGAGCCATGTTACCAAGGATTCACCACCGAAATGGAGGATGAGCCTTGAGAGCCCCGACACGTTCGACAACCTCGTCGAACAACCCATCTGAATTTGCTAGCTCGCGATCCGTTCCAAGTGTTGTTCGAGCAAGCAGACGCTCAGTTGTTTAGCTACAAGGATTCCCTGCGAAGAGCACCGGTAGACAACCGGCGGTACGGCCTACGTGTCTCGTACTGCGGCCAGCGAGTCTCTGACCCATACTGATGAGACTTCATCTCAGGGAGGAGAGCTAGATGTTGACCCACGCCCATCTCAAGGAACGCCAGCGCGCCGAGCGCGAGAACCATGCCGAGGGCATCGCCCTGCGTATCCACCGTGCGCTGAGCTGGTTGAATCGTGCCGAGCTTTGCGACGACGAGGATGGCCGCTTTATCTTCCTGTGGATCGCCTTCAATGCCGCCTACGCCAACGATCTGGGTGAGATGCGCATGGCAGAAAGCCGCCTGCTGGGTGAGTTCCTGCAGCGCCTGAGCCGCCTGGATGGCCAGGATCGTCTGTACGGGCTGGCCTGGCGGCGCTACCCCTCGGCAATCCGCTTGCTGCTCAGCAATCGCTATGTCTTCCAGCCTTATTGGGACCACCAGAATGGCTTGTCCGGCAGCGACGACTGGGAATCGCGATTCGCCTCGGCCAAGCGTGCGGCGAACACCGCCCTGGCGAATCAGGATACCGGCACCGTGTTGAGTATCGTCTTTCAGCGCCTCTACACACTGCGCAACCAGCTGATCCACGGCGGCGCGACCTGGAACGGTGCGGTGAACCGGGACCAGCTGCGAGACGCCAATGGGATACTGGGTGATGTGGTACCAGTCATAATCGAGATCATGCTGGATAATGCCGGCGAGCATTGGGGCGATGCCTGCTATCCGGTAAAATGATAAAACTGTAAGAAAATAAAGACTTATAAACAATATTGATTAGGGAAAATTATGAAGATTGAATTAATTAAAAGTGGTGCTGTGAAAGAAAAGGCATTGAAACTTCTCGAAGAGTGCCAGAATTTTGATATTGCAGTTGCATGGGCAGGAGAAAATGATTTTTGTGATGAGATTGTGAGGTTTGGAGAAAAGATGAGGCGGGTTGTTATCGGCACGCACTTGTACCATACAGCCCCTTCTGTAATAAAGAGGTTGATGAAGTTTGGTGTAAAGGTTAAGCCCCCAGTGGGCGATCTATTTCATCCAAAAATATATTATTTCGACTGTGGCGAAAGAGTAGTGGTAATAATTGGTAGTCACAACATGACTAAAGCTGCGTTTGAAGATAAAAATATTGAGGCTAGCATTCTAATTGATGGGTTAAAGAAAGACAAGGAATTGAAAGATATTCGTCACTTTATAAATAAAGAGTGGTCTAGTTCAAGCAGTGTGACGGATGAGTTTTTATTCTCATATGAAACCCAGTATGAAGCTAAGAAAGTTCATAAACAAGAGCTTGAGAAATATATCCCTCTAAAAAAACCCAAGAAACAATATCATGGCGCTTCTCCAATGGAAATGACATGGATCGATTATATAGAAGGGTTGAAAAGAAAGGAAATAGGTAGCCCTTATGAGCGACTGCACTTATTAGAAGAGGCCCGTATGCTGTTTGAAGAAAAGCGACATTTTGAAGAAATGGAAAAAGATGAAAGGAAGGCGATAGCAGGGACGTTTGCGCCTAGTGAGAAAGGATATAAGGAAATAGAATGGGCAGCATTTGGTACAATGGCGAGCGTAGGAGTTTTTAAAAATGTTGTGAATAATTCTCCATATTATATTTCCAAAGCACTCGACGAAATACCTCTTAAAGGCGAGGTGGTCAAGTCTGACTATGATAGATTTTGCAAGTTTTTCTTTAAAGCATTCGAAAAAAAGGCGAGGAAAGGAGGGGTTCCTGTTGCATCTAGGTTGCTTGCAATGAAGCGTCCAGATATTTTTATTCCCTTTAACGGTAAAAGCAGTCGCGCTATGGCTGCTGCATTCGGGATTGCGAAAAGCAGGGTGAATTTGGAAACATATTGGGATTGCATAGTAGTCCCTACTTCATTATCTAAGTGGTGGCTGCACCCTAGGCCGGTGGGTCTTACTGAGCAAAGAATATGGGACAACCGTGCGGCTATGATAGATGCTCACTTTTATGAGGAATAATGTTTGGCGTGATCAAAGCTATTTTACAGTTTCAGTGGTAAACCCCGGGGTAACGTGTTGGCCGCCTTCATACTGCAAGCCCAACTTGGTGCCTGCTGGCTTACACGGGTTCCACTAACCAAGGGGAATACATGGCAATCATCGACACGAAGACGCTGGCGGACAGGTTGGCAGGCAGCGACTCCTTCATTCGTACCAAAAATGGCGAGGTCAAGGGGTTGGCAGTCACGACCCGGGACAACCCCGAAGCGCCAGAGATAATCGTTGTCGGCAAGGGGCCTCAAATCGAGGCAAGAGCCGAACTCTTCCTGAAGAGTGAAACAACTGTGCCTCTCTACATTAAGCAGGGAACCAATGCCTGGGCCTACCGTAGTGAATATCGCGCGACGTATTTCTCCCGTGATCCTGCAGTGATTGAACAATACCGACGCCATCGGTCACTTGAAGACCTCGCCGGCATTTTGTTTCTCGCGGAAGAAGATGACCTTGACGCCCCTGTTGGGGCAGGTTGCTGGAGTGTGGATCCACAAGTACGCAAGGCCGTGGAGGACGCGGCTGTTCAGCGCGTGATAACCTATCTGGAGCAACAGACTCCGCAGTTCAAGATTCAGGTCAGGCAGAAAGACAATTGTGGCTACGATCTGCTCGCCACTCGAAACGACAAAGCATTGCGCATCGAGGTCAAGGGAACCGCAGGCACAGCGGCGGCTTTCTGGCTGACTCGCAACGAGCGTGCTGGCTCCGTGCATCCCGACTGGCGATTGGCCCTGGTGCCCAATGCTCTGGCTGATAAGCCGAACGAGCCAGAGTTTTTCACAGCGCTTGAAATGGAGTCGGCCTTTGAGCTGGAACCCTACAAGTGGAGGGCTACCCTTAAGACCCGTTAAAGATCTCTGTCAGGCACCCCCGCCGGCTCGTTCCTCGCCCGCGGTCGGGCTGCTCCGGGCTTCGGCCCTTCGGGCTGGCTTCGCCACCCTACGCATCCCTGGCGCTCTTGCGCTCCGCGCGCTGACGGCTCCGCCTGTTCGTGCCTCACACGCTCCGCCTTGAAGGGGCCGGCTCGTTCCTCGCCCGCCCCTCGAGCCGCAACCCCCTGTGCCGGCTGACGCCCGCACAGCGTCACTCGGCCAGCGCTTCGCGCACGCCTCCCTGACCCCATGCTCCGGCGCAAGCTCGTTCCTCGCACGCGCCTGCGCTGAACCCCTGAACCCCAACCCCCTTGTCGCCTCGCCGGCTTGGCATCAGGGGCCGGTCGCATACCCCCGCGTCCGGCCCCTGTGCGGGGCAGGGTGGGCGCTACGCTGCGGCAAGGCAAAAATCGGAACCCCGCGCCAACTGCCGCGCGGGGCCCCCGCGATTTTGTGCCTTGTCCTGCGCTCTCGCGCGGTGGCAATTCATGGTTAAGCTACTGTTTTTGATGGAAAAAATCCTGATAATATACTATACTTTTATACAGTAAACAGGCAAAAGGAGAGGGGTCATGTCGTTTGTCAGCGGGGGTGTCAGTTACGGGGCTGGGGTGGTGCAGCAGGTCTGCGCCGGCGGGTGGGTATGGGCGCAGCGCATGGCGCGGCGGGGCAACAATCCGGCCCCGGCCTGCGTGTGCATTCCGGTCGGTTCGCGGGCCCAGGCGGTTGCCGCCTGGTGGCTGCTGCGCCGCCAGGGCTGGCAGGCCTGGCCGCGGCCGGGCAAACGCACCGGGGCACCGGCCGAACTCAAGGTGGTCATTCCGCCGGGCTGGTCGCTGTCCCAGGTGCGCGGGGCGCTGGCGTGGCTGGCCTCGTAGCCATCATCGGCGGGCGGCAGCTGTCTCCGGCGGCTGCCGCCCATGTCCAGGCCCTGGCCGCGCAGCTCGCCGGCCGGGGCTTCACCCTGGTCACCGGGTGCTGCACCGGCGCCGATCAGGCGGTCATCGCGGCCGCACTCGTCGGCACGGTACCGGTTGAGGCGCTCCAGGTGCTTGCCGCCTTCGGCCCGGGCGGGCAGGGCGCCTGCCCGGTGTCGGCGGTTGCTGCGGTCGAGGCCTTCGCCGCCGGGGGCGGTGCCGTCTCCTGGTGGGCGGGGGGTGGTCCTGGCGTGCCGCTGCGGGCGCGCCTTGCTGGTCGCGCCGCTCAGGTCATCAACTCCGCCGCCTCGGTGGTGGCCATGCATCCCGGCCGTGGCAGCTGGCGGGCCTGCCGGCTGGCCGCGGCGCGAGGGCTGCCGGTGGTGGTCTTCTCGGCCTCCCCGGTTTCGCTGGGCGCCGGCCACTGGCAGCCGGTATGCGCCGGCAGCCTCTGGTCATCGGCACAGCGCTGGATGCCTCGCCAGGCAGCATTTTCTCTCTAACCAATTGAATAAAAACACCATTGTTAGTCCAAAAAAATATGACTTTGAGTCATAAAATGACTTGAAATATGACTCAGCGGGTCTATTATGACTATATGGAGTCATATATGACTTGGAGTGTCAGTGACGTCCATCGCGCTGTTTCCCCGGTCGGCTCGGGCGCGTTAAACGGAGAAACCGGGTTTTCGTCATCGTCTGGAGGTCGTCATGCAACACAAGTTCTTGAGCGACAACGCCGCCGCCCACCGCGCCTATCTGCGTCGTGAGCTGGCCGAGTACGAAGGCCAGGTCGTCGAGCAGGCGCGTCGCATCGTCGGCGGCGAGTCTAGCACCGCGCCCAGCGAGGAGCATCTGCGCGTGCTGCTGCAATGGCTGGATGGCCGGGCCACCGGGGCCGGCCCTCGGGTCACCCACTGAGGAGGCGCCGTCATGGCTAATCCGCATCTTTTCGACAGCGACATCGACTACCAGCGTGCGGGCATGAACGCCGCGGCGCTCAAGGTCGAGGCACTGGAGGAGGGCGACGAAACCGCCCTGGAAAGCTTCACCGCCTACCTGGAAGCCAAGGGGGTGCTGACCGAGATCGTCCACGAGTGGGCCGCCGGCCATCGGCGCCTGCTCAAGGAGTGGGCGAAGGCGGCGGCCTGGGCCGATGAGGTCGAGGCGGGGGAAGCGAAGGCCGAACGGCTCGGCCTGATGTGAGAACGCTACGGTGTGAGCGCACCGGGGTCACCGCGTGAGCCGCGAGAGAGCCCGCACGATCAGTCGGGGCTTTCCGCGGGGGCACGCAAGGCATGGGAGGAGAGGAGCGATGGGCAGAACCTGGAAGAAACGGCCGGAAACCCGCGCCAAGGTACGCCGCAAGATCGAGTATCAGCAGCGTGCCCGGCAGGCGCGGCGCAAGGCCACCGCCGGCAAGGCCGAACGGCTCGGCCTGAAATGAAAACGCCCCGGTGTGAGGGCACCGGGGCGAGAACAGCATGATCCGACTGAAGAGGACCAACATCATGAAGATTAGCACCTTTGAAGACGCCAAGCAGCAGCTGATGGACACGCACCGCGTGTCAACGCTGGAGATGCCGGAGGCAATCTGGCTGCAGCTGCGCGGGCTGGGCATCGGGGCCAGCGAAGCGGCCGCTGCCGTGGGGGCCAGCGAATACCGCACCCCCTTCGAGATCGCCGAACGCAAGCTGGGCCTGGCCAGCGACGACGCCGACGCCAACTACCGGCGGCGGATGAAGATGGCCATGGGCCATGTGATGGAGCCGGTCACGGCGGCCCGCTTCGCCGAGGCCACCGGGCTCAACGTGCAGAATTACAACGCCATGCTCGCGCATCCCGATCACCCTTTCATGCTGGCCAACATCGACCGGCGCATCGTCGGTGTCAGCGAGGCGCAGGCCACCTGGCTCGAGGAAATCATGGGCCAGACCGTGACGGGCCCCGGCGTGGCCGAGCTGAAGAACGTCGAGTTCGCCAAGGGCTGGGGCAAGCCCGACAACGTCCACGCCACCGCCGGGCTGTGCACCAGTGGCGAGGTGCCGGGCGATTATTACCTCCAGCTGCAGCAGCAGCTGGCCGTCACCGGTTACGCATGGGGCTTCCTGGTGGTGACCATCGCCGGCTGGGAAACCCGCTGGTATCCCATCCTGCGCGACGATGAGCTGATCGATGACCTGATCGCCCTGGAAGGCGATCTGTGGCAAACGATCCAGCGCGGCGAGCTGCCGGCAATCGACCTCGAGCATCCCAAGGCCGTGGAACTGCTCAAGCGGCTCCACCCGGGTACCGATGGCCGTGTGGTCTCCCTGGCCGGGCTCGAGCACTGGAAGCGGGTCGAGGAGAGCGTCAGGGAAGAGATCAAGGCGCTGGATACCACCGCCAGGGTCGCACGGGCCCACATCCTCGAGGCCATGGGCAGTGCCGCCGTGGGGGCGTTCGATGACGGTACCTGTTACCGCCGCAAGGAGATCGAGCGCGCCGGCTACGAGGTCCAGTCGTCCCGCTACATCGACTGCCGGGTCGCCAAGCTGAGCAAGGTCGAGAAAGAGCAGCTGGAGGCCGCTACCGTCACCGAGTCACAGCCGCAAGGAGATGCCGCATGAACACTGCCACTCTCAACCAGGCCGCCGCGGCAGAGCCGCCGGCAACCATTCGGATGCCAGAGATGCCGGTGCCGGCAGCAGACGATGATCTGTCACTGGCCACCGACGAGGTACGCCACCAGTTCATGAAGGCCATGACACCGCGCAACTTCGACGACGTGTGGCGCATGTCCGACCTGATCGCCCAGAGCGACCTGGCGCCGAAGGACTACAAGGGCAAGCCCGGCAATGTGATGATCGCCTGGCAGACCGGTGTCGAGCTGGGGATCACCAGCCCGCTGCAGGCCATCCAGAACATCGCCGTGATCAACGGCCGGCCGACCATCTGGGGCGACATGATGCTGGCCATCTGTCGCGCGTCACCGGCCTGGTCGGAGGCCGATTTCGATGAATGGATCGAGGGCGAGGGCATGGCCGCGGTGGCCTACTGCAGCGTTCGCCGCCGCCCCAGCGGCAACCGCCATGTCGCCGAGTTCAGCATGCAGAACGCCAAGGATGCCGGCCTGGTGGGCAAGCAGGGCCCTTGGCAGCAGTACCCGAAACGCATGCTGCAGATGCGTGCCCGCTCCTTCGCCCTTCGAGACACCTTCACCCCAGAGCTGAAGGGGATCCGCATGGCCGAGGAGGAGCGCGACATCACTCAGGAGGCCATCGGCACGCCCGAATCGCCGCCTGCCGCCGACCAGCCGGCGCGTGCCGGTACCGCCGGCAGGGTCGGCAACACGCTGGCCCGGCGCCGTGAGCAGGCCCGGCAACAGCACAAGGCGCGCGAGATCTATGACGCCACGGCACAGGTCCAGGGCGAGCCCGACGCCGCCCAGGCCGATGCCGGTGCGGCCACCGAGACCGAGGGCATCGGTCCCGGCGGCGAGATCACCTGCGCCTATGTCTGCGAGCAGATCAACCAGGCCACCACCCGCGACGAGATGGCCGTGGCCATCGATCTGGCCCGGCATGTGCCGGAGTCCGACCAGGGCGTCGTCAACGAGGCCTACAAGGCGCGCCTGGCCGCGCTCAAGAAGGCAGCCGCCAAGGGCTGACACCACCGGGGCCGGCCAGGGCCTTGGAGGGCTGGCCGGCCCTTTTCAAGGCAGAATAAGCAGATCTTCACCAGGAGCACGACATGGAAGCCTACGAGTTCAACACCACCCTCCGGCAGATCCGCGACGGCGTCGACGAGGCGCAGCTGCAGGCTTGGCTGGGCGAGATGACGGAGGAGCAGCGCTGCACCACCGCGCTGACCATCGACCGTTTCGACCTGATTCCAGAGGGCAGGGGTAATCCCATCGAGGCCTGGTTCAGCCTGGATGCCAACAAGCAGCGCGGCATCTGCAGCGCCCATGGATGGTCGCCGTTCTGGGCCCAGACCCTGGTGGACATCAACAGCCTCCGGCGCACGCTGGACCAGGCCAATGTTCCCGCAGTGGTCCAGGGGCGAGGGGATGGCCTTGTCGATCAGGTGGAGCGCGTGCGCTTCATCGCCGAACAGCGTGACCTGCTGCGGCTGTGGGTGGGCCAGTACGGCGACCACGAATCCGAATGCGCCGCCCGTCGTGGCGGCGAGTGTGACTGCGGCTGGGCCGGCGTCTGCGTCCGACTGCGCGAGATGCCATTCAGCGAAGACCTCGACTGAGGCATGTGAATCACGATTTGACGAGCGCGGGCGGCTCCCGCGCAAGGAGACACGACATGAACGCCCGACTCGAAGGCATCGTCGACACCCTCCGCCGAGGCGTCAGCCCCGAGCAGGAGGCCGAGCTGGTCGGCGTGCTCAGCACCGGCGAACGCTGCTTTGTCGCCCTGGCCGCCCGCCGCGCCGACCTGCTGCCCGCGGCGTACCACCATCCCGTCGAGGCCTGGCACCGGCTCAACGCGGACTGGCAGCGCGCCGTATGCCGCCACAACGACTGGCCGGACTCCTGGGCCAGCACCACGCGTCTCGAGATCGCTATCGACCTCCATCGTCTGCGGATCGCCCTGGATGACGCCGGCATCCCTGCGAGCACGCTGCAGGGCGCGGACGCCATCGCCGAACGGCTTCAGTGCCTCATCGAGGAGCGGGACGGGCTGCAGATGCAGGTGGAGAGTCTTTTCACAGGGGGTGGCACCACGGTGCGATCAGCAAACCCTCGCTGAGACTGAGTCCAACAATAACAACAGGGAGGAAGTCGTGATGCTTCCCGAGAAAGAAGACCTTGGCATCGTGTTCCTGACGACCAGCAAGGTGGCCGAGAAGGTCGGGCGTACCCGTCAGGCGCTGTATACCCTGCGCCAGGCGGACCCGACGTTCCCGAAGCCGATCACCATGACCGAAGGGCGGCAGGCGCGGCTCTATTGGGTCAAGCAGGAGGTGGATGCATGGCAGGATCGGCAGATGGCACGGCGGCACTAGCGATGAACGACTTTCGCATCGAAGGCCGCTCGTCGCCCCTGGGTCATGCCGGCCGTCAGCGCATCGAGATAGTCGCAGTACCACTGCATCATCACCTGACGCTGGGCCAGGTAACCGGCCTGGTTGTAGATGCCCTCCATCCCCGCTGGCTTGTGGGCCAGCTGCATCTCGGTCCAGATGGTCGGCCAGCCATGCTCCGACAGCAGGGTCTTGGCGGTGTGGCGGGCGCCGTGCCCCGTCATACGGCCCCGATAGCCGATGTTGGCGAAGCACTTGTTGATGGTCGAGTCCGAGATGACGGGGCTCTTGGGGCCCTCGCTGGGAAACAGGTAGCGATGTTCTCCGGTGAGACGCTGCAGGGCGCGCAGGCTGGCGACGACCTGGCGGGAGAGGGGAGCGACGTGATCGCGCCGCGCCTTCATCCGGGCAGCGGGGATTTCCCAGAGGCCCTTGTCGAGGTCGATTTCCCGCCACTCGGCGAATCGCACCATGCCCGGCCTCGACGCGGTCCTCACCACCATCCACGACGCCGTGAGCACGATCGGCTTGCAGGTGGAGGTGGACAGCGCCCTCAGGAAATCCGGCAGCTGATCCTCGAGCAGGTGAGGGTAGGGTTTCTCCTCGGGGGGCGCTGCAGCGACATCGGCAAGGTTGCTGGCCGGATTGTTCTCGGTGCGGCCATGCGCGATGGCGTAGCCGAAGATCTGATTCAGCCAGGTCCTCGCCTTCTCCGCCGTGTTGAAGGCGCCGCGCGCCTCGATCTGCTCCTGCAGTTCACGGCACTTGGTGCGACTGATCCTGTCCAGCGGCAGGTTCCCCAGGGCCGGCAGGGCATCGCCGTCGAGCCAGTAGCGGATGCCCCTGAGTGTCTTGTCTGCCCGCCCCATCTGCTGCTTGCGCTGATACCACTCCTCCGCCGATACGCTGAACAGCTTGTCGTTGGACGCATCCTCGGCCTGTTGCCGGGCCTTGCGCTGTTTCACCGGGTCGATGCCCTGCTGAACCAGGGCGAAGGCCTCGTCGGCACGCTGACGGGCAAGCTTGGCGGTCACCTCGGGGTAGGTGCCGAGGCCCATCCAGCCCCAGCGGCCGGTCTCCGGCTTCTTGTAGCGCATCTCCCAGCGCTTGCGGCCACTCGGGTTGACCACGAAGTACAGACGGTCACGGCCGTAGGACTCGCGATATTCCTTCTCTTCAGGCTCGAGGCTGGCGAGTACGGTATCCGCCAGAGGGCGGCGTTTGATGGCTGTTCGCTTCATTCTTGTATGGTGAGTCGGGGATATGTCATGAACATACACGATCCCATACACGAAACCCAGCCGTATACGATTGCGCTTATTGACGCTCTACGACAGGATGTTGAGGAAAATCAGGGGATTGAAGAAGGGGATAGTCGTTCGTTGACGCTTGATGACACTGTGTTGGAGCGGGTGAAGGGAATCGAACCCTCGTCTTAAGCTTGGGAAGCTTCTGCTCTACCATTGAGCTACACCCGCTGGGCCGATTCGATAGTAAAACCAACCGCTTAGCCATGCAAGCGGCGTCGGGGGGCTTTTTCGCGATACCGGTGCAAGTTGCTGTTTCCATGGTGTGTTGCCCGGCGACTGCGTGGGAGATCCAGAGGCGGGGAGCGGCAACGACGAGAAATTTTCTGTCCGAGGCGAACTTTTCCTCACTACAGTGTCTGAATAAGTACAGCAACATAGCGATAGCAGTCGCTAACACTGTTGTTCTGACTTGCAGAATCGATCGACACTTGGCCGCTTCCCCACGGAGGCGGCCTTCTTTTTGGGTGCAATTCCTGTCGCTGAGCCAGACACGACAATCCCCGCCGGCTAGCCGGCGGGGGGCAGGGGCCGCTAAATGGGCAGGTCAGTGATTATGTTTCATGCGCATACTGAGGATGGCATTCAGCACATCGCGACGGGTCACGATGCCGACCAGTCGTTCCTGTTCCACCACCGGATAGACCTTGGGCTTATTGCTCAACATTTCTTGAGCCAGGTCGGTGAGGCTCTTGTTGGGCGTGACGGTGAGCACCTCATGGCGCATCAATTCCCGAACCAGCGGCGGTTCATCATTGAGGTAGGTGCTTTCCAGCACCTTCCCCAGGACGTCTTGCTCCGAAATAAAGCCAATCAGATGATCGCGTTCGTCGACCACCGGGACGCCGGGTAGCCTGTGCAACGACAACCCTTCGGCAAGAGTGGAAACCGAGGTCTTGCCGGTGACTCGGTAGCAGTCACGGGACATGATCTCGCGTACGGTGGTGGGGGCCTTGTTGGGCATGGCATATCTCCTTGTGCCGGTTCATCGTCAGCCCGGTCAGCGTACAGCATAGCCGACCTAAGGCCAGTGCCGAGCCCGACAGGCGTTAAACCGTCAACGGTGGTTAGGCAGCCTCGGAACCCTGCCGTCGGCTTGCTCTCCAAAAGACAACCTTCTCGATGACACAGGAGCTTCCATGGATGCCCGCGAATACCTGGCTAGGAAAGGCTTGGATGGCGACCGCGACGCCGAGCGACCCACTACCCTTGAGGAGAAGTCCTGGGCCAGAGCCCGTGAGGCCGGTGACCACCGGCCACGCGCTGGTACGCCCCACGACTGGGAGGACTGGGAGCGCCACCATGACGATTTGGCCGACGGCGCCGAGACGTTGCAGCAGAAGATCAACCGTGATGCTCATCTCCGGCTGTTGGAACATCCTGATCCCGACGTCGCCAAGGATCACCCAGAGCGCAAAACCATCAATCTTGGCCGTGATGTTAGCGGCACCGCCGCCCCATCTGCCACGGCGGCATCGCCGGAGCCCCGCACAGCACTTCTTATACTGGCTGTGCTGGTGCCGCCATTGGCAGTGGGTCTGAACCGCCAGCCATCCAAGCGTGTCTGGCTCTGTCTGCTTTTGACACTGCTGGGCTGGGTGCCAGGTGTGCTTTACGCCTGGCGACAGGTGTCTAGTCGCTCCCGCTGAATTCGCGCGGGTGACCGGTCTGATTGTGTGAGCGGAGCCTCTGGGCTTGGCAGGACGACCTGGAGAGGTATAATCGCCGTCAACCTTTATTGATACTGGAGTTGACTGTGGGCTATCTCGTTGGCGTCACCGTACTGTGGGCCTTTTCGTTTTCGCTGATTGGCGTTTATCTGGCCGGTCAGGTGGATAGCTATTTTGCCGTAGCGATGCGGGTGGTCCTGGCGGCTCTGGTTTTCCTGCCCTTCCTCCGCCCGGGGCTGCTGCGTGGCCGCCAGCGCTTGGCGCTGATGGGGCTGGGCGCGGTGCAGCTAGGTGTGATGTATATCTTCTTCTATCAGTCCTTTCTGCTGCTCTCGGTACCCGAGGTGCTGCTTTTCACCATCTTCACGCCGCTTTATATCACTCTGCTTGATGACGCCCTGTTCGGCCGCTTTACCCCCTTCTACCTGCTGACCGCGGCGCTGGCCGTCCTCGGGGCCGGAGTCATCCGCTACGACGGCCTGGACAGCGGCTTTTTGTTGGGCTTCCTGGTAGTGCAGGGTGCCAACCTTTGCTTCGCCTTGGGTCAGGTCGGCTATCGTCGGCTTTCCGCGGAACTGCCCGAGTCATTACCGCGACATAGTGTCTTCGCCTGGTTCTATCTGGGAGCGCTGGGCGTTGTCCTGCCGGCCTTTGCCCTGCTGGGTAACACCAGCGCGTTGCCGACTACTGGCCTGCAGTGGGGTGTGCTGCTCTGGCTGGGCCTGGTTGCCTCTGGAGTGGGGTATTTTCTTTGGAATCTGGGCGCCACCCGGGTCGACGCCGGGGCATTGGCGATCATGAACAACGCTCTGATTCCCGCCGGTCTGGTGGTCAATCTGGTGATCTGGAACCGCGATGCTGATCTCGTCCGCCTGGTGCTGGGCGGGGCGATCATCGCCGGATCGCTATGGCTAAATGAACGCTGGATCAAGCGCCGCGCGTTGCAAGCCGTCTGAGGCGTGCCACCCGCGAGCGTTTGCCGGGGGGCAGAGCAGTGGCCATAATGAGCCGCTGCGATGCTAGAGGCCTGTGCATGCCACCCGAACAGAGTTCTACCCAGGGACCCGAAGAGCGGACGTCCTTCCGAAATATTGGATTGATCGGTCGCCTGGGCAGCCCCAAGGTGGTCGATACCCTGAAGCGACTAATCCGCTTTCTGGCGGAACGTGGCCACCATGTGATCATCGAGGACCGCACCGCTACGGTGCTGCTCAATCATGGCCACGTCGAGGCCAGCCGCCGCACCATGGGTCAGCTCTGTGATCTGGTGATCGTCGTGGGAGGCGACGGCAGCCTGTTGGGCGCCGCCCGAACCCTGTGTCACAGCGGCACTCTAGTGCTGGGCGTTAACCGTGGCCGTCTAGGCTTTCTCACCGATATCTCGCCCGATGAACTGGAGGCCAGGGTCGGCGAGGTGCTCGACGGCCGCTACGAGGTAGAAGAGCGCTTCCTGCTGGACGCCGAACTTTTCCGAGATGGCACGTTGGTGGGGAGCGGTGACGCCCTGAACGAGGTAGTGCTGCATCCCGGCAAGGCGGTGCGCATGATCGAGTTCGAACTGTTCATAGACGGCCAGTTCGTCTACAGCCAGCGCAGCGACGGGCTGATCATTGCCACGCCGACAGGTTCTACCGCCTACGCGCTCTCCGGTGGAGGCCCAATCATGCATCCTAGGCTCGACGTGGTGACCCTGGTGCCAATGTTCCCCCACACGCTTTCCAGCCGGCCCATTGTCATTGATGCCGCCAGCGAGATCCGCATCCACATCGGCGAGACCAACCAGACGTATCCTCACATCAGCTGCGACGGCCAGACGCGCGCCGTGTCCAAACCCGACGACGTGCTGGTGATACGCCGCAAGTCTCAGCGGGTGCAACTGGTTCATCCGCTCGGACACAACTTCTACGAGGTCCTGCGCAGCAAGCTGGGCTGGAGCAATCGCCTGGGAGACTGATGTGAGTACGCGGGCGAGATTCGAAGGTTTCGATCTGATTGGCGACGTGCATGGCTGCGGTGCCACCCTGGCAGCGTTGCTGGAGAAGCTGGGCTACCACCAGCGAGGCGGCGTCTATCGTCACCCGCGTCGTCGTGTGATTTTCCTCGGCGATCTGATCGACCGCGGACCGCGTATCCGCCTGGCGGTTCAGATCGCTCGGCGCATGGTGGAAGAGGGCGAAGCGTTCATCGTGATGGGCAACCATGAGTACAACGCTCTGGCCTATTGCCAACGCGCGCCAAAGGGGCTGGGGCGTGAATGGCTGCGTGAGCATAGTCCCCGCAACAACCGCATCATCAACGAGACCCTGGAGCAGTATCGCGACCATTCACAGGAATGGGATGAGGCGCTGGCCTGGTTCATGGAGATCCCGCTCTGCCTGGAGGAGCGCGGACTCCGGGTGGTACACGCCTGCTGGGATCAGCCGCTGATCAATGACCTGCTCCGCCGCCATCCTGACGCCTGCATGGACGAGGCGTTTCTGATCGAGTCCACGGCCCCGGGAACCGGTGCCTTTCGCATTCTCGATCGACTGACCCGAGGCACCCAGATGCCCTTGCCGCTGGGTATCGAGATCCACTCCGGGGACGGTTTCACCCGGCGCAGCTTTCGAACCCACTTCTGGGCCCAGTCCCCCAAGACCTGGGGTGACGTGGTGTTTCAGCCTGACAACCTGCCGGATGATCTGGAGCTGCGACCGCTGTCGCAGGAGGAGCGTGCGCGCCTTGCCCACTATGGTCCCGACGAGCCGCCACTGTTCATCGGGCACTACTGGTGTGAAGGAATTCCGGCCCTTCCAGCGCCCAATGTGGCCTGTCTGGATTACAGTGCGGTGAAGTTTGGCCGCCTGGTGGCCTACCGATGGAGCGGCGAGCGCCAACTGGATGCCGACCACTTCGTGTGGCTGCGTGTGCCTCGGGAAGAGCAGGTGCGCCCGCGTCCCTGGGAGATCAGTTTTGAATGAACAAACCGATGGATACAAAACGTTACAACATTTTTTAACCGACGCCGTGAACTCTCCGCGTCGCTTGCTCTCTGAGTATGTGTTCCCTTGAATGATCCCTTGCTTTTGTCCGGCGGCCCCCTCCGCCGGGCTTTTTCTTTGTGTGCGTTTGAATCCCTCGTTACCCCCCTTCAGGAGGCGCCATGTACCGGGTGATGCAGCTCCCCCCCGACGTCGATACTCGTGAGCTGCGCCGCGCGCTCTGGGCCCATCGCATCGGCCATCGGATCACCGAGGACGACAAGGGGCAGACCCTGTGGCTCGCTGATCCCCGTCAGCAGGAGGAACTTCAGCAGCTGCTGGTCCGCTGGCAGCGCGGCGAGCCGCTGATGCCCAAGGGACGTGCTTCGCGCCTGTCCTCGCTGCCGACCTCTTCCCTGCTGACGCCGCTCAGGCTGGCGCCAGTCACGGCGGTGACCCTGGCGCTTTGCCTGGTGGTATTCGCTACCATGGCGGTGTTTGGTGACCGGGTGATCGCGGCATTGGCCATTGTGCCGCTGGGGGTGATCAACGGCAGCCTGGCAGTGGGTAGCCTGGTCGAGGCGGTGCTGGGCGGCCAGGTGTGGCGCCCACTCTCGCCCGCCTTCCTGCACTTTGGCTGGATGCATCTGATCTTCAACATGTTGTGGCTCTGGTACTTTGGCCGCCAGGTGGAGGCGCTGCAGGGCAGCGGGCGCATGTTGCTGATCGTCCTGACCGCCGGCATCGGGGCCAATCTGGCCCAGTATGCCGCCGGCACGGTACTGTTCGGCGGCATGTCGGGCGTCGATTTCGCACTGCTCGGCTACGTCTGGCTGATGTCGCGCCGGGCACCGGCCAGCGGCTTCTTTGTGCCCCAGATGCTGGTGGTCTTCATGCTGGGTTGGATGATCTTCACCATGACCGACATGGCCGGCGCCGTGGGATTCGGCAACGTGGCCAATGAGGCTCACCTGGGGGGACTGGTCGTGGGCCTGGCATTGGGCTGGTATTATTCCTGGCGAGCGCGTCGGCAGCGCTGAGTTCAGTGTCACGACATCGCATCACCCAATCGAGAGACTCACCATGAGCGATATGACCTTCGAGCGCATGATCCAGCAGATGACCCCGGCTATCTACCAGAGCCTCAAGCAGTCGGTGGAGCTGCGTAAATGGCCGGATGGCCGGCTGCTCAGCCCCGAGCAGACCGAGCTCTGCCTGGAGGCGGTAATGCGCTACGAAATCGAGAACAACGTGCCCGAAGAGCAGCGGGTCGGCTTTCTGCAGAAGCGGACCTGCGGCGGGGCCAACAGCGGCGCCGGCGTCGATCCTGCGCTGGCCGGCCTGGCCAAGGATGCCGGCCGTGGCTGAGTCGATTGACGCAACAGCCGAGGTGCAGGGCTGTCTGAGCAAGATGGCCATCATGCCAGGGAAAAAGGGAGAGGCCGCCCGCTATACCCTGCGCGTCGGCGATGAGCGACTGGCGCTTAACGCCTGCCTGGGCCGGCCGCTCGCGCTCGCCTGGACCGGCGCCATCGCCTGTACCCACTGTGGCCGGGCGACAAAGAAAAGCTTCGCCCAGGGCCACTGCTACCCCTGCTTCAAGGCGCTGGCCCAGTGCGACACCTGCATCATGAAACCGGAGACCTGCCACTTCTTCGAAGGCACCTGCCGAGAGCCGGAATGGGCCGAGCGCCACTGCTTCCAGCCTCATATCGTCTATCTTTCCAACGCCTCGGGCCTCAAGGTCGGCATTACCCGCGGCACCCAGGTGCCTACCCGCTGGCTCGATCAGGGCGCCGTGCAGGCGCTGCCGGTCTTCACCGTGGACACCCGTCAGCAGTCGGGCTTCGTCGAGATGCTGTTCAAGGAGGAGGTCTCCGACCGCACCAACTGGCGCGCCATGCTCAAGGGCGACACCTTCGAGATGGACCTGCCCGCCGAGCGTGACCGCCTCCTGTCACGCCTGGACGGAGGGCTGGCCAACCTGCGCGAGCGCTTCGGCGCGGATTCCATTCGCCTGCTCGACGAGCCGCCGGTGACCCTCGACTATCCGGTGCTCGAATACCCCACCAAGGTGGTCTCCCATAACCTCGACAAGAACCCTGAGATCGCCGGCACCCTGCTTGGCCTCAAGGGCCAGTACCTGATTCTCGACTCAGGCGTCATCAACCTGCGCAAGTACACCGGCTACGAAGTCAGAGTCGCTGCCTGAGCCATTGGCTATCCGGTGGTGTCTGAGCAAGGCTTAGCCGTGCGTGGATTGACGCCTCTGGTTCCGCTTGCTAGGTTACGCGCACTCTAAGGTGCTGGCGGAGTGAGTGCCGCCAGGTAAACGGGAAGTCGGTTCGCGGTACGCTTACACATAGCCCGCCAGTCCGACGCTGCCCCCGCAACGGTGATCGAGTCAAGAACCGCCAAGAAGCCACTGTGCCCCTGGCATGGGAAGGCGGCGGTTCAGCAGGGAGTCTCGCCTTTCGGCGAGCCCCTCGCTCGTAAGCCCGGAGACCGGCCCGAGAGCGCATGCCGGATCGCGGAGGGCGGTCATATGGCAGGGCTTCGCCGCACCGCACCGTTCGCGCCGCTCCCTTCCTGCTGTTCCTCTGCCCCGGCCCATTAAAAGAAGCAGGACGCCGTGCGGGTGAGCACGGCGATCAAGGGACAGACATGAAAACGACCTTCGCACCCCGCGGCCTGGCGACATTCGCCCTCGCCGCACTTCCCATGGCCGTTCAGGCCGCCGACCCCCACTCCGACAGCGCCGCCGAGTTTCAGAGCCTCAACCCCATGGTGGTGACCGCTGCCCTGGCGCCGCGTACCGCCGACCAGAGCCTGGCCTCTGTCACCGTGTTGGATGAGGCGACCCTGCGCCGCCAGGATCCCACTAGCGTCACCGACCTGCTGCGCGGCCAGCCGGGTGTAGACGTCACCACCCAAGGTAGCTTCGGCAAGCAAAGCAGTCTTTTCCTGCGCGGCACCGGCAGCAATGCCAACGTGCTGCTGATTGACGGGATTCGGCTGAGATCTGCGACTACCGGAGCGGCCGCCTGGGAGTTTCTCGACCCGCGGATGTTCGAGCGCGCCGAGATCGTGCGTGGTCCACGCGGTAGCCTCTACGGTGCCGATGCGGTGGGCGGCGTTATCCAGCTGTTGACTCCCGAAGGTGAAGAGGGCGCCCCTCAGCCGCGTGTTTCGGTGGGCGGTGGCTCCTTCAATACCCAGCGCTACAGCGCCAGCCTTGCCGGAAGCAGCGGCGGCACCCGCTATTACGTTACCGGCAGCCGCTTCGAAACCGATGGCACTCCGGTGCGTCGCGATGGTGACGACAAGGGCTACGACAATACCAATGGTCTGGTGCGACTTTCTCACGCCTTCGGGAACGATGCAGAAGTGGGGTTGCTGGCGCTTCGCGCCAGGGGGAGCACAGAGTTCGATGCTTCCGGTGCCGCAACGGACGACTTCGTTCAGCAGGTGGCGGGGGTCTATGGTGAGCTGGCGGTGACGGATAGCTGGAGGAGTCGCCTGACCCTCAGCGAGGCGCGGGACGAGCGTGAGACTCTGGCCCCGACTTACACCTCTCTCTTCGAGACGCGCACGCGCACCGCCCGGTGGCAGAACACTCTGGCGCTGGGCCTCCACGAGCTGGTGGCCGGTGCCGAGTATGCCGAGGATGATCTTGGCGACAGCCAGACCTCCGGGCTCTCCTTCGATGAAGAGCGGCGATACAACCGAGCCGTGTTTGCCCAGGGTTTCCTGGATTTTCACCCGCTGACGACACAGCTGAGCCTTCGTCATGACGACAATCAGGCGTTCGGCGAGGAGTTGACCGGGAGTTTGGCTTTTGGCTATGCGCTGGATAACCACCATATGGTGCGTGCGAGCTACGGAACGGCCTTTCGTGCACCGACCTTCAACGAGCTCTATTTTCCCTTTGTCGGCTCCAGCAACTCCGATCTGAACGCGGAAACGTCGCAGACCTTCGAGCTTGGCCTGCGCGGCCAGTACGGTAGCTGGTTCTGGGATCTCGCTGCCTACCAGACGAAGGTGGATGACCTTATCTCTCTTGACGAGACCTTCCGCCCCGTCAACGTTGACGAGGCGCGCATCCGCGGCGCCGAGTTGGCCCTTGGCGCTGAAGTCGATGACTGGACCCTTGCCGTTGCCTTGACCTGGCTGGACCCTGAGAGCCGCAGTGGCGACAACGCCGGCAAGCGCCTGGCGCGTCGCGCTACCCAGGGGGTGCGTCTGGACGTGGATCGGGAGTTGGGCGACTGGTCGCTGGGCGGTTCCTGGGTCGCCCAGAACCATCGCTACAACGATGCCGCCAACGGCGATCGGCTACCCGGCTATGGCACTGTCAACCTGCGAGCCGGCTGGGACTTCGCGCCCATGTGGTCGCTGCGTGCCACCCTGGAGAACGCTCTCGACAAGGAGGTCGTCACTGCTCAGGGCGCCGACTTTGATCCGGTCACTTTCCAGGCGATGCCGTTCGACTACATCAACGCCGGCCGTGCGGCCTTCGTCAGCTTGCACTTCGGTGGATGATGGCCGCTAGCCTGCTGCGTCATCTGACCCTGGCGCTGCTGCCTCTGGCAGCAGCGCCGGCTCTGGCCGCAGAGCGCTGTGCCATGGATGATCGAGGCCGTGAGGTGTGCCTGGACGCTCCAGCGTCGAGGATCGCTGCGCTCTCTCCGGGGGCCACCGAGCTGGTCTTCGCCGCCGGCGCGGGGGAGAGGGTGGTGGCGGTGGTGGCCCACAGCGACTATCCGTCCGAGGCCGCCGAAGTGCCCTCGGTGGGCAACCATACCCGGGTCGATCTCGAGGCGCTGTTGTCCCTCGAGCCGGACCTGGTGATCGGCTGGGTCACCGGCAACCCCGTCGAACAGCTCGAACGGTTGGAGCGTCTCGGGCTGCCGGTATTCCAGATCGAGCCGCGGCGCATCGAGGAAATCGCCGGTGCCATCGAGCGCCTGGCGCATCTTGCCGGCAGCGAGGCGGAGGGGGAGGCTGAAGCAGCGCGGTTCCGCCAAGGCATGGCCGAGCTTGCCAGACGCCATGCAGAGTCGGCCCCAGTGTCGGTCTTCTACCAGGTGTGGGATTCGCCGCTGATGACCATCAACGACGAGCACTGGATCAGTGAGGTCGTGCGCTTGTGTGGAGGCGTCAATGTCTTTGCCGAGCTCGACCGGCTGGCGCCGCGCATCGCGGAGGAGGCGGTGCTGGCCGCCGACCCAGAGGTAATCCTGGCCGGCGGCATGGGGGAGGAGAAGCGTGACTGGCTCGACCATTGGACCCGCTATCCCGAGCTTATTGCGGTGGATCGAGACAACCTCTTCTTCGTGCCTCCCTCGCTGATCCAGCGACCCACACCGCGCCTGCTGGAGGGCAGCCGGCTGATGTGTGATGCGCTGGAGGTGGCCCGTGGCCGGCGCTGAACCGCTTCGAACGTCGCTGACTGGCCTGGGCTGGTCGCTGCCGCTGGGCCTGCTGGCGCTGGCCTCGCTGCTGGCAATTGGGCTGGCGCTGGCCATGGGGAGCGTCGGCATCGGTCTCGATGAACTGTGGTCCGTGGTGCGCGGGGGTGGCGATACACTCTCCCGCACCCTGATTCTCGAGCTGCGTCTGCCCCGGGCGCTCTCGGCCTTCGCGGTGGGCGGGCTGCTCGCCGTGGCCGGTGCCCTGATGCAGGTGCTGCTGCGCAATCCTCTGGCCGACCCCTACGTGCTGGGGCTCTCGGGAGGCGCTGCGGTGGGCGCTCTGGCCGCCATGCTGGCGGGTCTGGGCGGGGCGCTGATGACAGGCTCTGCCTTCGCTGGGGCCTTCCTCTCCACCCTGCTCGTATTCGGCCTGGCCCATGGTACCGGCAGCTGGACGCCGTCGCGGCTGCTGCTCACCGGGGTGGTGGTAGCCGCCGGTTGGGGTGCGGTGATTACCCTGATGCTGGCGGTGAGCCCGGTGGAACGCCTGCCCGGCATGCTCTACTGGTTGATGGGAGACCTGGCCCACGCCGGCGCGCCCGGGGCACCGCTGGCGCTGCTGGTGGTAGCCTGCCTGGTGGCGCTGCCGCTGGGGCGCAACCTCAATGTGCTGGCTCGGGGGCCGCTGCAGGCCGCGGCCCTGGGCGTGGCGGTGCGCCCCCTGGAGTGGGGCATCTATCTGATGGCCAGCGCGCTTACCGCCATGGCAGTGACCACCGCCGGCAGTATCGGCTTCGTGGGGCTGGTGGTGCCGCACATGCTGCGGCTCGTGCTGGGCAACGACCAGCGCCTGATCCTGCCGGCCTGCGCCCTGGCCGGCGGCACCCTGCTGGTGCTGGCCGATACTCTGGCGCGCACGGCGATTGCCCCCGAACAGCTGCCGGTGGGGGTGATCACCGCGCTGCTCGGGGTGCCCACCTTCCTCTACCTGCTCTACCGGAGTCGCTGATGGGCCGCCTGGAAATTCATGAACTGGTGATCGACGTGCCGGGTCGGGCGGATGGCGCCACCTTGACGCTGACCGTGGAGCCCGGCCAGGTGTGGGGGATACTGGGGCCCAACGGCGCCGGCAAGACCACCTTGCTGCATACCCTGGCCGGACTCCGTGCGCCGCGTTCCGGGGAGATTCGCGTCGACGGCCAGCTGCTGGCGTCGCTGGGGCGGCGGAAGGTGGCGCGCCTTCTGGGCCTGGTGTTTCAGGAGCGCCATGATGGCTTTCCCGCCACGGTGCGTGAAACAGCGCTGATCGGTCGTCATCCCTGGCTCTCGCCGTGGCAAATGGAGGGGGCCGATGACCTGCGGTTGGCCGAGGCGGCGCTCAATCGGCTGGACGTGGCCCACTTGTCCGACCGGCTGGTCAGCACGCTTTCCGGCGGCGAGCGTCAGCGCCTGGCCATCGCCACGGTGCTGACCCAGGCGCCTCGCCTGTGGCTGGCCGATGAGCCCACCAACCATCTGGATCTTCACCACCAGTCGGCGGTGATGGATCTGCTGGCCGAACAGGCCGCCGAGGGGGGCTCCGTGCTGATGTGCCTGCACGACCTCAACCTGGCCGCGCGGTGGTGTGACCATCTGCTGCTGCTCTATCCGGACGGCGAAGCGTGCTGGGGAGCGGCGGAGACGATGCTGGTGCCCAGCGCTCTGGAGCGTCTCTACGGTCAGCGGCTGGCCACCGCCTGGGTGGACGGGGCCCCCGTCTTCGTTCCCGCCCGATAGTCTCGCTGGCCGGCGTATTCCTGCCCGGTTCCTGCTGCTGGTTTGATCTACGCCTGCTCCACGTAGGCGCCCATGGCGCGCATCCGCGACTCGAAGCTGGCCACGTTGTCCACCAGGTCGTCGGGACCGAAGGCCACGCACTCCGCCAGCAGCACTTCGACCAGGGTGATCGCCGAGAGGATCGACGGGAAGAAGTGTGGCGTGGCGTTGGCCACCGGGAAGGTGATGGCGGCTCCCGGCACCAGCGGTGAACGCATGGTATCAGTGACCACGATGGCGCTGACCCCCGACGCCCGGGTGATCTCCAGCGCGCGCATGGTCTCGGCGCAGTAGGGTTCGAAGCCGAAGGCCACCACCACGTCCCCTTCGCCAAAGGGAGCCAACTCGGTCAGCAGCCCTCCCTCCTGGCCGCGAATCAGCTGGATATTGGGCATGGCGATGCGTCCCACGTAGGCGAAGTGATAGGCACAGGCGAAGGTGTCCCGAAATCCGACCACGGCGATCTTGTCGGCGGCCAGCAGCCGCCGGGCCGCCTCGCGTACCCGCTGCTGGTTGTCGGCGGTGAAGAGCCGGCCGATGTTGTCGAAGGCGGCGTCGCCCACGTCGAGAAACACCTGGTCGTCGGTCTGGCTGGCCAGGCTGCGCAGCTGGCTGGCGCGTCCCGAAAGCTCAACGGGCCCTGCCTGAACCGCCGACTGAAACACCTCCCGGAACTGATCGAAGCTGTCGAATCCCAGGCGCTTGGCCAGACGCACCAGGGTCGAGGCGGTCACCTTGGCGGCGGTGGCCGACTTGCGGATCGACTGGAAGGCGATCTCCACCGGGTGCTCCAGCACATAGCCGGCGGCCAGCTTAAGCTGGGGGCTGAGCTCCGGATAGGCCTCGGCGAGCCGTCGGTTCACCGCATCCAGACGGGCCGGGCCGTTGTCGGCGTCCGGATTCGTGTCGTCGCATCGATCCTGTTCCAGCACGCTGTTCTCCTGGGTTGGGTGGCGCAGGGGGCGCCATTGTACCCGATGGATGGCGCTCCAAAGTGAAACATTCGTTTCTCTTTTGAAAAAAACGCGACACGTGTGTATTGACCTGCTCGGGACCCTTGGATAGGATGCACTTTAGAACAAGCGTGCTGCCGTGATGACGATAATGACACGTTTGTTTCCATGGCGATGAGCCATCGTCGTGGCCTATCGAATCCATCCACCACGCCCCTGTTTGCCACGTCTATTCCTGCTTGCTACGTCTATTAAGAGTGCCGCCCTAGATGAGCCAAGACCCCAGTCAGTCCCCGAACCTCCCCTCGCAGAATCTTTCTTCACAGGACTACGAGACACTGATCACACGCCGCCACGGCCAGGTGCAGGAGATCCGCTTCAATCGCCCCCATCGCCTGAACGCCGTGACCGAGGCGCTATATCGCGAGCTCAATGACGCTCTGACCCGTGCCGAGGCCGACGTCGAGGTGCGCGTTGTGCTGATCACCGGCGAAGGCCGCGCCTTTTGCGTGGGCGCCGACCTCAAGGAGCACAAGGAGGGACGCACCGCCTTCGATCGCCGTCAGTACCTGCAGGGCGAGCAGATCGTCTGCAAGCGCCTGATGCAGATGCAGACCCCGGTGGTTGCCGCGGTCAACGGCTATGCGCTGGGCGCCGGAGCAGAACTCGCCATCGCCTCGGACTTCCTGCTGATGGCCGAAAGCGCCCAGATCGGCCTGCCGGAGGTCTCCATCGGTAACTTCCTGGGTGGCGGCGTGACCTGGCTGCTGCCGCGCCTGGTGGGCCTGGCCAAGGCTCGCGAACTGGTGTTCCTGGGGGAGCGCATCGACGGTGCCGAGGCGGTGCGTATCGGCCTGGCCAACCGCTGCCATGCCGATGAGGGCTTTTTCGAGAGTGCCCTGACCTTCGCCGAGAAGGTAGCGAGCAAGGCGCCGTTCTCCATGGCACTGGCCAAGGAGCAGCTCAATGCCTCCGGTGAGCGGACCCTGGACGCCTGTCTGACCGCCGAGCTCGAGGGGATGACCTTCGTCGGCACTACCCGGGACTGGCAGGAAGGCGTCGATGCCTTCGCCGAAAAGCGCACCCCGCGCTTCCAGGGCAAGTAACCCCGACACGTTTCGCTCCCGCTCTATGCCCGGTGCGCCGGGCTCATAAACCCGTTTTCGCGACTCTCTACAGCGCACCAGACGCCAAGGTCACTCCGCCATGAATCCCATCGAAGGACATCTTCCGACTCGCAGCCCCCTCCACGATATCCTGGCGCCATCAGGTATCGCCGTGGTGGGCGCCTCCGCCGATCCCACCAAGCGTGGCTACAAGGCCATGGTCGGCCTGATCAAGGACGGCTATCGGGGCGACATCTTCCCGGTCAATCCCAAGGCCGACATGATTCTCGGGGTCAAGGCCTGGCCCTCTGTCACGGCCATTCCCGGCAACCCGGAGCTGGCCCTGATCTGCACCCCGGCCGCTTCGGTGCCGGGGTTGATCGCCGAGTGCGGGCGCCGCGGCATCAAGGGGGCGGTGATTCTTGCCAGCGGCTTCGCCGAGATCGGTGGGGAAGGGGCCGAACTCGAGCGCGAGATGATGGAGAAGGCCCGCGCCCACGGTGTGCGCATCATCGGTCCTAACACCTCCGGCCTCTTCAACCTGCACCATCAGATCAACCTGCTGTCCCTGGACAACGTCAAGCCCGGCGGGGTGGGCATCATTTCCCAGTCCGGCAATATGCTCCTTTCGCTGGCGCTGGAGGCCCAGTACAACGGTCAGGTGGGGTTTTCCACCTATGTGGGCCCGGGCAATCAGAGCGATATCGGCTTCAACGACTACCTGCGCTACCTGGGTGAGGACGAGCACACCCGAGTCGCCACGCTCTACGTGGAGGGCTTTCGCGACGGTCGCAAGTTCCTCGAGGTGGCCCGGGAAGTGACCGCCATGAAGCCGGTGGTGGTCTACAAGTCCGGCTCCACCGAGGCCGGTCAAAAGGCGGCCAGCTCCCACACAGGGGCGCTGGCCGGCAGCTACGCCATGACCGTGGACCTGCTCAAGCAGGCCGGCGTCAGCGTGGTCCAGCACTCCGACGAGATCCTGCCGGTGGCCGAAGGGCTGGGCCTGCTGCAGAAATCCCGCGGCAAACGTGTGGCGGTGATCTCCGATGGCGGCGGCCAGGCGACCATTGCCTCTGACCGCCTGGCCGAGGCGGGTATGGAACTCGCCGAACTCTCCGAGGGGACTCGCCAGAAGCTGCGCGATGTGCTCTTCCCCCAGGCGTCTACCGTCAACCCGGTGGACGTGGCCGGCTCCACCGATGCCAATCCCTCGCTGCTGGCCACCTGCATGGAGATCGTCGCCGCCGACGACAACGTCGATAGCGTCTTTCTGGTCGGCATGTTCGGCGGCTACAGCACCCGCTTTGCCGAATCGCTGCTGGGCGACGAGATGCGCGGCGCCGAAGCCATGGTCGACCTCTCCAAGGCCACCACCAAACCGCTGGTGATCTACAGCCTCTATGCGCCGATCAAGCCGCCGGCGCTGCGCCGTCTCCACGAGGCGGGGTTGCCCATCTACGCCTCCATCGAGCACTCGGTGCGGGTCCTCTCGGCGCTCGGCGAGCGCGGGCAGTACCTGGCCCAGGTCGAGCGTCAGAGCCGCGAGCGCAGCGTCGAACCGCTGCCCGAGCTTACCGCCATGTTCCATAACGCCCAGGCCCAGGGCCGCGATCTCTTCGAGTACGAGGCCAAGCAGCTGCTGCGCGACCACGGCATCGAGGTGCCACTGGAACGGGTGGTCAGGAACGAAGCCGAGCTGGCCGAGGCGTCAAAGCAGTTCGGCGAGTCGCCGCTGGCCATGAAGGTGGTCTCCAAGGACATCCTACACAAGTCCGACGCCGGTGGCGTAAAGCTCAACGTGGTGGGCGAGGCCGCCATGCGCCAGGCTCGCCAGGCCATCCTCGGTTCCTGTCTCGCCTACGATGCCAATGCCGAGATCGAGGGGGTGCTGGTCACGCCCATGGCGAAGAAGGGGGTGGAGGTGATCCTCGGGGTGATCCGCGATCCGATCTTCGGCCCGGTGCTGATGTTTGGCCTGGGCGGTATCTTCGTGGAGATCCTCGAGGATGTGGCCTTCCGCGCCATCCCGCTGTCGCGGCGCGACGCCGAGGGGATGGTGGAGCAGATCAAAGCCAAGAAGATTCTCGCCGGCGTGCGTGGTGAGAAGGCGGTGGACAAGACTGCGCTGGTCGACCTGCTGCTCAAGGTGTCGCGCATCGTCGAAGCCTATCCGGCGCTCTCCGAGTTGGACCTCAACCCGGTAATCGTCAACGCCGATGGCTATGCCGTGGTGGATGCCCGGGTTATCGTGGAAAAAAATCAGGAAGCCGACGCATGAGCCCGATCTCTTCACAATCCAGTACGCCACAGCCTAGCCTGCCGCAATTGACCGACGCCCGCCTGACCCTGGACGGGCGGGTAGCCACGCTGGTCATGGACCGCCACGACGTGCGCAACGCCCTGACCGGCACCGCACTCGTGGACGACATCATCGCCGTGGCCGAGTGGGTCAACGCCTGTGACGACGTCTCGGTGCTGGTGATCACCGGCGAGGGCAGCGCCTTCTCCGCCGGTGGCAACGTCAAGGACATGGCCAACCGCGGCGGCGACTTCGCCGGCGACGTGGCTGAGGTCTCGGCCCGCTACCGGCGCGGCATCCAGCGCATCCCGCTGGCGCTTTCCGCGGTGGAGGTGCCGATCATCGCCGCCGTCAACGGCCCGGCCATCGGCGCCGGGTTCGACCTGGCCAATATGGCCGATATCCGTATCGCCTCGAAGAAAGCCAAGTTCGGCGAGACCTTTCTCAACCTGGGCATCATCCCCGGCGACGGTGGGGCCTGGTTCATGCAGCGCCTGATCGGCTACCAGCGCGCCTTCGAACTGACCCTCTCCGGGCGGATCATCGACGCCGAAGAGGCCAGGGAATATGGCATCGTGCTCGAGATCTGTGATCCCGAGGCGCTGATGGAACGTGTCGGCGAGCTGGCCTCCCGCATCGCTTCCCAGCCGCCCAAGGCCACCCGTCTCACCAAGCGACTGATGAAGATGGCGCAGCGCACCGAGCTCAAGGACTTTCTCGATCTCTGCGCGGTCTTTCAGGGCATGTGCCACAACGAGCCCGAGCATCTCGAGGCGGTTAACGCCATGCTGGAGAAGATGGCGAAATAACGCTGCAGGTCCGATCGGCCCCTTATGACGCTCGGCCCTGGCCGGGCGTCGTCGTGTAAAAACACTTGCCGCCGAGCCCTCTGCCTGGCGATGCTGATAGCAACCCTTCACCACAGGACGTGAATGCATGGCCGACAGCACCCTGGTCTTCATCGTGCTCGGACTGACGCTCGCCGCCTTCGTCTGGGGGCGTTTCCGCTATGATTTGGTGGCGCTTTCGGCACTGCTCGGCTCGGTAATGTTGGGTCTGGTACCGGGTGAGGAGGCCTTCATGGGCTTCGGACACCCCGCGGTGATCACCGTGGCTGCGGTGCTGGTGCTCAGCCGCGCCTTCGAGCACTCCGGGGTGGTGGACGTCATCGCCGAGCAGGTGCTTAAGGTGGGCGAACGACTCTTCCTGCAGCTCGCCGCCTTGACCGGCACCGTGGTGGTGCTCTCCGGTTTCATGAACAACGTTGGCGCCCTGGCGCTGCTGCTGCCGGTGGCCATGCGCCTGGCCAGGGAGCACGATACTTCGCCGTCTCTGTTGCTGATGCCGCTGGCCTTCGGATCGCTGTTGGGCGGGCTCACCACCCTGATCGGCACCCCACCCAATATCATCATCGCCAGCTACCGGGGTTCGGTCACCGGCGAAGCCTTTGGCATGTTCTCCTTTTCACCGGTCGGCGTGGCGGTGGCCATGGCCGGGCTGGCGTTCATCCTGCTGATCGGCTGGCGGCTGGTGCCCCAGCGCGCAGGAAAGGCCTCTACCGAGGCGATGTTCGATACTGCCCACTATCTCGTGGAGCTGCGCGTGAGCGATGCGTCCAAGGCTAACGGCCTGACGCTGCGTGAGTTGCAGCAGGAACTGGAGGAGACTATCCCGGTGCTGGCGGTGGTGCGCGACGAGAAGCGCCGTGCCGGCCACACCTTCTTCGGCGTGCTCAGGGAGGGCGATATCCTGCTGATGGAGGCAGGGCCCGAAGAGATGAAACTGCTCGAGGACAAGGTGGGCTTGAGCCTGGGTAAGGAAGCCGAAGACGAAGAAAAGGAAGACGATGAAAAAGAAGGCGAGGAGAGGGAAGGCGAGGAGAAGGTGGCAGAGCCCCCTACTTCTGTGGATACCGAAGGCCTGCAACTGCTAGAAGCGGTGGTGCGTACCGACTCCATGATGGTCAACCACACCGTGACCCAGCTGCGACTTCACAACCAGTTTGGCCTGCACCTGGTGGCGGTGGCCCGGGACGGTGGCAGGCTGAAGCAGCGCTTGCATGATATCCGCTTCCGTCCCGGCGATGTATTGTTGCTGCAGGGTGGCGAGAGCGAGCTTGCCGAAAGCCTCGCCACCCTGGGCTGCCTGCCGCTGGCCAAGCGTAACTTCAATCTTGGGCAGCCGCGCCGGCTGCTGGTGTCGCTGGGCATCTTTGCGGCGGCGATCCTGGCCATTCTGCTGGGGGTACTGCCCGCGGCGGTGGCGCTGTCGAGTGCGGCGCTGGTTTCGCTGCTGGTCGGGGTGCTGCCCCTGCGCGAGGGCTACCAGGCCATTGACGGACCCGTGATCGTGCTGTTGGGGGCCATGATCCCGGTGGGGCAGGCGCTGGAGACCAGTGGCGGCGCGGCGCTGATCGCCGAGACCATGCTCACCTGGGGCAGCGAGTGGCCAGCGATCGTGACACTGGTGGGGCTCTTCGTCCTCTCCATGGTGCTCTCCAACATCGTCAACAATGCCGCGGCGGCCTTGTTGATGGCGCCCATAGCGGCAAGCCTCGCGCGTGGCTTCGACGCCTCGCTGGACCCCTTCCTGATGGCGGTGGCGGTCAGTGCCTCCTGCGCCTTCCTGACCCCCATCGGTCACCAGTCCAATACCCTGGTGATGGGCCCCGGTGGCTTCAGCTTCAGCGACTACTGGAAGCTGGGATTGCCCCTCTCCCTGGTCGTGCTTGTGGTGGCGATACCCATGATCCTGCTGGTATGGCCTTTGTAGTAAGAGATATGGGGGGCAAAACGCCCCGGCACATGGCCAGGGCGTTGGGTTGCGGTGACCGAGAGAGGCGTCAGGCCGCGTGGTGGCGCAGTACCTTGGACTTGTCGGTGACGAAGGCGTCGTACTCGAAGTCGTCCACGGTAAGCAGCTCCAGTACCTGGGCCTCACGCTCGCGCATGAAGGTGGCGTCTTCTTCACTGATCAGGCCGGCCTTGGCCGCTTCCAGCACCCGCTGCTCGGGATGCAGCGCATCGGCCGGCAGCTCTCCCTTGGCATAGGCCTTGTTGACCTTGCGATAAAGGGACTCGGCGCGTTCCTGGGTGGCCAGCAGGGCGTTGTAGTGCGCCAGGAAGTTGGGCTGGCTGCCGTCGTCGGCCTCCCAGGTTTCGCGCAGCAGCTTATCGCGCAGGGCGGTGTTGCGTGAAACGGCCTGGGCGATGGTGCGTGCCAGGTCGTCGTGGGGGCGCTTGACGCGCTTGCCCCGGGGCATCACCACGATGCGCAGCACGCGAGCCAGGGCGCGGTTGGGCAGGTTATCGAACAGCTCATCCAGTGCCTGCTCGGCACGGCCCAGCAGGAACTGGCAGCTGTAGTGAACGAGTGCCGCCTCGTCCTCGACCTTGTCGCCCTCATGCCACTGCTTGATCACCATGGAGGCGAGGTAGAGGTTGGAGAGTACATCGCCCAGCCTGGCGGAAAGCATCTCGCGCTGCTTTAGGGTGGAGCCGAGGCTGGCCATGGCGGCGTCGGCGCAGAGGCCGAAGCCGGCGGAGAGCCGCCCGATCTCCTGAGCATAGGGGGCGGCGACCGCATCGAAGGGCACGGCGGACTTGCCAATGCCCAGGCCCAGGGTAAAGGCGCGTGCGGCGTTGCCGAAGATCAGCCCGGCGTGGCCGAAGAACGCCTTGTCGAAGGCCTTTATGTCATCAGCGTCCTTGGCGGCCAGCTCATCCAGTACGTAGGGGTGGCAGCGGATCGCCCCCTGACCAAAGATCATCAGGTTGCGGGTCATGATGTTGGCGCCTTCCACGGTGATCGCCACGGGGTTGGCGCTGTAGCCGATCCCCAGGTAGTTGCGCGGGCCGAGCGTGACCGCCTTGCCGCCGTGGATATCCATGGCATCGCTGAGGATGACCCGCTGGAATTCGGTGAGCTGGCTCTTGAGGATCGCCGAGGGCACCGCCGGCTTCTCGCCACGGTCGATGGTGTTGGCCGTCTGGTAGACGGCCGCCTGGGCGATGTAGCCCAGCGCGGTCATGCGCGCCAGTGGTTCCTGGATGCCCTCCATCTCGGCGACCGGCACGTTGAACTGTCGACGAATGCGGGCAAAGCCGCCGCTCCAGCCGATGGCGTAGCGGGCGGTGCCGGTGGCGCCGGAGGGCAGGGTGATGCAGCGACCGATGGAGAGGCACTCTACGAGCATTCGCCAGCCCTGGCCGATCATCTCGGTGCCGCCGATGATGGTATCCAGCGGGGCGAAGACATCCTTGCCCTTGATCGGACCGTTCAGGAAGGGGCTGCCGATGGGGTGGTGGCGCCGACCGATTTCCATGCCGGCGGTATCGCGGGGAATCAGCGCCAGGGTGATGCCGCGGTCTTCCTCGTCGCCCAGCAGGTGCTCCGGGTCGAACAGGCGAAAGGCGAGGCCCACCACGGTGGCGATGGGCGCCATCGTGATCCAGCGCTTCTCGAAGTTGAGACGCACGCCGAGCACTTCCTTGCCGTCGATGACCTGCTTGCAGACCACGCCGGTGTCGGGAAGCGAGGTGGCGTCGGAACCGGCCCGCGGGCCGGTGAGGCCGAAGCAGGGAATCTCGCGACCATCGGCCAACCTCGGCAGATAGTGGTTCTTCTGCTGGTCGGTTCCGTACTTGAGCAGCAGTTCGCCCGGGCCCAGGGAGTTGGGCACCCCCACGGTAACCATCAGGGTCTCGCTGATCGATAGCTTCTGCAGCACCAGCGACTGCGCCTTGGCAGAAAAGCCCAGGCCGCCGTACTCCTTCGGAATGATCATCCCGAAGTAGCGCTCCTGCTTGAGGTGGTCCCAGAGCGCCTGGGGCAGGTCGGCGCGCTCCTTGGCGATATCCCAGGCGTTGCACATGCCGGCGGCCACGGCGCACTGGTTGTCGAGGAAGGCGCGCTCCTCATCGCTGATGCCCTCGTCCTTGAAGGCCAGCAGTGCCTGCCAGTCGGGCTTGCCGGTAAAGAGTTCGCCGTCCCAGGCCACGCTCCCGGCCTCCAGCGCGGTGCGCTCGGTGTCGGAGACCTTCGGTGAGACCTTCTTGAACATGGCAAAGAGCCGCGGGGTCAGCCACTTGCCGCGCAGGGCCGGCAGGCCGGCCGCCGCCACGGCGAGGGCACCGGCCAGCAGCAGGATGCCGAGCAGGGTGGAGGCAAAGAAAAGGCTGGCCAGGCAGGTGAGGGCGAGCACCGCCAGGGCGGGCAGGGCGCCCGCCTCTCGGCGCATCACCGCCAGCAGGCCGACAGCGGCCACGATCAGCAGGATCAGGGTGAGCATGGGAAACTCCGATTATCATGAACGGCAAGAATTCGAACACACGTTTGAATTCTTGCAGACTAGCCTATCCCATTGCAACCGGCCAGCGTTCACTCCATTCGGCGCTGCGGCTCGCTGCGGGCGGGGGCGCCGTTTGCCACATAATAAGGAGCCTCGCTCCGGGGCAGCGGCCCGCGGCCGCGGATCCTGTCGGCGATCTTTTCGGCCAGCATGATCGTCGGTGCATTGAGGTTGCCGGTGGGAATCAGCGGAAAGAGCGAGGCGTCGACGACCCGCAGGCCCTCAACGCCGTGCACCCGGCCGGCACCGTCCACCACGGCGTCGTCGCCTTCGCCCATGCGGCAGCTGCCGCAGGGGTGGTAGGCGGTCTCGGCATGCGCCTTGACGAAGGCATCCAGCTCGGCGTCGGATTGGACGCCCGGCCCCGGCGAGATCTCCCGGCCGCGGTACTCATCAAAGGCGGGCTGGGCGATGATCTCGCGAGTCAGGCGGATGGCGTCGCGGAACTCCTGCCAGTCCTTCTCGGTGGACATGTAGTTGAACAGGATGCTCGGCGCCGCCTCGGGATCTCGGGAGGTGAGGCGAATGCGACCGCGGCTCTCCGAGCGCATGGAGCCCACGTGGGCCTGGAAGCCGTGGGCCTGTACCGCGCTCTTGCCGTTGTAGCTGATGGCGATGGGCAGGAAGTGGTACTGCAGGTTGGGCCACGCCTCCTGGTCATTGCTGCGAATGAAGCCAGCCGCCTCGAACTGGTTGCTTGCCCCCACGCCCTTGCCCAGGAAGAGCCACTCGGCGCCGATCTTGGGCTGGTTGTACCACTTCAGCGCCGGGTAGAGCGAGATCGGCTCCTTGCACTCGTACTGGATGTACATCTCCAGGTGGTCCTGGAGGTGGGCGCCGACGTTGTCGTTGACGTGGACCGCCTCGATGCCGAATTCGTCCAGGACATCCTGCGGGCCGATGCCTGAACGCTGCAGGATCTGTGGCGAGGCGATGGCGCCGCCGCACAGCAGCACCTCGCGGCGGGCGCCTACACTCTGGATCTGGCCCTTTTTCCGGTAGCGCACGCCCACCGCGCGCTTGCCCTCGAATTCGATGACGTCGGTGAGGGCGCGGGTCTCGATGGTGAGGTTCTCGCGCCCCTTTGCGTGGTCCAGATAGCCCCGGGCCGTGGAGGCGCGCCGGCCCCGGGGGGTGACGAAGCGGTCCATGGGGCCGAAGCCCTCCTGCTGGTAGCCGTTGACGTCCTCGGTCTCCGGATAGCCGGCCTGCCTGCCCGCTTCGATGAAGGTGCGATAGAGCGGGTTGTTGCCTTCCCTGGGCGTGGTCACGCTGACCGGCCCATCACCGCCGTGATAGGCGTCGGGCCCGATGTCGCGGGTCTCGGACTTGCGAAAGTAGGGCAGACAGTCGGCGTAGCGCCAGTCCGTCAGGCCGGGCGCCTCTGCCCAGTGGTCGTAGTCCAGGGCGTTGCCGCGGATGTAGCACATGCCGTTGATCAGGGAGGAGCCGCCCAGGCCCTTGCCGCGGCCGCACTCCATGCGTCGGCCATCCATGTGCGGCTCGGGGTCGGTTTCAAAGGCCCAGTTATAGCGCTTTCCCTGGAGCGGGTAGGCCAATGCCGCCGGCATCTGGGTGCGGAAATCGAAGCGGTGGTCGGGGCCACCGGCCTCGAGCAGCAGCACCGTGACGCCGGCATCCTCGGTGAGGCGGGTGGCCAGTACGTTGCCGGCAGAGCCGGCACCGATGATGACGTAGTCGAATTCGCGAAGCTGTGACATGGGGTCTCCTCAGAACACCGACTCGAAGGGGCCCATCTCGACCTGCACCGACTTGGTCTGGGTGTAGTGGGCCAGGGTTTCGAGGCCGTTCTCACGACCCACGCCGGACTGCTTGTAGCCGCCTACCGGCATCTCGGCGGGGGACTCGCCCCAGGTGTTGATCCAGCAGATGCCCGCCTCCAGGCGATGTATGACCCGATGGGCGCGGTTGAGGCTTTCGGTGAAGACGCCGGCCGCCAGGCCGTAGTGGGTATCGTTGGCGCGGCGGATCACCTCTTCCTCGTCATCGAAGGCCAGGATCGCCATCACCGGGCCGAAGATCTCCTCTCGCACGATGCGCATCTCGTCGCTGCAATCGGTGAACACCGTGGGGGCGGCCCAGGCACCTCTTGACCAGTCAACACCGCCAGCGTCGCCTTGATTCCAGGTATCGCCGCCGGCCAGCACCCGGGCACTCTCCTGCTTGCCGAGCGCGATGTAGGAGAGCACCTTTTCCTGGTGCTCGAAGCTGACCAGGGGGCCGAAGTTGACGCTCGGGTCCATCGGGTCGCCGGCTCTGATGCGGCCGACCCGCTCCTTGATCTTCGCCTCGAAGGCGTCCTTCACGGCGCGCTCGACGAACACCCGGGTGCCGTTGGTGCAGATCTGCCCACTGGAGTAGAAGTTGGCCATCATGGCGGCGTCGGCGGCGCGATCGAGGTCGGCGTCGGCGAATACGATCAGCGGCGACTTGCCGCCCAGTTCCATGGTGACATCCTTCAGGGTGGAGCCCCCGGCGGCGGCCATTACCTTCTTGCCGGTTCCCACCTCCCCGGTGAAGGAGACCTTATCGATGCCCGGGTGTCCGGTCATCAAGGCGCCGACGCTGCCATCGCCGTGAATGACGTTGAAGACGCCGTCGGGCAAGCCGGCTTCGGTGAAGATCTCGGCGAGCTTCATCACGGTGAGCGGGGTGACCTCGCTGGGCTTGAAGACCACGGCGTTGCCGGCGGCCAGTGCCGGGGCACTCTTCCAGCAGGCAATCTGGATGGGGTAGTTCCAGGCGCCGATGGCGCCGATCACGCCCAGCGGCTCGCGACGGGTATAGACGAAGGAGCCCTCACGTAGCGGGATCTGGCTGCCTTCGATGGCAGCCGCCAGGCCTGCGTAGTACTCGAGGACGTCGGCGCCTGTGACGATGTCCACCGCGGCCGTCTCGCTGATTGGCTTGCCGGTGTTGTGTGTCTCGAGCTCGGCGAGCTCATCGTTGCGGCTGCGAAGCAGGGCCACGGCGCGGTTCAGGATACGGCCGCGTTCCATGCCGGTCATTGCTGCCCAGGTCCGCTGGCCCTTGCGGGCGGCGTCAACGGCGGCGTCTACGTCGGCTGAGGAGGCTTGCTGCACCTCGGCGAGCGGCGAGCCATCGAAGGGGTTGACAACGGCAAAGGTCTCGCCGGAGGAAGCGGTCGTGTGACAGCCGTCGATGTAAAGGGTTTGGGTCTCAAGGGGTGCCATGATGAACTCCATTCAGGCAGGAGAAGGGATGTCGTGGGTGCTGAGCAGTCTATCCAGGTAGTCACGGGCCAGGCGCCGCGCCTCTTCGCTATCCAGGCCCTCTATGGTCAGGGCGCCGCGCAGCCATAGGCCATCGATCAGGGCTGCCAGTGCTCGGGCGCAGGCGCTCGCTTCGTCACGAAGCATCAGGCGGCGAAACTGGTAGCAGAGATTGGCGTAAAGGCGCCGGTCATTGACCTGCTGTAGGCGCGCAAGCTCAGGCTTATGCATGCTGCTCGCCCAAAAGGCCAACCACGTCTTGGCCACCGGCCCGGTGACCTGGCTGCGGTCAAAGTTGCCGTCGATGATGGCGCCGATGTGGTCCCTGGGGCTCGTAGTGGTGAGCGCTCGTCGCCGCATTGCCACTGCCTCGCCCAGATCGCTGAGAATCTGGCGCATGGTGGCTTCCAGCAATCCATCCTTGCCACCGAAGTAGTGACTGATGATGCCTGCGGATACGCCGGCGTGACCGGCAATCCGCATCACCGTGGCATCGGCCAGACCGACCTCGTCGATTGCCGCCATGGTGGCCATGATCAGTTGCTGGCGGCGGATGGGTTCCATTCCGACCTTGGGCACCTCGAAACCTCCTGTTTCAGGGATAGCTTTGCACCACGCCAACCAGCGTGATGAGATGGATATAGCGTGACATTTTTTTATTGAACGTTCAATCAATAAAATATCGCCCAGGTAGCTGCTCCGCTGGCTACGGGGGCGGGCGTGAAAAAGTTGGGGTTTGCTGTTGAGATGTGAATCTGCCTGTTAATGGTGGGCAGGAAACGAGATGCTTGAAGTTTTGTCTGGAAGGCTTGCCAATGTGCCCCTCTACGGGCACAATATGACCCCGTTGAAAGGCACACGTTTGCTTGACGACTTGGCTACGTAGCTCAGCTGGTTAGAGCACATCACTCATAATGATGGGGTCCCCTGTTCAAATCAGGGCGTAGCCACCAGATACAGCATAACAACGCCCATCTCGCCTCAGGCCAGATGGGCGTTATGCTTATGGGTCCTCGGGAGAGTCGGGCGGCTACCCTTAGATAGAGCAGTATCAGGATAGAGCTAGATACGGACTTGACCTCCAGAAGCGAATCCGTATACTACGTCCCGTGTTCGACGCCGTTCCCGGATAGCTCAGTTGGTAGAGCAAGTGACTGTTAATCACTGGGTCGCAGGTTCGAGTCCTGCTCCGGGAGCCATCGCCGCGTTAAATGCCATTGCTGAAAATCGTGTAATTCCTCGATAGCTCAGTTGGTAGAGCAAGTGACTGTTAATCACTGGGTCGCAGGTTCGAGTCCTGCTCGAGGAGCCATCGTCAGCACCTTCTTTATTCCCGGATAGCTCAGTTGGTAGAGCAAGTGACTGTTAATCACTGGGTCGCAGGTTCGAGTCCTGCTCCGGGAGCCATCTGTATTTATTGCTTCTTCTCCTCTGAATTTCCCCTGATTTGACCCGCCGGCTGAATTCTTTCAGCAGCTTTTTTGTGCCTGTCTGGCTATTCGCGTGCCCGTCTGCCTGGCGATCCAACAAGAACGCCGCCCCTAGGGGCGGCGTGATGACCTGCGAAAGGACGAGCGGTCTCAGTGACGGTTGGCCAGCCGATAGTCGTCACTGCTGAGCAGGGTGAAATCCAGCAGGATATGGGCCGCCTCCTGAACCTGCACCTGTTCCACAGGCTCGTCGTCACTCTCTTCGGTGCGGGCATCAACCCACTCTTCCAGCAGGTCGAGACCCAGGGCCCTGCGGCGCTGATTTTCCAGGGCAAGCTGTTCGGCTTCCTGCGCCTCCACCTCGCGCTGGCGCTGCTCGCGATTAAGGCTGACGCTGGTGGTTTGCTCGCGCAGGCGACGATTGAGTTCCGCCTGCTGGGTCAGGTAGCGGAAGTTTGGATGCTCCGCGGCGCGGCTTTGATGAAGATCTTTGATGGTTTCTAGGTAGCGCCATGGCTCGCCGTAGTGGCGGTACTGCACCGAGCGGACGGTGTCCCAGTCCAGGGCGTTTTCCAGGCTGCTCTCACCGATAAGATCCGGATCAATCAGACTTGGGAAAATGATGTCCGGCTCCACGCCGCGGTGCTGAGTGCTGTCCCCTGTGATGCGATAGAACTTGGCGCGAGTCAGCTTGATCTGGCCGTGGCTCAGCTCATTGAGGGTCTGTACCGTGCCTTTGCCGAAGGTTGGCGAGCCCATTACCAGCCCGCGGCCGTAGTCCTGAATGGCCCCGGCAAAGATCTCCGAGGCGGAAGCAGAGAGCCGGTTGACCAGCACACCTAGGGGGCCGTCGTAGTGAGTTCCTGCTTCGGTATCCCCGTAAAGGCTGATGCGGCCTCGTGCGTCGCGCACCTGGACCGTCGGACCACGATCGATGAACAGCCCGAGCAGCGAGTTGGCCTCCTGCAGGGCGCCGCCGCCATTGTTGCGCAGGTCGAGCACGATACCCTCGATGTCCTCGGTCTTGAGTCGTTCGATCTCACGGGCCACGTCGCGGGTCGTGCTGCGAAAGTCGTCTTCACCGGCCTGCCAGGCGTCGAAGTCCACATAGAAAGTGGGGACCTCGATCACGCCGATGCGATGCGCACCATCGTCGCGCTCGATCTCGATGACCTTGCCTTGGGCCGCCTGGTCCTCCAGGTTGACGGTGTCGCGTGTGATCTCGACGATCCGCGAACGGGTCATGTCTACCGCCTGGGCCGGCACCACGTCGAGTCGAACCACGGAGCCTTTGGGGCCGCGGATCAGATCGACCACGTTGTCCAAGCGCATGCTCACCACGTTCACCATTTCGCCTTCTTCCTGGCCTACCGCGACGATTCGGTCGGCAGGCTCCAGCGCTCCGGCCCTCTCCGCCGGCCCGCCGGGGACCAGGCTGGCGACCTTCACGTACTCGCCGTCGGACTGCAGCAGGGCGCCGATGCCTTCCAGGGAGAGGCGCATCTGAATGTCGAAGGATTCGCCCTGGCGCGGGGAGAGGTAGCCGCTGTGGGGGTCGATGCTGCCGGTGACCGCCGCCATGAACAGACCGAAGATATCCTCCTCGTTAGTCTGGCGTATCCGATTGAGCTGACCTTCATAGCGCTGGCGAAGATTGGTCTCCACCTGTTCGAGCTCTTGTCCGCTGATGGCCAGGGTCAAGGCTGCGTTCTTGAGACGTTTGAACCAGAGATCATCAAGCTCTTCGCTGGTTTGTGCCCAAGGGGCCTCATCGCGGTCGATATCCAGACGAAGGTCGCTCTTGTAAGTGAAGTCGAGTCCTTCGTCGAGTCTGGTCAACAACCATTCGAAGCGAGACTCGGCCCGCTCGTGATAGCGATGATAGAAGGCATAGATGTCCTCCAGTTCACCGTCGAAGAGCGCATCGTCGATGCGTCCTTGAAAGTAGCGGAAGTCGGCGACATCGTCCGCCAGCAGAAAGGCCCGCTGGCCGTCGAGGACATCCAGGTAGCGCTCGAAGACCTGGTTTGACCAGGCGTCATCCAGCTGGATATCGTCATAGTGGCCGTAGCGCAGCGAATCGGCGACTTCCACGGCCGCCTGGCGCTGGGCATCAGTTGGCTGCGGCTGCGCCAGGGCGACGCCGGCGACCAGCAGCAGGCCGGCCAGGGCGGCGGCTGGACGTCCCAGTTGGGCTAGCAGGCTCATCAATGAAGCACTCCCGATTTGATGTACACTCAAGTTCCCTAGACCCTTTTCTGGCCCACGAGTTGCGTAGGCCAACGCGACATTGTAGCAGCTTCCCCCGTCATCTCATGACACCTGTTAGCATCCCACGACACCTATGAGTAGAGGAATTCATGTCCCAGGACGATCTCATCGAGCGCCTGCTCGACTTTCTGCGTGGCTCGCCCACGCCCTGGCACGCCGTGGCCAACATGGCGGCTCGGCTCGAGTCAGCGGGTTTTCGCCGTCTGGATGAGCGAGAGCCATGGCAGCTGGCGCCCGGCGAGAAGATCTACGTAACACGCAATGACTCCTCAATCATCGCTTTGCAGCTTCCCGAGAGTGAACTGAATGCGCTGCGTATGATCGGCGCGCATACCGACAGTCCTGGCCTGCGCCTCAAGCCCAGTGCGGCCCAGGCCAGCGCCGGCTGGCTGCAGCTGGGGGTGGAGACCTACGGCGGCGTGCTGCTGGCACCCTGGTACGATCGTGATCTTGGCATGGCAGGGCGGATTCACGTGCGCCATCCCGATGGGCGTTTGGAGGGTCTGCTACTCAACGTTGAGCGTCCGGTGGCGATTATCCCGAGCCTGGCCATCCACCTGGACCGCGACGTCAACCAGGGGCGTCCGATCAACGCACAGACCCAGATGGCGCCGGTGTTCCTGCAGGGTGGCGAGAGCGCAGACCTCGAGCGACTGCTTAAGGCCTGGATCGCCGAACAGCACGGCCTGGAGGGGGTAGAACTGCTCGACTTCGAGCTTGGCTTCCACGACATGCAGCCCCCGGCTCGGATCGGCGTGGCGGGTGAGCTAATCGCCAGCGCTCGCCTCGACAACCTGCTTTCCTGTTTCACCGGGCTTGAGGCGTTGCTCGCCGCGGATGGCAGGCAGGGTGCCGTGCTCGTGGCCAACGATCATGAAGAGGTGGGTAGTGCCAGCGCCTGTGGCGCCCAGGGACCCTTCCTCCGGAACGTGCTGCAGCGCGTCAGCGATCAGCTCGGCAGGGGCGGTGAGGGCGAGTTTATTCGCTTGATCCAGGCATCGCGGATGATCTCCTGCGACAACGCTCATGCGCTGCACCCCAACTTCACCGACAAGCACGATGCCGCCCACGGGCCGGCGCTCAACGGTGGGCCGGTGATCAAGGTCAACGCCAGTCAGCGTTACGCCACTAACAGTGCCACTGCTGCGATGTTCCGCGACCTGTGTCGCGAGGCCGAGGTGCCTGTGCAGACCTTCGTGACCCGAGCCGACATGGGTTGCGGTAGCACCATTGGGCCGATCACCGCCACAGAGCTCGGCGTGCCGACGCTGGACGTAGGGGCTCCCCAGTGGGCCATGCATTCCATCCGCGAGACCGCAGGCGCCCACGACGTTGAGTACCTGATCCGAGTGCTAACTGCCTTCTGCAACCGCGCTGAGCTGGTCTGAGCGAGCGCGTGGGCGGAGAATACAAAAAAACCCGGCGCCGCTGGCGCCGGGTTTTCGTGTTTTGGTGGCTACGCCCTGATTCGAACAGGGGACCCCATCATTATGAGTGATGTGCTCTAACCAGCTGAGCTACGTAGCCAGCGGCGCGTAAGTTAGCCTTGGATGCTTCACGTGTCAACTCTCTGATGTGGAAGGCATCGAGGGGGCAAGGCAAGCTGCATGAGGTGCTTGACACCCGCAAGGGCGCTCAGTAACATACGCGCCACCTCGACGAGCCGAGATAACGTGTCCCATTCGTCTAGTGGTCCAGGACACCGCCCTTTCACGGCGGTAACAGGGGTTCGAACCCCCTATGGGACGCCACTCGACTCATCAAGGTGCCGGAGTGCGGGAATAGCTCAGCGGTAGAGCATCGCCTTGCCAAGGCGAGGGTCGGGAGTTCGAATCTCCTTTCCCGCTCCAAAATGAAAGAAGCGGTATTGAGCCAAGGCTCGGGTCAGTAGCTGGAGCGCCAGTCCGATGGAACGCCAGCCCGGTCGAAACTCCTTTCCCGCTCCATGTGTCCCATTCGTCTAGTGGTCCAGGACACCGCCCTTTCACGGCGGTAACAGGGGTTCGAACCCCCTATGGGACGCCACTTTCCGGTAGCAATAAGCAGTAGTGCGAGATATGCGGGAATAGCTCAGCGGTAGAGCATCGCCTTGCCAAGGCGAGGGTCGGGAGTTCGAATCTCCTTTCCCGCTCCATGTGTCCCATTCGTCTAGTGGTCCAGGACACCGCCCTTTCACGGCGGTAACAGGGGTTCGAACCCCCTATGGGACGCCACTTCTCTCGCATCAGCGGTATCCGACAAGCGGGAATAGCTCAGCGGTAGAGCATCGCCTTGCCAAGGCGAGGGTCGGGAGTTCGAATCTCCTTTCCCGCTCCAGAACGTAAGAAGCGGTATCGAGCCAAGGCTCGGGTCAGGATCTGGAGCGCCAGCCCGGTCGAATCTCCTTTCCCGCTCCATATGTCGATACGCCTTCAGCGCCTATTTTCCCCCCAATTTCCATGATGTCTGCCAGAGCGCAGGCCTTTTTGCGTGGTTGATCCTCGGGCCCAGATCGTCTGTGCCTTGAAGTCGTGCGGCGCCGTCCCAATAACCTTATGCCTTTGCGGCATTCCCGCCATAGAACCTAGAAATAGAACCTAGAACCTAGAACCGATCAAGGATTGCCAATGGCTGAACCGGCTTTGTCCATCCGTGGCCTCACCAAGGTCTACGGAAATGGCTTCGAGGCCCTCAAGGGCATCGACCTCGATGTCGCCGAGGGCGACTTCTTCGCCATGCTGGGTCCCAACGGCGCAGGCAAGTCCACTACCCTGGGTGTGGTCTGCTCGCTGGTGCAGAAAAGCGCCGGCAAGGTCTCTATCTTCGGGATCGATATCGATACCGACTTCGCCCGCGCCAAGTACCACCTGGGCGTCGTGCCTCAGGAGTTCAACTTCAACCAGTTCGAAAAGGTCATCGACATCGTGTTGGCCCAGGCCGGCTACTACGGCATGCCTCGACGCGAGGCGCTACCCCGCGCCGAGGAGCTGCTGCGCGATCTCGGCCTGTGGGACAAGCGCAATGGCAGCGCGCGCATGCTGTCCGGAGGCATGAAGCGACGGCTGATGATCGCCCGGGCGCTGATGCATCGGCCCAGGCTGCTGATCCTCGACGAGCCCACCGCCGGCGTGGATATTGAACTGCGTCGCAGCATGTGGGAGTACATGCGCCGCATCAACCGGGATGAGGGCACCACCATTATCCTCACCACCCACTACCTCGAGGAGGCCGAGAGCCTCTGCCGCAACGTGGCGATCATCAACCACGGCGAAATCATCCGGAACACCGGCGTACGCGAGCTGCTCGCCGAGCTGAATACCGAGACCTTCTTGTTCGATCTGGCCCATTCGGTGGATGCCCCCCCGAAGGTCGAGGGCTTCGAGGTCAGCCGGGTCGATGCCGCTCAGCTGGCAGTGGTGGTGCATCGCGGCCAGCGGCTGAATGACATCTTCTCCGCGCTGGGCGAGCAGGGTATTGAGGTCATCTCCATGCGCAACCGCGCCAACCGTCTCGAGGAGATGTTCGTGACCATGGTGAAGCAGGGCAACGACGCCCTGGACAAGGCCGCTGCCGATGCGGAGGCCCGCCCATGAACCCGACCCAGACCGCCATCGCTCTCTGGACCCTGGTGCTCAAGGAGATCAAGCGCTTTACGCGGATCTGGCCGCAGACCCTGCTGCCACCCTCCATCACCATGACCATGTACTTCATCATCTTTGGCAACCTGATTGGCTCGCGCATCGGTGAGATGGACGGCTTCAGCTACATGGACTTCATTGTCCCCGGGCTGATCATGATGGCCGTGATCACCAACAGCTATTCAAACGTGGCATCATCCTTCTTCTCCAACAAGTTCCAGCGCTCCATTGAGGAGATGATGGTCTCGCCCATGCCCAACTGGGTGATCCTGCTCGGCTTCGTGCTGGGCGGTATGGCCCGCGGCCTTGGGGTCGGCCTGATCGTGACCGTGGTCTCGCTGTTCTTCACTCGCGTCAGCGTGGCGCACCCGTTACTGACCATCGGCGTGGTGGTCCTGACCTCGGCGCTATTCTCCATCGGTGGCTTCATCAACGCCCTGCTGGGAAAGAAGTTCGACGACATCTCTATAGTGCCGACCTTTATTCTCACGCCGCTGACCTACCTGGGTGGAGTCTTCTACTCGATCTCGCTGCTGCCGTCTTTCTGGCAGGGTGTGTCAATGCTCAACCCCATCCTCTACATGGTCAACGTCTTCCGCTATGGCTTCCTGGGCGTCTCTGATATCCCGGTGGGATGGGCCCTGGCCGCCATCATCACCTTTATCGCCGTGCTGTTCAGCGTTGCCCTGTGGATGCTCGAGCATGGCAAGGGGATCCGCTCATGAGCCATCACCGTCCCGACACCCTGACGGATGCCCCGCTGGGGCGCGAGTCCGCCTACCCTGAGCGCTACGACGCCTCGCTGCTGTACTCCATTCCTCGAGCCGTCAACCGCGCGCCGCTGGGCATCGAAGAGGGCGCCTTGCCCTTCGTCGGCGAGGATGAATGGCATGCGTTCGAGGTCAGCTGGCTCAACGCCCGCGGCAAGCCGGTGGTGGCCGTAGCGCGTTTTCGGCTGCCGGCAGACTCGCCCAGCCTGATCGAGTCAAAATCCTGGAAGCTCTATCTCAACGGCTTCAACCAGACCCGCTTCGAGAGCCGCGAGGGGGTCGTCGATTCCCTGATGACCGACCTGTCCCGGGCCGCCGGTGCCAAGGTGTCCGTCGAACTGTTCGATGTGGACGACGATACGCTGATGCCCCGCCGCCTGCCCGGTGCGTGCCTTGACGGGCTGGATATCGCGGTCAGCGACTATACCCCCAGCGCCGAGCATCTGGCGGTGGGGGAGGAGATCGTCGAGGAGGCACTGTATTCCCACCTGCTCAAGTCCAACTGTCCGGTCACCGGCCAGCCCGACTGGGGCAGTGTGTTGATCCGCTACCGGGGGCCGCGGATCGACCGCGAGGGGCTCCTTCGCTACCTGATTGGCTACCGCCAGCACCAAGACTTCCACGAGCACTGCGTGGAGCGCATCTTCGTCGACCTGATGGCCCATTGTCGGCCCGAGCGGCTGCTGGTGCTGGCGCGCTACGTGCGCCGCGGCGGGCTGGATATCAGCCCCTGGCGAGCTACCCCGGGCGAGAAGCCGCCGCGGCCACTTCGCTTGTTGAGACAATAGAGGCTGGCACGACAGTAGGGCGGCCGACTGGTAAAGTACCGAGAAGACTTCTCGTTTGAACGCCGCCAAGGGAGGCACTCAATGGACGCGTTGACGTTGCTGCATGAACGCAGCTCCATGGGCAAGCTGATGGGGCCGCCGCCGACCCCCGAGCAGCTCGAGGCAATCTACCGGGCAGCCCTGCGGGCGCCGGACCACAAGGAGCTGCGCCCCTGGCGTTTTGTTGAGTTCTCCGGTGACGGCCTCTCCCGCCTAGGCGAGCTGTTCGCCGAGGCGGAGTATCGCGAAGATCCCCACGCGGGCGACGCGGCGCTGGACGCAGCGCGTAAGAAGCCGCTGCGCGCGCCCATGATCATTGCGGTGATCGCGAGGGTCACCCCGGATATCGCCAAGGTGCCGAAGATCGAGCAGGTGATCTCCGCCGGTTGTGCCGCTCACGGCATTCTGCTGGCGGCCCACGCGCTGGGTCTCGGTGCCATGTGGCGCAGTGGCAAGTACGCCTTCGATCCCACCGTCCGCAAGGGCCTGGGCCTGGAGGACGAAGACGAGGTGGTTGCCTTCATCTACCTGGGCCAGCTGGGCGGGCGTCATAAGCGCCTTGCCGAGCACGATATCGACGCTTTCGTCGAACACTGGCGCTGATCGGGAGATGAGTATGCGCGAGATCGGCAAGTCCTACCCGCGGCTCCCGCTTACCGCCCCAGGCCAGGAAGATGATCCGGTGCGCTTTCTGGCCTGGCTGGGCGAGGCGATCCCTATGGTCGAGCATCTAGGGATTCGCGAGATGACCCGCGATGGCGAACGCCTCATCTGGACGCTGGACCTTACCGCCAACCTCAATGACAAGGGCACCGGCTTCGGCGGGGCGCTCACCGCTCAGACCACTCTGATGGGCTGGTGCTGGACGACCCTCTGGCTGCGCCGCCATAGCCTGGCTCGGAATGTCGTGGTCGCCGAGGCTAGCCAACGCTTCCTGGCGCCGGTCACTAACCATTACCGTCTCGAGTGCGAGCCGGAGGCAGAGAACGGGCCAGAGCGCCTCGCCGAGCAGCTGGCCCAGAAGGGCCGCGGGCGCATTGTTCTGGTACAGCGCCTGTGGTGTGGCGAGAGCCTCTGTCTCGAAGCGCGAGGAGACTACGCTGTGCTTGGCGGTAGTTGAGCTAAGACCGTTGAGCGGAAACCGGCTTGCAATCGCGCACTTGAGGCGATAGCATACGCGCCGTCCTCAAGGGAAAGGCAGCGACCTTCTCGAAGGGATAACAATGCGGAGGGGTGTCCGAGTGGTCGAAGGAGCACGCCTGGAAAGTGTGTAAGTCGAAAGGCTTCGAGGGTTCGAATCCCTCCCCCTCCGCCATAACATCCTAAAAACCAGCCGTAAGCGGCTGGTTTTTTCGTTAACCCGCCAGCCAGCTTGCCCGCCTTAAACCGCTAGGCCCAGCGAGAGGTCCAAGCCGTCCTTGGCTCGGGTCGATCCCTGAACCATAGAGTGCCACCAGGTACGCGAGGGGCGGGGTCTCGGCGTGCGGCTACACCCCCTCCACCTCGATCCCATGCCGGGCGAGCCAGCTCTTGCGCTGCTCGTAGTCCGGCATGGCCCGCTCCAGGCGGCGCCAGAAGGCCGGTGTGTGGTGGGTTTCGTGCAGGTGGACCAGTTCGTGGACGACCACGTACTCGGCGATCTGACGCGGCAGCAGGATGGTCTTCCAGTGAAAGTAGACCCGGTTGCCCTTGCCACACGAGCCCCAGCGATAGCCGAGGTCCTGGACCTTCACGCCGGCGGGCTCAACGCCCATTCGCCGGGCCTGCTCCTTCACCCTAGCGGTGAGCCAGTCCGCGGCGCGGGTGCTGTACCAGCGAACGAAGTGCTCCCGGGCGTCGGGCAGCGCGTCCTCCCGCAGCTGAAAGCGCCCGGCGACGAGCTTGAGCGGAGCATCCTGGGCATCGCTGGGCACGCGCTTCAGCCGGTAGCTGCGCCCCAGGTAGAGGAATCCCTCGCCGTTGACGTACTCCTTGTGCGGCAGCCGACGGCGGCTCTCGGCTTTCTGCGCCAGCTTCTGGTAGATCCACATCCGCTTCTCGAGGACGAACTCGCGTAGGAGCTGCTCGGCGGTGCCGGTGGGCGCGGCGATGACAAGCTCACCCTCGCGGTCCACGGTGATTTCCAGCGTCTTGCGGCGGGTGCTCTCGCGCACCTCGAAGGTGAGGTCGTCCACGGCGAGTTGCATCATGGGGTCACCTGCACATTCATGCGTTAATCAGCCTGGCGTGGTTGCTGCGCGCCAGGTCGAAGAGCCGCTCGGCGGTGGCCTCGGCCTGATCCATCGGCACCAGGTTGCCCATCATCAGCTGGCTGAACAGGTGCTGCTTGAGGCGCTCCTGGTCCGGGATATGTGATGGCTTCCAGAAGTCGGGTATGACGATCTCCTGCTGGATCATGGCCACCACCTCCTCGGTGGTGTCGAGCAGCGTCTGGGCGGTGGCGGCGTCCATCTGCTCCACTTCCAGGCCGGCGCTGGCGACCAGCTCGCGCCAGAAGGGCTCGGCGTGGGCGGGCATCTCGGGGATCGCCTCGCCGTCCACCGTGGCCCCCTCGCGCAGTTGCTGGATCAACGTCTTCAGCGCCTCCACCTGGTCGGCCCACTGGCCGTCGAGTTGCTGGAGCAGCTCCTCCAGGCGTTCGCTGAGGCGGCCGAACTTTACCGGATCCTCGTCCAGGTGCTTGCGCACGTGGGAGCGCACGGCGTGCTCCATTTCCGAGGCCATGGCACGGTCGCCCACCTGGCGGCCGATATGCGCATCGAACTCGGCGTCGGTGAGCTGCACCGGTGGAATGCGCGGGTCGATGCCGAGCGAGATCACATAGTCGTCGATCAGCTTGCGCACCTTGTTGCCGATGTCGCGGCCGAGCTCCGGGGTGTCCTTGTAGCGGTTGCGCGCCAAGGCGTGGATATAGGCGAGCCGCTTGGCGTCGTTAACGAACTCGAGGCCCTCCGGCCGCGGCAGCACGTCGTCCAGGCCGCGATTGAACTCCTTGAGCTTGACCATGAACTCGGCGCGCAGGCGCTCGTCCGCCAAGGCCTGCACCGCCTCCTCGGCGTCGTCCAGGTCATCGACGCCCTGGCCGCGCAGCACGTCGATCACCCGCAGGTGGCGGTCACGCAGCAGCGGTATCTCGTCCTTGAGGCTCTGCAGGGCGCCATCGATGTCCTCCTCACTGTAAGCGGCCAGGGCCTCCTTGAGGTGGTTGGCCACTCCGAAGTAGTCCACCACGATGCCGTGGGTCTTGCCGTGTCCGGTGCGGTTGACCCGGGCGATGGCCTGCAGCAGCTCTGCCTCGCGCAATGAGCGGTCCAGGTACATCACCCCCTCGATGGGGGCGTCGAAGCCGGTGAGCAGCATGCTCTTGACGATCAGGAAGGCCAGCGTGTCGTGTTTGGTGGGGTCCTGTTGTTGCAAGGTCAGGGGTGTTTCCCCACCCAACGGCGGCAGCGGCTTCTTGAAACGCTTGATGTGGGCCTCCACGGCGGCGCGGTCGCTCCACCTGGCCCAGGCCGAGTCGTCATTGTTGCTGCTGCTGAACACCACGGCGAATTCGAGCTGGCGCAGCACCTGGCGATAGCGCCAGGCCTGGATGGCCGCCTTGACCCGCAGCGGTCGGATCAGCAGCTGAGTGTCGTCCAGGGCCTTGTCCTCGGGGGAGAGCGCCATGGCCTCCTCCAGCAGCTCGGCCTTGGCCTGCTCAAGGGCCTCGAAGTAGCGCAGGGCGGCGCGGCGGCTATAGGCCACCAGCTGGGCCTTGACGCCGTTGGGAAGGATATGGGTGACATAGTGGCGCAGGATGTCCTGGGCCTTCTCCTGGATCAGCTGCGGCGCCTCGAAGATCTGCCCCTTGGTGGCGTACTTCTTCTTGATCGCCTCCAGCTCCTCCTTGCTGTGATCGCGGAACAGGTCCTCGAACAGGCCGTCGAGACTGGCGCCATCCTTGATCGCTCCCTTGGCGGTGCGCCCCTCGTAGAGGATCGGCACCGTGGCGCCGTCCTGTTCCGCCTCCTTGATGGTGTAGCGGTCGATATACTCGCCGAAGATATCGTGGGTGCGTTTCTTGTCGCCCATGATGATGGGCGTGCCGGTGAAGCCGATGCGCGCGGCATTGGGCAGGGCCCGCATCATGTTGGCGTGCAGGTCGCCGGCCTGGGTGCGGTGGGCTTCGTCCACCAGGATCAGGATGTCCTCGCTGGTATTGAGTACCTCGAAGGGCTCGCTCAGGGTAGGTTTCTTCGGCATCCCGCCCCTGGAATAAGCGCCAGGTTCCGCGGCATCGCGGCGTCCGCTGTCCAGCCCGGCGGTGGGCGTATCGTTGTCCGCCTCGTTCTGATCATCTTCGGGGTCGGGATCGCGGGTGTTCGGGTCCCGGTATTTCTGAACCGTGCCGAACACCAGGCCCGGGCCGTCCCGCGCCAGCAGCTTCTTGAGCTGGGCGGTGTTGCCGGCCTTCTCGACGCTCTCGCCGGTGAGCTCCGCGGTGGCGGAGAGCTGGGCCTGCAGGTCCTTGCGGTCGGTGATCA